>CAUJDU010000147.1 GCA_963169585.1 Actinomycetota bacterium | reverse complement strand
GGTCAAAAGATTCGCATACCCGGAGAAAATGCAAGAGATAAAATGAAGAAAGCATTAGATCTAGATTACATAGACGTACAAGAAGATGTTTGGGAAGAGATACGTTCTCTACAAATCTAAATTTCTATCAGGTTGTGCTTGTGCTAGTCCAAGCGCTTTCCAAGCGCCAATATCTTGACTTACCTTACTCTCAATTGTGCTCAAAGTTTTCAATAATTGAGAATCCAACGAAGCCGTTCCGTCAATACCTGTCGCAACGTCAGAAAATGGGAACTCTATATTGCGGTCATGCACAATTTCTTCTGTCTGATCGATAGCAGGATGACCTATACGTTTATCAAACCTTTTCAAAGCAACTTCTAGTGGAACTTGAACTTCAAAAATATATGTTTGTGCGTCTGGAAAAGCATATAACAAACCTCTGCGGTGTTCTAACCTGGAAAATGTTCCCTCCAACACGATAGCTTTACCATCTTCGAAAGCAGCTCTTGCACGCTTGAACATTTCATCATACGATGCTAAACGATCTCTAAGATTTCGATCTGAATCTGGAATAATTTCGGTCAAAATTTCATCTTGGCTAAAAAGCTCTACACCAGTCAGAGCTGCTAATCGGGATGCCAGAGTCGATTTTCCTGAACATGTTGGTCCAGAAATCACAACCACTATGGCTTCTTTATTTAATGACATCTATTTAATCTTAGCGAAGATCTCTGAAGGCACTTTGTGCTTGACCTTGGTAGACAGTAGTTGCATCCACTGAACTATGCCCTATACCCAATGCAAATGCACGCGGCAATACGAGACCATTTTGCCCTGTATAGATTCGAGCAAATCCATCTTTTTCTGGACGTGTGACATAATCAATTGGTTGATCGTTTTCGTCAAAAAATGAAACCCTATTTTGACTATATCCAGTCGACTGAATGACAGCGACCTCTAAATCTATTTCTTTCAATGGTACGTTAAGCAAACTACGTACACGTCCTTCAAGTTCTCCAGCTTGCTCGGCAAACCATAGATCTCGAGCTGGTCCCTTGACCCCATCGAAACGATTTATACACTTACGGATAGGACATATCGAATCGATTGAAGTTATGTTATATCCATGTTCAACAGCATCTTGTACGCTTTCAAAAAATGGCTTAGTAGGCGAAATCTTAAATATCTCTATAGTTATACCAGGGTATTTATCTAATAATTTTTTTGCTACCGAATATGCTCCATGAGAATTACCAACAACTGCAACTTGGTTTCTCTTGCTAATAAATGCTTCAAAATCTTCATCTCGTTTATTTGCCAATATTTCATATGAAGTAAATACAGAACCTGGAGAGTTTGTTTCATTACGTTTCGCTAGTTCAGGTATTAATACCTCCCTGCCGCCGGGTGCTATCGCTAACCAATCAGATTCGACAACAACGCTCGGTGTACGAATTTCATAACCATTTGGCAATCTTTTTGCTTTAACAACTGGTTCGCGAACGATTTCAACAACATTTTTCTCTTCTGCTTTTAAAGCAACTTGTTCTAAAAGATTAGCTGCAATTGCTAGATCGACCAGTTCAGATCTTGTACTTAGCTCAATAGCTGGAGCAAGTCTTGCTGCGTCAGGAAAGAGTACTGGTAGCAGTTCAGTAAAATCGCTTCCTTTTGAATTGGATAAAATATCAAGACCATCAAGATTTCCAGCCCCTAATCTTGAAGCTGGGTCCATTGCGATAATTTTTTTTATGCCTGCTGCATGCGCTGCTAAAGTGGCTGCTAAACCTGCAGGGCCTAAGCCAACAACTGCTAAATCTGTATATTGCGTCTGTGTCACAATTAGTCCTTAAAATAAAGTTAAAAGAAAAACCCACCGGCCCGAGGCTGGTGGGTTCAAAAAGTATTCAGCAAGAACTAAGAAACCAGCCTCGGGCAAAGCATTGCCATAGACATCATCGAGGTGGTCATCAAAGTATTCATATACGAATATAAATTATAGATATTGTCCACATTTGTGTCAATTGCACAACCAATGATCTTGTTTTGTTGTAATTTTTATGCCCTATAGGGCAGGAAATCGCACCAAAGCGAGGTTTAAGCAGGCTTAAATATAAAAAACTCTCGGTCTTTTACAAAAACAGTTTCATGATAAATAAATCCAGCTCCCTTTGCTACAGCCTGGGATGCAAAATTATCGGGCGCAATCCTTAATACGGGATTTTTTTTATCCTCTTGCCATGCTTGGCGAACTTCGTTCAAAGCATATTGGGCTATCCCCTGTCCACGATATTTTGCGAAAACAAAATATGCGATGTTTACGTCGCCTAACTTAGCGCCAGGAAAAGTTTCGCTATTTAATCCTCGCACCAAATCGCCAGTAATAATACCAACAGGGTTAAGATGATCACCGCCATCTTCAATCCGTAAAATCAATGAACGATCGGCAATTGTTTGTTTTCTCTTTGTCCCCAATGCCCATTGAAGAAGATCTTCTTTACTCTTAGGCCAAGATTTAGGCATTTCTTGTGATTCTGGTTCCATATATGGCCAGATTAGATTTACCCACTTGTCAGTAAGCGATATAAACGATATCTTTTCTGATGTGCTTTGATCACAACCTCTAGACATTTATACAGATTAATGTATAAACGGACATTGCGCAAGATTTAGGCAAGGCAGATTCTATGCCAGAGACTGCACTAGTTGTTATTGGACTACACGAACATTGTGAGCTTCGTCGCCCTTTGCCCCAGCAACAACTTCGAACTCAACCTTGGCGCCGTCATCGAGGGATTTGTGGCCTTCGCCTTCGATATTAGAAAAGTGGACGAATACGTCCTTTTCTCCATCCTCTCGAGAGATAAAGCCAAAGCCTTTTTCCGAATTGAAAAATTTTACTGTACCTGTAGTCACTACATACTCTATTCACTAAGTGAAGATTCTTTTAATCTCCGCTCATGAGCATAGTGCATTTTTGGACAAGACGCCTTATTTCTAAGTTAAAAGTTGTTAGATAAGAAACTATGAGGTTAACTCAACTGCAAAGGCCTCCAACATATCGACATGAGTTTGACAATCTTCTTCACTGTGTTGCACGCTAACTAGCCATTGTTCATCTAGTCCCGGAGGAAGCAGAATCCCACGATTTATACCGTAAATCCACTGTGCATAAGCAATCTCAAAATCAGTCTCTTTGTAATCCCGATAGTTGCGTATTGGTTCTTTAGACCAAGTTATGCAACCCTTTACCCCTCTAGTGATTGTGTGTGCAGGTAAATCGTATTTAGAAATAACATCCTTGATTTTTGTAATCATCGAAGTATTTAAAGCTGCTGCCTTCTCAATAGCTTCAGGGGTGCAAATCTCTGATAAAACAGCATAACTCGCAGCCATAACAAGAGGGTTACCAACATAAGTACCCATATGTAACACTTCGCCTCTAGTTATAACATCCATAATTTCTTTTTTACCACCATAAGCGCCGATCGGTAAACCGCCACCTATTGCTTTAGCTAAACAAATTAGGTCAGGTTGAACTCCAAAACGTTCCTGGGTAGTACCGTTACCAGAAGTTAAACCAGTTTTGACTTCGTCGAAAATTAAAAGAGTTCCATATCTTTGAGTGATTTCGCGTACCTGCTTCAAATAATCTTCGTCAGGTAAACAGATACCAATATTTTCCATTATTGGCTCTAAGAAAAATGCTGCATATTCTCCATTTGCTAAAACTTTTTCGAGCGCAACAGGATTGTTGTACGGAACGACAGTTACATCATTTAATACTGCTTGAGTAATACCTTTACTCCACGGAATAGAAGCCGGACTGTCTTCTGGCCCTGCTACATCCAAAGCAGGTTTAACAGATATCATTGCATCATCGTGATGGCCATGATATCCGCCCTCGAGTTTCACGATCTTGTCTCGGCCTGTATATCCTCTTGCTAGACGTATTGCATCAAGCGTTGACTCATTTCCACAATTTGTAAAACGAAACATATCAAAACCAAAACGTTCACATAATAATTCTGCAACTTGAGCGTTTGTATCACAAGGTGTAACAAAAAGAGTTCCATTTTCCAACTGATTTGTTATTGCAGTTTTCAAGACAGGGTGACAATGTCCAGCGAGTAGCGCACCAAAGCCCATATTGAAGTCGATATAGTGATTTCCATCAACATCTTCAAGCCATGACCCTTGTGCTGATTTAGCTACTACAGGGTTTGGGTCGTAATATTGCAGGGAGCTTGGTACGCCCAAAGGCATAACTTTGGCTGCACGCTCAGTATGTTTCCTAGACTCTTGCGTACGCTTTGCATAAACTTCTTTTTCCCTCTCGGTAATTTCACGTGCCTTTGCATTAAGATCGCGAGCCATTTCTCCCCTTTTCTAAGGTATAAGTCCTGTTAATTAATTAATCTAGTAGATTCTATCCGCAATTGTGTCTTTAGTGTACCGATAAGTCTAAACTGTATCTTCTCGCGAGCGTGGCGGAATTGGCAGACGCGCTAGGTTTAGGTCCTAGTGTCCATTGGACGTGAGGGTTCAAGTCCCTCCGCTCGTACTCAATAAAAACCAAGAGGGACTTGAACCCTCAGGGACAGCAACAACTCAGGTCCCTCCGCTCGTACTCAATAAAAACC
>CAUJDU010000146.1 GCA_963169585.1 Actinomycetota bacterium | reverse complement strand
AAAGTCGCTTTCTTCTAAACCAAGTAGATTTGCTCAACTCGAATTTACTTGGGAATGGGCTAATTATGAACAGGCCTTTACGAAATATGGTGAACAGTTTCAGAGGTCTTTTATCTATGCGGGGACTGCTACTTTAATAGCGCTCACCTTGGCTTTTCCTCTTGCATATGTAATTGCTTTTCGAGGAGGTAAGTGGAAAAACTTTTGGATGGGAATCGTTATGGTTCCTTTTTTTACTAACTTCCTAATCCGTACTTTGGCATGGAAAACATTGCTCGGCACTGATGGGCCAATAGGTTTTCTTTTTGGCCATAACATCGATCTGTTTGGCGTTACACTTGGCATTCCCGATCAGCTACTTCGAACACCGACAGCTGTAATTGGCGGATTGGTATATAACTTTCTGCCCTTTATGGTCTTGCCTCTATATGTTGCATTAGAAAAAATCGATGTTAAATTAATTGATGCTGCACGAGATCTATATGCAAATACATTTACTGCATTTAGAAAGATCGTGTTACCTCTAGCTATGCCTGGAATTTTTGCTGGAAGCCTGTTGGTGTTTATACCTGCTGCAGGCGATTTTGTTAATTCGTATTATTTGGGGACAACAAAAACGTCGATGATTGGTACCGTCGTGCAAAACCAATTCCTAAATCAAAACGATTTTCCGGTCGCAGCTGCTTTGTCCTTTGTTTTCATGCTAATTGTGCTCGTGCTATTTATTGCTTATAGCGCTTTCTTTGATGCGGAGGATTTGGCAGGATGAAAAAGAAGCAAGAGACATATGTTTCATCTAAGTTTGGAAAAGTAGGGCGTTGGTTAATAAATAGTTGGGCAACTTTGACGATGGTGTATTTGTTTGCTCCAATATTTGTAATCGTCGCATTTAGCTTTAATGATCCTAAAGGTCGATTTAATTTTGTTTGGAATGGATTCACAACAAAACATTGGATGAAAACGATTCAAGGTGGTGAAAGGACTAGATTTTTTTATCCCGAATTAAACGATGCTTTATTTAGAAGTGTATGGATAGCGGCTATCAGTGCAATCATTGCAACCATACTAGGTACTTTGATGGCTCTAGCTTTAGTGAGATATAAATTAAAGGCAACTGGAACTTTGAGTACTTTATTAGTGCTTCCTTTGACAACCCCAGAAATTGTTTTGGGCGCCTCACTATTTACGATGTTTTTAGATTTCTCATTCCAAGTCGGTTCAAATACTATTACTTTTCCTTTTGGTATGATCACGATTGTATTAGCACATGTAATGTTTTGTATGAGCTATGTAACACTTACTATAAAAGCTAGGATGCGTGGGTTTGATTGGCGTATAGAAGACGCAGCACAAGATTTAGGGGCAACTCCTCGGAAAGCTTTTTTCAAAGTTACATTGCCTTTAGCTATACCAGGTATTTTTGCTGCGGCTTTGCTTTCTTTCGCCTTATCATTGGATGATTTTATAATCACATTATTTGTGAATGGAGATGTAGAAACCTTCCCAATTCGTGTATTCGGACAGTCTAGGACGTCTATTCCGCCGCAAGTTAACATACTTTCAACGATACTTTTGCTAGCAACAACTACACTTTTTGTGGCTCCTACGCTTATATCTCAATGGCGAAACAAGAAAATTGCAAAAACTTGAATTATTATGCCTTGAGTCAAGCTAACTATGGGTCGAGTATAAGGGTGATATGAAACCTCGAATTCTGATTACTTCTAGGCCTGCTCATGATATTGACGATATTTGGGCTTCAAGGTTCCCCGAATATGTATATGCAACTGATACAGAAGCACTCCGCCAATCAGGTGCAGTTGTTACAATCGTTCCGATTTCTGAACCCGAAGATGCGAAGGTTTTACTTGGTGCCATAGACGGGTTGGTAGTTGCAGGAGGAAGGGATATTAACCCAAAGTGTTATGGTCAAGAACGAGGTGAATTTACACAAGAACCTCACGACGCACTTGATGCTAGTGACCTTGCATTATTGAGAACTGCGAGAGAATTGGAAATTCCTACACTTGGTATTTGTAGGGGTATGCAAGCTTTAAATGTTATGTGCGGAGGTACATTAAATCAAAATATTGCTGGGATATCAAAAGAACACGGGAAAGTGCCAACCGGATTTGCCGATAAGGTACGTCATCGCCATCGTGTTTATTTAGAGAAAGATTCTTGGCTAGCTAAGAATTTTGAGAGAGACGAAATCGAAACAAACTCTGTTCATCATCAAAGCTGTGACAAAATCGGCGAAGGACTAAAAGTTACTGCCCGAACAAAAGATGGGATCATTGAAGGTATCGAATCAGTAACGAATTGGCATGCTTTAGGGGTTCAATGGCACCCCGAACTGTTGGATAATCCAGAAGAATTTTTTGGTTCCTTTGTGGATTTAGTTCGCGAGCATAGAGAAAATCACGACCGTCGATCTGAGCACTAATATCTTGGGTGTGAAATTTTTTAAATTAGCTATCCCTGTTGTGTTAGTTCTGATGGTATTAGCTGCTTGTGGAACATCCGATAAACAATCTAAGGATGCGCAATCATTACCTAGAATAGTCACTAGCGAAGAAGCACAAATATTTTCGCGTGCACTATCAAATAATACGCAAGACAAAAATGCGAGTTTTGAAATCACTTCTGGGATATTAGGTTCTAATGGATTTGTTGCTAGAGGAAAAGTTGATTGGAGTACCTCTGTTGTAGAAATGCAAGTATCTCTATTTGAAAGAGGTCAAGTTGAAATCCAGACGATTACAACTGCAGAGGCCGTGTTTGAATCCTTTTTGGGTATGGATAGCTTGGCTAGTCAAGCAGGGTTGGAACCCAAAGGTTGGATAGCAAGACAATTTGATCCGACAAAATATGGGATTGATGTATTGTCGCAATTTATGATGAAGTTGGCAGCACCTGCTCCTGAAAACCCGATCCTGTTAAAGCAAGATGGTGCGAAGTTTTTAGGTTCTGAAAAGACTAACGGAGTTGAGCTATTGAAGTTTCAGAATACACCAAATATCACGTATTTCTTGGATAAAAACGGTGTTATGAACAAAGTAAATGCAAACGTAAAAGGCTTTCCTAACTCTATCGAGATAGTATTTTCTAACCGGAAAAATACTGAGATAGATGTACCAAATGTTGGTGACGCACATAGCCTAGACGACGTCATTTCGTTCTATCCTGAAAAACGTCCGGCATTCTAATTTTAAAAAAATCCATAAAAATAGGCTTTAAATGTCACGTTTGGCTATTGAAATGTGCAAAGATTCTAGTAACCGAAATCCAAATGGAGGAAAAGTGAATAGAAAAGAATTAGTTGCAGAAATTGCAGAACGAGCAGAACTCGAAAAGAAAAAAGCTGACGAAGTTTTGCAACACGTTGTTGAGATCATTACTCAATCAGTTGCTAAAGGAGAGCAAATTGCTATTCCTGGTTTCGCCAAATTTGCACGTGTAGATCGTAAAGCTCGCATGGGAAGAAACCCAGCGACTGGAGAAACAATTAAAATTAAAGCTTCTCGTAAAGCAAAAATTACTCCACTTAAGCAATTCAAAGATGCTGTACTTACAGGTAAAGCTCCTGCAAGTAAAATTGCAAAGCCAAAGAAAGCTGCTGCGAAAAAAGCTACTGCTTCTAAAGCTCCAGCTAAAAAAGCTCCAGCAAAGAAAGCTCCAGCTAAAAAAGTAGTTGCTAAAAAAGCTCCAGCAAAGAAAGCTCCAGCACGTAAAACTGCTGCAAAGAAAACAGCTGCTAAAAAACGCTAGTTTTCAACCTATCTAATGCGTTGGGCGTGATATAAATGTTCATAACAGCTAAAACATGCCCAACGCACATGATTTGAGAGGCCTTCGGGCCTCTTTTTATTTGCTCAACAGCGATGGGACTCTTAACTCCCGGATTTGTAGTATTAACAGGCCCATCGCTGGTAAAAAACTATTAATTTACCGTATATATTGTCGATGCTCACTATGGCAAGCAGTCCCGCGTTTTGCGTTTAGACTGAAATGCTGGAAACAGAAAAACTTTAGGAGAAACAATGTCTGGATTCACTCTCGATCTTACAGATGACCAAAGTCAGATAAAAGAATGGGTACATACTTTTGCGCAAGATGTTGTGCGGCCAGTTGCTCATGAATACGATGAACGTGAAGAGATGCCATTCGACGTAATTAAAGAAGCATCCAACATTGGTCTTTACTCTTGGGAATTTTTAGCTCAAGCATACGCAGATGAAAATGGTCTGACCCTACCAATTGCTATGGAAGAACTTTTTTGGGGTGATGCAGGTATTGGGCTTGCAATTATGGGAACGACATTGGGTGTTTCTGGAATTATGGGTAATGGAACTCAGGAACAAATAGAAGAGTGGATTCCTCAATGTTTTGGTTCTCCAGAAAAGATTCAAACTGCTGCATTTTGTGTGAGTGAACCAGATGCGGGTTCAGATGTTAGTTCACTTCGAACCAAAGCTGTTTATGATGAAGCAAAAGACGAATGGGTTTTAAATGGAACAAAAGCGTGGATTACTAATGGTGGAATTGCTGATGTTCATGTGGTTGTTGCAAGTGTTGATCCAGAGCTAAAAGCCCGTGGACATGCGAGTTTTGTTGTACCTCCTGGAACTAAGGGTTTGTCCCAAGGTTCAAAATATAAGAAGCATGGTATACGTGCAAGCCATACTGCGGAAGTGATTTTGGAAGATGTCCGTATTCCTGGTTCTTGTCTACTTGGTGGAAAAGAAAAATTGGATCATCGTTTAAATAAGGCTCGTGAAGGAAAATCAACTTCTACACAGGCAGCTATGAGTACCTTTGAAGCTTCGAGACCAATCGTTGCTGCTCAAGCAATTGGTATTGCTCGCGCTGCATATGAGTTTTCGCTGCAATATTCTAAAGAGCGTTTTACTTGGGGAAAGCCTATTGTTCAAAATCAGGCGATTGCTTTTATGCTTGCAGATATGATTACAGAAATCGATGCTGCAAGATTATTGGTTTGGCGAGCATGCTGGATGGCTCGCAACGGAAAACAATTTGTTTCGGGTGAAGGTTCGATGAGTAAATTGAAAGCTGGCGAAGTTGCTGTAAAGGTAACTGAAAATGCTATCCAGATTCTTGGCGGATATGGTTACACCCGCGAATATCCTGTAGAGCGATGGCATCGAGATGCAAAGATTTACACTATTTTTGAAGGAACTTCAGAAATCCAACGCCTTGTTGTTGCTCGTGCAATCAGCGGTGAAAAAATTCATTAACAGCTTTAGATCGATTCCTTTAATAATAGTTTTTGTAACGCTAACGAATAATGCGAATAACGCGCATGAAGTTGATCTAAAAGTACTATTTTTACTTGACCGAAAATTATACATTGCTGATATAGATTTTTTGCTTCACAATAGGAAATGAGACTAGTTATGCAATGAGGAAATTGTGATGTCAGAAGAAATGTATTTAGAACACGGTACCACCAGAAGTTCACGTAGCTGGCGTGGAATTTCCTTTGTTGTCATCATTTCATTATCGATTATGTCTATTTTATCTCTAGGTAATACTGGAGCTGAGACAACAAAGCCAAATGTTCAGTCTGCAGCTATTGGTAATCGTATTTCGGCGATCCCAGATAATACTATGCCTAATCCGCCTTCAACCGTTGGCCCATTATGTAAAAAACAAGTTATCTTTTTATTGGATAGGTCACATTCTGTGATGAGTGGAAGTACCGATTACACCAAGGTCAATGCGCTAAAGCTAGCGCTCGATATGACTATCATCCAGATGGGTACATCTGCACAGGCAGCTGGTAGAGACGCGTATGTATATATTTCTGCATTTGCTGCTAGAGCAAAAGACCAGAATCCATATGGTGGAAGTTCGTTAGGTGAATTTTATGCATGGATTGCTTCAAATAACGTAGCGGTTCCTGCAAGCAGAGATAATATGGTTTACAACGTTATTGGTAGTAATGACAACGGTATCTACTATCGAGATAGCTCTAGTGGAGCTGATTATAAAACTATAATTGGAGATCCAGTTGCAACTTTTGTCAATGCTATAAAGGGTTATCATGGCGATGATAACGGTTCAACAAATTACCAGGCAGCATTTGAAAGTGCTATGGGTAAGATAGATTTCGGTACCGATCCAACATCTACTGGTGATGACGATTTTGACATGGTCATAATGTTAACTGATGGATTACCAACTTCTCATAATGGAAATTTAGCCGGTCCTTGGGTTACCCCAGACAATGGAGATCTTTTAGCTGCACAATCAGCTGTAAATAATCTTCGAACAGGTGGTTTCGTTCGCCCTCCAGTTCCTGTTTACGGAATCATAACTGGTTCTGAAGCTGCCCAGCCAGGGGTTGCTTCATACATGCGACAGGTATTTGGTACTGGAAACTTTGCTATGCAGGAAAATTGGGGTTTGGTATATAACGAGATAAACGCCATACTGAGCACCATGGGTTGTGCAGTGCCTAAGACCAATGTTACATCTGGGATTAGTGCAACCGCAGCGGCTAGTCCTTCAACCGTTATGGAAGGTCAAAACTCTAATGTTACAGTTACTGTAACAAATACTGGTTCGGTTGATCTGACGAACGTAACGGTAACTGGTCCTGGAGGGTGGACGCAGGTGATACCAACGCTTCCAGCGGGTACTACTTCTAATTTCCCAGCCTATCTTTTAAATGTTCCTCTTGGAGGTTCGAATCCTATGCCGTTGTCATTCAATGTTACAAGTACCTCTATGTTTAATTCTGCTACGATGAACCTTGTTGGTGGAACTTTGAATCCTACAGCTGTTGCAACGACTGCAATTAACGTTGAACGTATACCTCTACCGTCTTGATCTAAACAACTGTAAGACCATTTTTGTAACGTTATTAAATGGTATAAATATTAAGCTTGAAATGGTCTTTTGGCCCATATTGTTGGTTAACCTATGGTCTTCATTCGCCGATATAGATATCAAACCTTAATAGGAAAGAAACCTAGTTGGGTTCTAAGGAAGCTCTATGTCAGAAGAATTACATTTAGAAAGTGAAACCGATATAAGGTCACGTAGCTGGCGTGGGCTTTCACTTTTGGCAGTTATTTCATTAACTGTTATCAGCTCTTTAGTTCTTGGAAGCTCAGGGTTAGATTCATCTTCGCCTAGAAAACCCGTAAAACTAATCAAAACTGCTGGATCGCCAAATGCTATTTTGTCTGAACCAATAAACTATCAATCTCAGCCACTTTCGACTCGTGGGCCACTATGTAATTCCAAGATACTTGTTTTGATGGACAGATCTCTTTCTGTTGTAAATAATGCCGGGGGTACTCAGTCGACTGCAGATGCTTTGAAAAATGGTTTAATACACTTTCAAAATGAATTAGGTTTAGCAACACAGCCTGGTTCTAGAGCAGAAGTTTACACCTACGCGTTTGCTGATAACGCTGTTTTCCAGAATTTTGGTGGAGGAGATTTCCCATCTTTTTGGGATTGGATTCCGTATGCAAACTTGCAAACAAATGAGGGTCGTTGGGCAAATGGGATTTTGGTGAATCAAATCCACTTCCGAGGGAGTGGTGGTCCACTTAACAATGGTCCGTATCTGGCGTGGAGGGGATATACATCCGCAAGCGATGATGCAACTAACTGGGATGAAGCTTTCACAAAAGCAATTAATCATATGAATTTTTGGGGAGGCTCGACGACTGACCCAGATGGTGATTGGGACCTCGTGTTAATGGTCACTGATGGTGTTCCAACAATTAATAATGCAAGTAGGACTCGAACAGATGGATACGTCTGGTCACGACCCGAAGATGTATCACGTGCCAGATGGGGGATTAACTCGATTAGGACAGGGGTAAACCCCAATAATATTTTTGCACAGGTAAGAGCTAAGACTCCTGTATATGGAATCTTCGTTAACTCTCCTGGTGTATATTCGAACACAGGTCACATAACTCCCATATTGGATCGTACTTTCGGGCCTGGTAACTGGAGTAATGTTAACAATGCAGGTCTCTTAGGAGCATTAACTGGAATCTCTCAAAAACTTACTTGTGCTCCTGCGAAGAAGGTAGTTACACCAAAAATTGCTATTGAAAATATCGCAACCTCACCATCGCCTGCAGTTATTAAGGAAGGTGGAACTGGTACTATCACTGGTACGATCCGAAATACTTCACAGGTTCAAGATAATGCTACACAAGCAATTGCTCTTTATGATTTAGAGTTCTTCGTAAATGGTGTAAAAACTAACTCGGCTTTACCCCTAGCACCTGCTAATCAACCGTCTGTCGTTTTACATACAATAGGTTCGACAACAACGTTTACTCTGAATTTTGATGTGAGGCTAGGAAGCCCTGCACCATTAGCTCAGACGTTACAAGTCAGGGCAAAGGCATTTTATAACGGAGATCATTACAAAGCAGATCCTGCCACTGGTAATATCGCAATTTCGAATTTACATAACGTACAATTCGATGTTGTTCGAATACCGCTCCCAACTTGATCTAAAAACCTCTATATCGCGATGGGCCTTTAAACTCGGATTTGTAGTATTAACGTGCCCATCGCTGTAGAGTTTGGGTTTAGTCGGTGATACCGCGCAAACCTTTCCAAGCAAGAGTACTAACCCATTCGTTGAGTTGTTCATCGGATACTTTGCTAGTTTCTCCTGAAAGGTAAGTATACCTAGCTGCAGATTCAGCCATACCAATTAGTGCATGTGCGAGTAGTTTACGTTCTTCTGGCGGAACATCTTCAATGATTAAAGATGTTACTGAATCTGCGAAACGTTCTAGAACTCGATTTGTTACTTCCGCAAAATCTGTATCGTTGCGTGCTGATGATCCGAAAAGCAATCTAAAGCCTGCATCGTCATGTTTTACGAAGTTAAAGTAAGCACGAAAGCCTTTTGTCATTTGTTCACGCAAAGTTTCGCCTTCACGCGTCGCACTTAATATTGAACTAATGAGCCGTTCGCCACAGTCTTCAAGGACGGCAATAAATAGTGCACGTTTACTTTCAAAATGCTGATAGAGAACAGGTTTTGTTACTCCTGCTGCGTAAGCTACATCGTCCATGATTGTTGCGCTAAATCCTCTGTCTGCGAACACGTCGCAAGCAACATTTAATAATTGGCGACGGCGGTCTTCGCTTCGCATACGGGTCGATGACTTTTTTACCATAAGAGACATGCTAGTAACTTACTCGCTGGCAATACAATTTTTTCAAAGGAGGCCTGGCCCGGCAAAAGGGATTATTTGCTCTGCGGCTCTACGCACGTAAGCGACGTTTCGTGGAAAGGATTAACCTAAGAGCGAAGTTCCATTTCGAAACGATTGGTAACACCAAAGTTTTCATCATAAGCGTCCCAAAGCATTGCAGCTTCATCTTCACTTAAAGGAAAATCGCTTCCCTTTGCATATTCAATTATCTCATCTGTTGTTAAACAAGTTGGAAGGACGCTAGCAAAAGCAGGTTCTGCCAAAATTGCAGCCACTGCCGCTTGGCCGATTGTGCGACTAGTCTCTGGTGCCCAAAGTTGTGCAATCGCATCAGCCTTATCAAGGTTGTCTAACATGTTATCTTTCACGCGATAAGAGCGGTGGTCGCCAGTAGCCAACATTTCGTTTAACGTTTCGCGTGTAACTTTTCCACTTAGCGCATCAGAAGCATGTGGAACTCTAGCGAGTAATGAAACATTTCCTGCACGACATTGTTCATGTCTCGCAAAAGTTCGCCCTGGTTCTTGTTCAAGGGCATTGTAAACAGTTTGTATAGAATCAATATTTCTGTTTTCCAAAGAGGCCATACCTTCAGCAGTCCAACCAATAGCTGGCCCAAGAGCAATGCCGTAAGAACGAATCTTTCCTTCCTCTTTTAGAAGATTCAATGTTGCAAAAAGATCATCGTTTTCAACAGCATCCATTCGTGCATTATGTAATTGGAGAAGATCAATGGATTCCATACCAAGTCGGCTAAGCGATTCTTCAACTTGGGTAATAATAGATTCATTCGACCAATTATGAGGTCGCTCAGAATGTTCTTTTTCGCGTGGAGCATGAATGTCATATCCACATTTTGTCGTGACGATAACCTCGTCTCGGTGGCGTGCAATGAACGGCGCTAAAACTGTTTCTCCGAAACCGTCATCACCATATGCTGGGGCAGTATCGTAGAAGTTAATCCCACAATCAAATGCTGTGTCAAGCATGAGGGTTGCATCTTGAGCTTGTCCCCACCAGTTGGTAGATATGGTCCACACGCCAAATCCAACTTCTGATACGTCTATT
>CAUJDU010000145.1 GCA_963169585.1 Actinomycetota bacterium | reverse complement strand
ACGGACAAGGTTTAGAACTGACTCCAGCACTTAGGGTGAACGTTTGTTTGTATAAATCTTGACCTGAACAAATGTTCGTGATAGCGTACGAGTGTTCGGTAAATAGCTTCAAACGTTTTTGTCGTAGGTAGATGGTTTACTGAAGATAGAACTTCTCGAAAGACATCAGAAAAGAGACAGACATGACACTAACAGCAACCCCAGTTGGGCCAGCAACTCGATATTCTTCATTTGATCTCTATAAAAAAGGTATCTTAAACAGCGGTACGTCGCGAGCTGCACGCGTTCAATCTCTTCAACCTCGAGTACAGAGTACATCTCGTGTTCAAAGTAATGTGCAGCGTAAAGTTAATAGGCGGTCTGCTAAGCGATTTTCTCCTAGAACTATTTTGATTTCTATCCTCGTTGTTATTACATTTCTCGTTGTAACACTACCCGCATCTACGGCGTTCGGAGGGTTCTCCCTCGTGCCAGCCGAACGCCATTCTGCGGATTTGAAAGGCGAAACGATAACAATAGTTGTTGAGCCAGGTGACACTTTATGGTCTGTCGCGAGGCGAATCGATCCAAAAAGTGATCCTCGCATAATTGTTAATCAATTAGCTGACGCTCGCGGAACATCAAATCTATATGCCGGAGAAATTATCGAATGGGCGAAATAACCACTAGTCTGGTTTGGTGCCAGATATTTTACGTACAAAAGCCTTTCTAATTATCGGATCAATAGTTGTCCTGATTGTCATCGTTGCTTTCGTGTCTTGTTCAGGGTCTAACGATTTAGGCGGGGGTTTTAAAACCACTAAAACCACAGAAACGCTATCTACAGTACCTTCCGAAACAGCAAATATATCTCAGCCCTGCTCCTTTCTCTCACTAAAAACTGCAGCATCAATACTTGGGACAACAGAGAAAAAGCTAGGAGAGTTAAAAAGCTCGAAACCCGCAGATTCAACTTTGCGATGTCGTTACGCTGCGATATCAGATGATAAAAAACTATATTTGGTCCTTAACGTCTATATTTATGAGACCCAGGAAGCGTTCGATCTAGTTAAACGAGTAAATAAAGGTATTCGGATTGAGACATCAGTTGATGAAGGTTTTTATTTTGATAACACGAATAGTATCCAGAGTGAACGCTTAGTTGCGGCAAGGGATAGGACTAATAGAATGGCTATTTCTTCTTCAATAGCAATTATAAATCCAGATGATGAGCTCAGTGCGGAACAAATAGTATTACCAGAAGTAAGTCTCCTAGCTCATCAACTAGGATCAATGTTATCTAAAGTGCAATAAAAATAAGTAGGACAACTATGTTTAGAACTAGAGATAATTCACAGTTAGTAAGAGGCCAAGATCAAGAATTACAAAATGTAGGTCGTTTTAATTGGCGGAAAATATTAAAGCTATTTATCTTTCGTGTTCCACTATGGCTGATCTTATTAATTATGTTTGTAAGTGGCTCATGGTTTGGTTTTAGAGGGATATCAAAAGAAGATCCAGTTAATTTACGACCGGCTGTGATTAATGCGACAAATGTTGAAATTCTTATAAAGACATGTAACAAACAACTAGATGAAAATAATATTGATATTCGTAGAGAAGAGAGGAATATCAAAGAGAGGTTGCAAAATGTTGAAGGGGTCAAAAAAGCAAGTGTGTTGATTGAACGTGACCGGAAAAACTGTAAAGAGTAGATTCTTTATGGAGACTCAAGCCCCATTTGTGTTACCAGTTGGTCCAAATCCAGACCTTCAAGATATAAAAAGAGTACTCGTTGTTGTTGCCCATCCAGACGATATAGATTATGGTTCCGCAGGGACAATAGCTATGTTTAATGAACAAGGAATACAAGTTAGTTATTGTCTCGTTACTAGTGGAGATGCTGGTGGAGATTCAGATGGGTTAACAAAAGATCAACGAATCGAGTTACGAGAATCTGAGCAAAGTGCGGCAGGAAGAATTGTTGGGGTAGAAAATATCCATTATCTGCGAATGTCAGACGGACAGATTGAATTTAATTTAGATTTACGTGAAAAAATTACACGAGTAATTCGGAAAGAAAAACCAGATCTGGTTATATCGCAATCACCACAGCGTATATATGAACGTATTTACGCATCTCATCCTGATCACCTAGCTGTTGGTGAGGCAACGTTGAGCGCAGTATATCCTGATGCACAAAATCCACATGCTTTTCCTCATCTTCTCGATGAAGGATATAGTGCTCATGGGGTCAAAGCAGTCTGGGTTGTATCACACAAAAATCCTGATACTTTTGTCAACATAACTAATGTGATTGAACGGAAACTAGAAGCTCTCTTCAAACATGAATCTCAGATAGAAGATAAAGAGCAAACTCGAGCAATGGTTGAAAAATGGTGCTCAGATATAGCAAAAGCGGCAGGTTTTGAAAAGGGACAGTTTGCTGAAGCCTACAAATTTATTCAAATAGCACACTAATATCAACTGAACTTCGTGATATTAACGATTTTTATCCGTGTTAATAGTGCATTTATCTCATATGGCGACTAGATTCTCTTAATTGTGTTTTTTTCGAGTAACAGGAAAATGCAAATCACGTAGAGGCCAAAAGCAAGGGCAACCTATACCAGGAGATGTGTAGCATGCGTGCAGACGATATCGAAAGTGAACAGGCTTACATTGATCGGGCCTATGAATGTCTAGAAAATCTGCGTATACGTGCACAAGCTATTGAGGATGGGTTTGACGAGGTTGGACGTGGAGGAACTCACCAGGCAAAGTATGAAAAAGATGCTGCTATTTCATTGGCTAGGACAAGAATTGCAACTTTGAACATTGGCGGCCAGCCACTTTGTTTCGGTCGTTTAGACCTAGAAGATGAGAGCATAATTGAAGGACAAAATACTGCTTATATTGGTAGGTTGGCGGTATCTGGTGAAGATCAAGAACCACTTGTAATCGACTGGCGCGCTCCAGTTGCCGAACCATTTTACCGTGCTACTCCACTTGATCCATCAGGTGTGATCCGCCGTCGGCATTTCCATATGAACGATAAAACAATTGTTCGTGTCGATGACGAAGTTTTTAATGAGGACAGTGCAGCCTCGCATAATTTGAATGTGGTTGGAGAAGCAGCATTGCTTACTGCAGTATCAAAAAAACGAACAGGTCGTATGGGAGATATCGTTGCAACAATCCAACGAGAACAAGATATGGCGATACGGGCTCCGCTTAACAATGTATTGGTAGTAACAGGAGGTCCAGGAACAGGAAAAACTGCTGTGGCATTACACAGAGCAGCATACTTGTTGTTTACACATAGAAATATGCTTTCCAATTTAGGGGTGTTGCTTGTTGGTCCGTCAAAAACATTCCTTAGATATATCGATGAAGTTCTTCCATCGTTGGGTGAAGACGATGTACATTTGCGAACTATATCGAATATTAGAACCGCACAAAAAGTACAAATATTTGACTCTAGAAAAGTCGCAGCATTAAAAGGCGATATCCGTATGGTTAAAGTACTCAGGCATGCTATGAAGGACCGTGAACGTGCTTTGGCGAAACCAGCAGAGATCTGGATAGATGGTTATCGCTTAGTACTGACACCTAAACATACTAGGCACATGACTAGTACAGTTTCGTCGCGTCCAGGATCACACAATTCAAAGCGAAACATGTTTTCAAAAATGGTCTTACGTGATTTAACTAAGCAATACCAGCAACAATTGCTGCAAGCATATAGGGGTAGCGGGAAAGACCAAGGTAATGTTGCGCGATTCACATCTTCAAATAAAGTTATTAATCCTGATGTTGCTAAACGGTTAAGCGAAGGAAGACCTGCACCAGAGGACTGGGTTGAAGGTATTGAAGACAGATTGAGGCACCATGATGAAGTAAAAATAGCCTTAGAAAGGATGTGGCCTGTACTTTCTGGAGCAGAGTTATACCATGACTTATGTTCGTTTGAGGCTCTAATTCAAAATGCATCAAAAAATATTTTAAGTAACGATGAACAAAAATTATTATTAAAAGTTCGTGCTGTATCTATAGATGAAGTTGCATGGAGCGATTACGACTTAGCGCTGATTGATGAATGCGATTTCCTATGTGGGCCTGTATCTCATGCGAGATCCAGAAAGAAAAAATCTAGTTATAACTCGGATGTTGAAAACGCATCAAGGGTTATTGGTGAACTCGGTTTAAGCGGGTATATGACTGCAAGTGAACTAGCTCAACGATATGGTTCAAGCGAAAGTGGAAACGAAACTTCTAGCGATGAAATTAGAACTTTTGGACATGTTTTGATAGATGAGGCACAAGATCTAACACCAATGCAGTGGAGAATGGTGGCCAGACGAGCTCAACCGATGTCAATGACCATAGTTGGCGACTTTGCGCAAGCATCTTTACCTGGCGCCTGTAAAGATTGGGATGAAGTTACAGAAATCTTAAATGAAGTTTCTAGGGCTAGTTCACAGACTGTCTTGTTAAGCGTAAACTACCGAACTCCTGCCGAAGTTATGAATCTTGCACATGATGTTATGCGAGAGGTATCACCTGAACTTGCACAGACAGAAGCAGTAAGAGAAGTAGGAGTCCAACCCATAGTTCAATGTGCCTCAAATCCAATTGAACTTGCGTATGTACAAGCAAAAAGAGCTCTTGGACTTGGTGGGACAGTAGCGATAATCGCAAAGGAAGAAATCCATTCTCAACTCGAAGAAACACTTGCTGAATTTTCTGCAACTTCAGACCCCACAGCAGCAATTGATGCCCCAATCGGCATACTCTTGGCAGCTGAAGCGAAAGGTTTAGAATTCGATCACGTCATTGTTGTTGACCCTCATGAAATAGTAGGCGATGTACGAAGGCCTAGTGGCTGGAAATCACTTTTTGTTACATTTACAAGAGCAACTCAAACATTGGCAGTGTTGTTAGACTCGAGTAAAGATGATCGGTTAGCAAAAATTATAAAAAAATACGAAAATTAAGGAGACTAAATGCAAGCCTCACAAGTCCAGTGGGATGTATCTGACTTAGTTGAACCATATGGTGGGTTAGAAAACACAATCAATAAAGCTCAAAAAATTGTTGGCGAATTGATTTCTTTTGAAGGTAAAATTGCAGATTTAAATACTGACGACTTTATCAACATGATGAAAACTTATGGTGAGCTACATGAAGTTTTAGGTAGAGCTGGAAATTACACCGGTTTGTTATACAGTGTAAATACTCAAGATGAAGATATAGCATCACAGATGCAAAAGATTGAAGAAATTTCTGCTGATATTGCTGCAAAACTTGCATTTATAGAAGTTGAATTTAATGAACTGCCTGACGAAAAGGCCAATGCGATAATCGAGGATAAAAACGCAGATTTTTGTAACTACTATCTGATGCATCTTCGCCGATCTGCAAAATACCAACTTTCTACAAAAGAAGAAGCACTAATGGCTCAGCTTTCAGTTACCGGTTCAAGTGCGTGGGACCGTCTATTTGAAGATTTAAGCTCAACAATAACTGTAGCGTTGGAAGAAGACCAAGAGCCCCTACAGCTAGAAAGTGCACTTTCAATTTTGCATTCTCCAGATAGGCAAGCACGTGAGTCTGCAAGGGATTCTATAAGTGAAGCTCTTAGATCCGGTCTGAAAACACGAGCATATATTTATAATACCTTAGCTGCAGACCATGCGCTTGAAGATAAGTTGAGAGGCTATCCGACTTGGATTAGTGCGAGGAACTTAGATAATGACACAACTGACGAGTCCGTTGACACCTTAGTGAACGCATGTGTATCTCGTTTCGATATCGCTAACCGCTGGTATAAGTTAAAAGCAAAACTTCTTGGGTTAGATGTACTGCAAGATTTTGATCGCTACGCGCCACTTGCGCAAACACAAAGTAAGATTTCTTATGGTCAGGCTTGTGAAATGGTACGGGATGCCTATCAAAGTTTTTCTCCAAAAATGACTGATGTTTTTGATAAGTTTATGGAGAATAAATGGATCGATGCTCCCGTTCGAGAAGGAAAACGTGGAGGAGCCTTTTGTGCATATACCGTTTCCTCTCATCATCCATTCGTGATGCTTAACTGGACGGATAATCGGAATGATGTTTTAACTCTTGCTCATGAGCTAGGTCATGCTTGTCATGCTTACTTGGCGAAAGGACAGGGGACGTTTCATCAAGATACGGGACTTACTTTCTGTGAGACAGCATCTGTTTTTGCAGAATCGGTAACTTTTAATCGGATGCTAGATGAAGTTTCTGATCCAAAAGAACAGCTTGAACTGTTAGCCGCATACATAGATGGGCAAATTGCTACAGTATTTCGACAGATAGCTATGCATAATTTTGAGGTTGCTGTTCATACTCATAGAAGAAATATTGGTGAATTAAAACTTTCAGATTTTTCAAACTATTGGTTGAATACTCAACGCGATATGATGGGTGATTCGGTGGAAATTAGTGAAGGCTATGGTAATTGGTGGAGTTATGTTCCTCATTTTATTTCCACACCAGGATATGTATACGCGTACGCCTATGGACAACTTTTAGCGTTGAGTGTGTATGCTCAATATCAAAAACATGGAAGTGAAATAGTTCCGGCGTATGAAGATATGCTTAGCGCAGGCGGCTCGGCTTCTCCGCAAGAGCTAGCTAAAAAAGTGGGTGTGGATTTAAACGATCCTAACTTTTGGCAGAGTGGTTTGGGAATTATTTCTGAAATGGTGGATAGGGCAGAAGAACTCGCAAATAGCCTATAGAACTCATCTTCGTACGCGGTGATTTGTCCCTTTTAGAGGGTCGGACCCTCTTGCGCCTCAAATAATTTTTCGAGCCGTCCAAGACCAACATGCCCATAACCTAGCAGGCGACTATGAAATTCTTTTAGAGAAAATTTCGAACCCAATCTTTTACGTTCGCGTTCTCTAATATCTCTGATTGTTTGCTCGCCGATTTTATATGAAACTGCTTGACCTATCCATCCTAGATATCGGTAAACTTCGTCCTTAGCGTACACTTTAGACATACCAATTACGTCTTCCAAAATTTTCATAGCTAACTCGGGAGTCCATTTTTCTCCATGAGGATAAATCTCAGGGGCATCTTGCGGTATTTCGAACTCGCAGTGTAGGCCAATATCCATTACCACACGAGTTGCACGGAACAGTGATGCATTTAACATTCCAAAAACATATGCAGGATCATTACTGTATCCGAGCTCAACCATCAAGCGCTCTGCATATAATGCCCAACCTTCGCTTTCACCTGTGTTAAAAGCAAGAGTCTTTTGGAATTGACTTAGATCATCGCCTAGACATTTTATGGAACCAACATGGAGATGATGTCCAGGTAAACCTTCGTGATAACAAGTTGTGACCTCTTCCCATAGCGGAAATTTATTCTTACCATTAATTGGGTAGTAAGTTCTGCCAGGTCTTGAAAAATCATCTGATGGGGTGGAGTAAAACATTGCAGAAGAACCAGATTCTTCAAGGGTGCACGCTTCGATTTTTAACATTCGTGGATCAATATCAAAGTGTGTACCGTTTAATTTGCTAACGCTATCATCTAACAGATTCTGAAGGAATTCTCGGAGCTCTTCGGGGGAGTTGGCAGTTCTTGATTCATCATTTTCTAACATTGAGATGGTCTCTTTGTAGCTGCCACCAGGATTTAAGTCTCTAAGAACTTGTTCAATCTCGTAAAAAATAGCATGAATTTCATGCCAACCCCATGCGTATGTTTCTTTGATATCTATTTCTTTGCCTAAATGTCGCTTTGCACAACGGGCATAAAGTTCCGGACCAACAGCATCCTTTTCATTTGTGTGAGGGATTATATCTTCTAATAGGAATGTCCCAAATCTTAAAAATGCACGGTGTGCTTTTGTTGGGGCAAAAAGTTGGTCATTTGCAAACACAGCACAGTTGCGAGCCATATGTGTAAGTTGTGTCCTCCTAGGTAAAGCGTTCTTCGCTAAACCTAGTTCCATTGTTTCTTTAAAAGTTGCTAACGCCTGAGGAATCTCTTCAATTTTCTCATCACGTTTTGCTATGGCCTCTTTGTCGTTAGTGTCAACGTTATAGCAAGTTACGTGGATGGTGTCTAGTGGATTGGTTAAAACATTGATTGTCCGTATCCAATCTAGAGTTTCATAGTTGTCGATTATGTCAGTGCAATAATCTTTTAGGACGTCGGCACAAAGTTGTTCTTTAAAATCATTTATTTGTGAAACTTCTAGTGAATTTATCGTATCTTTTGCCAGATTAGACATTTTCTCTTGAGCGCTAGGGGACAAGTCACCAATTTTGCCATCGTACTTAGAGAACCCTTCTTCGCTAGCGCCAAGGGGATCTAGTTCGCATAGTTGAACCAGAAAACCATCAGCCAAAGCTAGGACATCTTTAGTATTTTGTTCATCGGCTATTGGCACAACAGACATTATTATCTAGATTTATGCTCTAGAGGTGGTAATCTGGCCGGATATGACAGAAATAACAGAAAATAATGTACGTATCGAAACAGATTCTATGGGTGAAGTAGAAGTCAACTCTCAAAACTATTGGGGAGCTCAAACTCAACGTAGCCTTCACCATTTCCATATAGGACATGAAACCATGCCTAAGTCTGTAATTCGAGGCATGGCTATATTGAAGAAATCGGCGGCTTTAGCTAACAAAGATTTAGGTAAACTTGATCCAGAGATCGCTGATTTGATTGTTCAAGCTGCTGACGAAATTATTGATGGAAAGCTTAGCGACCAATTTCCTTTGTTTATTTTTCAAACAGGATCAGGTACACAAACCAACATGAATGTAAACGAAGTGATTGCTGGGCGGGCAAATGAGATTTCAACAGGTAAGCGTGGCGGCAAATCTCCGGTACACCCCAATGACCATGTAAATATGAGTCAATCAAGTAATGACACTTTTCCTACGGGTATGAATATTGCTGGTGTTGAGCAAGTGATCAATCGGTTATTACCGAGCCTTGACAGGTTGCGTAATGCAATTGATGTTAGAAGAAAAGAATTTGATTCTATAGTTAAAATCGGTAGGACGCATTTGCAAGATGCTGTACCTATAACTTTGGGCCAAGAATTTTCTGGTTATGTTGCTCAACTTGATATGTCAATTGAACGTATAAAAGTCTCAATTGAAGATGTCAAGGAGCTCGCTATTGGCGGTACTGCTGTAGGCACAGGTCTAAATGCTCCTAAAGGTTTTGATGTAAAAGCAGCTGAATACATTTCACAGGAAACTGGTTTATCTTTTTCTCCTGCTAAAAATAAGTTTGCTGCTTTGGCAAGCCATTCTGATCTTGTTAATGCTCATGGTGCGATTGCTTCGTTAGCTGCAGATCTTATGAAGATCGCAAATGATATTCGATGGTTGGGTTCTGGTCCACGCTGTGGGATTGGTGAACTTTCACTTCCAGAGAATGAGCCTGGAAGCTCGATTATGCCAGGAAAAGTTAATCCAACACAAAGTGAAGCTATGACGATGGTTTGTGCTCAAGTATTTGGAAATAATGCGGCAATTTTGTTTTCGGGTAGCCAAGGTAACTTTGAACTCAATGTTTTTAAGCCGGTTATAATTTCTAATTTCTTACATTCAGTAGAAATTATCTCTGATGTTTGTGACACCTTTAGAGAATTCTGTATTGAAGGACTTGTTGCGAACGAAGAAAATATTGCGGCCTACCTACAAGATTCACTAATGCTTGTAACTGCGCTTGCACCACATATTGGATATGACAAGGCTGCAGAGATTGCAAAATTGGCTCATAAAAAAGGAACATCTTTGAAAGAAATGTCTGCTGAATTGGGTTATGTCTCCGAAGAGGAATATGACAAGCTTGTAGTCCCATCGGAGATGGTTT
>CAUJDU010000144.1 GCA_963169585.1 Actinomycetota bacterium | reverse complement strand
GAGCTGCAGTTTTCTTAGCAGTAGTTTTCTTAGCTGCTGCTTTCTTAGCTGCTGGCTTACGAGCTGCAGTTTTCTTAGCAGAAGTTTTCTTAGCTGCTGCTTTCTTAGCTGCTGGCTTACGAGCTGCAGTTTTCTTAGCTGCTGTTTTCTTAGCTGGAGCTTTCTTAGCTGCTGGCTTACGAGCTGCAGTTTTCTTAGCAGTAGTTTTCTTAGCTGCTGCTTTCTTAGCTGCTGGCTTACGAGCTGCAGTTTTCTTAGCTGCTGCTTTCTTTGCTGCTGGCATGGTTGCCACCTTTCGCTTGTCTGAGGGTGTCTTGATCAAGACCCTTAGGGGTCATTTACTCGCTTTAACTGTTTCTTTGAAACCAGAACCTGCTTTAAAAGTAGGAACTGTTGTTGCTGCGATCTTTATGTCTTCACCAGTTTGTGGATTACGTCCGACGCGTGCTGCACGTTCAGATGCTTTCCATGTTCCAAATCCAGGAAGAGTAACTTGCTCTTTCTTTGCTACTGTTGCAACAATCGTATCGGTCAATGCTTTTAGCACTGCTTCAACGCTGCTCTTAGGTAGCTCTGTTTTTTCTGCTGCTGCTTCTATAAGCTCTGTTTTATTCACGGTTAACCTCCAAGTTTTTCGCCCGTTGAGTATTAAGTCGAGTGCGTAAAACCAACCATGTCAAGTATTTAGCGGTTTTAGAGATAGTATTTGAGGGATTTTTGACATCGTAAAATGCATATTATTAATTCACATAGAGTGAACTTCCCCCACGTTTTATCGCGAAACCTTTCTAACTTTTTATGTTTCGTATCCAACACTTTTATTTATACAAAATTAGACAAACGTCATTCTATTAGGAATTATACAAATAATGCAAAATGATTCACAAAATTAATTAGAAAAAAGTTGTTACAAAATAAATTTAAGTTTATTAGAAATAGGATAAATCATTTTTAAAAAATAAGTTCACGCATAGTGTGTTTTTTAAAATAGAAAAAAAATTATATTTTTTTTATTTTTTTTGACATCTTCTTCAAATTCATAAGTAAATATGTTAATAACAGTTAGAAAAATAATAATGAAACACCAATCAAAATCAAAACGACTCCTCCAATCACTTCAACATTTTTACCAAAGTGTTTACCTAACCGTCTTGACAAAAAATACACAGTAAAACAAAATATAAAAGTTGTGATGCCTACTATAAATGCTGAGAAAACTACTGGGAAAGAAAGTATTGAAATGGTTGCCCCCACCACTAAGGCATCGATACTTGTCGCTATTGACATTAAACCGATACTTGCGGCATTAGGAATACTTGCTTTCTCATCATCTTTTGTTGACAAACCTTCACGGATAGTTTTTAGCCCAATAAATAGAAGAAGGAAAAAACCAAGTACTGCCCCGTAGTCTGATATGGCTTTAGACAGGACTAGACCTATGGCTGCGCCAAGTAAAACCATCGCGCCTTGGAAAAACCCAAAAGGAATTGCTAGTTGTAATGCAAGTTTTTTACCTTGATTTTCTGCACGAAGGCCGACAGCAAAAGTTGCGCTCACTGCATCTACACTAAGCGCGATAGCTATTATCGATATTTGAATTAGCTCTTTCAACTTTCTACATCCAACCTTGTCGGCATTTCATCCTTGCCGTTTCAAAACATTTCAATATCAGAAAATCTATGAACTTAGCAAGTACGATATTCTAAGCTTAGACTAGCCATTAGGAAACCTAAGGTGATGAAAGATTAACTTGAGATCGCAGGGCCATTTGGAATGGAGTCTGCAAAGCTCTTACTTACAGAAACATAAGTGTTCGAACCTATGTTTGCCGCATATGCTTCATAACTGGAAAACTTTCGTTTAGTACCATTTTCTATTCGGTAAATAGAAACTCCATTTTTTATGTATCTAGTCATCTCATTCTGGCCGATAGTGAATCTGTTACAAATGTCTCCACCAGTCTGGAAAGTTCCTGAGTTGTAACCAAAATGAGCATATAAATTGGGATCAATTTTGTAAAGAACACCATCGGATCCAACAAAGGTTTCGGATCCACATTTAACTGTTGTCTTGAGGACCGAACCTACGCTATATTTCGACAGCTGTGAATCAGATACAAGAGTATATTCATACCCCAGTCCTAAATCTACCGTGTGATAGAAGCTATCTACCGGGAAGACACTCAAAGAATCCGACCAATTATTAACAGCAAAGACTTTCACAGAACTTGCAGTCTTAATTAGATTGCCCGCAGGTATAGCCCTATCCCCAGTTGGTATACTGCTAACAAAAGAGCTATCTACCCACGAGATCAAGGAACCAACGTTTAAGGCATATAGATCGGTGATGCTAGTAATCGGATGCTTCTTATTATCCTTAACATAATACACAGTATTGCTATCAAAGCTTCTGAGCAATGACGAAACTGACGGATAGGATTCGAACATTGCTAGTTGGCTAGGAGTTAAGCGGTAAGTAGCAACACACTCAAAACCATAATCTTCAACTTGTCCACATGACGTGAAATCATATTTACGACCTTTTGAGATTAGATATAATTTATTTGTTTCAGTACTACCTACCATTCTCCCGAGTACTGCTCCTGTTGGAATTGCATTTAAAAAGTTCTCATCTACGAAATTAACTGGTCCTAAGACGGCGTAGTCACTAAGAATTTCTTCAGATGGGATTGGATATTTGATATTGTTTCCTAATAGGTATACGGTTTTGCTGGACAGAGTTCTTACTAAATCGCCGGTTGGAGATCCGAACCAATCAGAAAAATATGAAAAGAAATTTCTGTTTCCGTAGGAACTACAAGAATTACCAGTTCCATACGAACTAGCAAGTGCTCCAGCATTGGGTTGATATGGAGTGTAAGAATACAGTGCTGCTGTTCCACGTGTCTGTATGTTTACATATGTACCACCGCAACTCGAGTTAGGATGCCATCCAACGTAATATGTGCCGACCTTGAATGGGACATATTGCAACGAGTTACTATAAAAACCTTTAAGATGTCTGGCTCCTTGAAATAATTGTTTCGATAGTCCAAACCATTGAGCATTGCACGGAGCAGTATCAGGACACCCGAAGCCCATAGCTGATCTGTACACACTCTCTGGGCAATTCGTACGAGTTATCAATCCTTGTTCTTTTTGTAGTGTCACCAAAATTACTTGTGGATTTAATCCATATATTTGACTCACGTCATAAATAGCTTGTGCGGCTGAAACAGGTCCGCCATATTGATTGTTTCCTAGAGGTTTATCTGTTACGTAGTTTTTTAAACATGTTGAGCCGGTATTTTTTACGAAATTTAAGAAATGTTGAATCTCTTCAACATTCATCGTAGAAGTATCCGTGAATATGCGGTCATCAATGATTCTTCCTGGATTAAACCTGCCCATATCAGCAGCTTTGGCTACTTGTTCGTTACCGACTTGGATTAAACCAAGCGTAGAAATAATTAAAAGAAGAATGAGAAGAAATCTTTTTATCATGACAATATTATCTTTCGCTTTTCAGAGATTGATTTACCATTTGGTGTAGTCACTGTTAGCTCGAGAATCCATTCTCCTTTTGAAGCAAGCCTGTTAGGATCAATATCAAAACCTTCACATGTAGAATAACTTGTAACAGTGACAACAGGAGCTTGAACGTTAAAAGAGCTTGTACCTATTTTTGTAAATTTTAAATCACAAGTACCCGAAGTTGTACCTCCAATTATTGCTCGAACTGGAATAGGACCACTAGTGAATTCTTGATTTGGGGTTGGCGTTGAAAGTGATAGAGAAATTCCATCTATTGTTAATGCAGTTGTAGTTGATTCATTTGGAAAACTGTTCTCTCGATTGGTAGTACTTGATATTATTGAAATATTACGCTTCGAGTCCGCTTTAGAATTATTCTCTTGGTTAAGTACTACGAATACAAAAACTAAAATAAAAACAAGTACTACGACCACAAGCCCAATTAAGACCTGTGCTCTCTTGTCTCTCCCAAACATTTCTCTCACTTCACTTTATAGATAGACGTCGTGCTAACAAAAAGATGTCCGTTTGAATCTCCCGATTATTACTTATCCCTTTTTGCAATACCAAATGTATTGTCATTTGCCTAAAAAATATCGTCGAAAACCTTATATTCCTTTAACAAGACTATGCAAAGTCACGCTCAGTGCGCGTAAAGTTATCCACATAGCGGTAAAACAGCCATTTACCCACTAGAACAGCGCTATTATCCTGACAAAATTGCACCTTTACTCCAATATTGCACCCGGGCTCTCACTAAGGTCTATCCGTAGAAATCTATATATATTGGTAGCATGAAAGTTTTAATAACAGGTGGAACAAGCGGTATCGGTAAAAAAACGGTTGAGTTATTAAGTTCAAATGGACATGAAGTCATATTTTCAGGTCGCGATGAAAAACGTGCAAAACATCTAGAGCAGGCAACAGGCGCACAGTTTATTTTATGTGACATATCAACAGTTGAAGGTTGCGCACACTTGACACAACAATACTTCGACCTTCATGAATCATGTGATGTTCTAATAAATAATGCTGGACTTTGGAGCGAAGGTACTATCGATAATACAAGTGTCCGAGAAATAGAAAAAGTATTTGCAATAAATACGATAGCCCCAATAATTCTCTCAAAATATTTCATAGCAAAAATGAAAGACTCAATCGATTCAGGAATACAAGATCATTCAAAACTAATCTTTGTAAATTCAATAGCTGGCCTAACAAGTAAAGCGCAACGTGAAGTATATAGTTCCAGTAAATGGGCAATAACTGGATTTACTAGAGGATTAAGTGATGAACTCAGCGAACACAAAATCTCCGTCACTAATCTTTGTCCGGGAGCAGTAGATACAGAACTCTTTGAACACGGAGGATATCCTAGGGACACTTCATCAATGATGGACCCGATAGCAGTGGCCAACGCCATTAAATACATCGTTGACCAACCCAGAGACGTCAAAATTAAAGAATTAGCAATACAACCATCAAATTATATTTAAATTATATTGTTATAACACTGATTTCTAATTCGACAAGATCTCACGAGTAAAATCAAATGTCTTAAATAAAGCAATGTCCCCGTCGACTAGCGGCCTAGGTCGCCACCCTCTCAAGGTGGAAACGGCGGTTCAAATCCGCTCGGGGATGCTCTATTCCTAACATCGCAACACAGGCAATCCAAAGATGGAAGCTCTGGTTGTGCTCGAAGCGACATGTGGAGTGAATGAATTTATTAATGAGTGAAGCGGAGCAAGAGTAATACCAGAGTTTCTATTCCCGAAGATGATAGTCTAGTTTGTTAGCAAATTGCTCCGCCACCATCGTTCATAACGATAGGGTTTAGACTTGGAATAGGACCAAACGTTGTTGGCAATGCCGAGTTTGGCCATCTTCCGAATTGTTGGGTGACCCACAAACGTCCATCAGGAGCACAATAAACCCCTATTCCAATAACATCTAGGTTACGAGCTAAGAGATTAACTCGGTGACCTTGTGAGTTCATCCATGCTTTATGTAACGCTCCTGATTTAGTACCGGATCCACCAAGTCCAATATTTTCAGCAGCAACATAAAAGGTATTGAGTAATGGATACAAATTGGAATGTGCAAATGAATTTGAATTGGCCATTTTTACCGACCAGCTACGTGCGTTATTATACAAATAGGAATTCCATGCCAATGACGGCAACCCTCTAGCGGCCCGTTCGGCATTAACGCGAGCGTGTAAATCATATGCTATTTCAAGCTCACCACGTGGAACTGTCGCATGTATTTCAGGGCCAGTTACTAATCCTTCAGCAAAGGAAGAACTTACCGGAATCACAACGGAAGTCTCCCCTCCATTCTCAGCAAAGGCCGAATAACTAGAAAATTTTCGCTTCGTACCGTTTTCTATATGATATATAGAAACTCCAACTTTAATAAACCGAGACATTTGAGTCTGGCTAAATGTAAGCCTGCTACAAACGTCACCTAAATCTAGAAAATCACCAGAAGTGTACCCATAATGATCATATAGTGTGGGGCTGATTTGATGAAGAACTCCATTGCTCCCAACATAGGTATTCGAACCACATTTGACAGTTGTCTTAAGCGTTGTCCCAACAGTATATTTCGACAGCTGAGAATTAGATATAACCGTAAAATTATTGCTCAACCCTAAATCAAGAGTGTGATAAAAACTATTCACAGGGAAAACGCTTAGACTGTCCGACCAGTTATGAACAGCATAGACTTTTACAGAGTCTGCAGTTTTAATAAGACTCCCACTAGTGACTACCCAGTCACCATCTGCAAGAGTGCCTAGAAAGGAATTAGGTACGGTTGTAATGTCATCACCGACTCCTAATTTATATAGATCGATCATACTCGCTATACGACGTTTTTCTCCGCCGGTAACATAATACACAGCATTACTGTAAGCACTTTTAGCTAATTTCGATACAACCTGTCCATCATGAAATCGTGCAAGTTGATCCTGAGACAATTTGATATCTTGAGAACAAGACAAACCATAATCGATAATAGACTCGCAGTTGCTGAATTTCATCTTATAACCTGAACTAATTAGAAAGACTTCAGAATTTGATGTTGATCCAACTACATTCGGTAACGCGCCTCCAAAATTAAAGCCGTCTAAATACTCTTTATCAACAATACGTAAAGGGCCGACATTCATAAAATCAATAAATATCCCAACATTTTCAATCAAATACTTAGTTGAACCTTGCAAGAAATATACTTTTGGACTATCCGAAGTTTTAACTAAGGGGCTTTCAGCATCGTCTAGTGTCCAATTACTATTATTAGCTGGCTTAGTCTGGAAGGCAGCAACGGGACTAGCCACAAATAACAAAATAAAAAAAACAAGGATAGTAATCAGATAATGCTTATTCGAGGATACAGATTTTCTGGTTACGGCGCCCAAACTCATATACTATGAATCGGGAAGAAACTTGTCTCACTTGAGTACTTTTGGCTCGTATTGAACTCTTCGTATCATTCGCAGATAATCAAATGAGAAAATTGCGCTCGGGAGGAAGGAATCGAACCCTCAATAACAGTACCAGAAACTGTCGTGTTGCCTGTTACACCACTCCCGAATATGACATATAGTTTAGCCCCAATAACTATTTTTACCTTACTTTACCAACTTCAAAATAGTGGAATCTTTTGAGACCCTCCTGAATCCAATAATTCGCCCCAGGCTAACTCGACCTGCTTCCGATAAAAAATATTTACGTTCAGCACTACCAGTAATAGGCGAATTTTTGGCCGGAGAAGTTATGACTTTAAGTCCAAACTCTTTCGCTATCAATCTAGATCTAAGCATATGAAAACCATCAGTAACAATAACTACTTTTTCTATACCTTGGTCTTTTGCAAATGCACTTGCATCACGAATTGAATCATAAGTTGATATTCCGTGTACTTCACGTAAAATATTTGAGTCATCCACCCCTCTATTGATTAGATAGTTTGCACTTGCACTTGCTTCTGTTGTTACGTCACCAGGCTGATTACCACCTGTAACAATTATTTTTGGGGCAATACCTCGGTTATAAAGTTCTAATGCGTGATCTAATCTTGCTTGTAAAACTTTTGAAGGTGTGCCATTAAATTGTGCTGCACCTAAGACTAGAATTGCATCAACTTGCGTATTCTCATTTACCTGATCTATTCTTGCGGAACTAAAAACCTGTATATATGTAATGGCGAAATATATAAAAGGTAAAAGCAATAATATAAGAATTATTTTAAACTTATATTTGCGCCTCTTTTTACGAGGAGCTTTCACAAAATCACTGTTTTTATCTATTGCAGATCTTGGACTTTTTTTAGATTTGCTGGTAGCTCTGCTTACAACTTGGATTTCCGATCGAGCCATTATCAGCCCAAAAGTAATTTTGCATTTCGCATGCGTAGAATAGCTTCGTCCCTGCCTAGCAATTCAATAAAATCAAAAAGAGGTAGGCCAGAAGTAGAACCCTCTATAGCAATATAAACTGCCGGAAGTGCTTTCCTTGGTTTCAAACCGATTTCGCTGACGACATCGCGTAAATCGATTCCTTCTAACGTCCAATCACAATCAGTCAGATGTTTCTCAACTGCATCAAGAATTTCTAGAGCCTGATCTGTAGTTTGTAATATTTCAACATATTCTTGGCCGATAGAAAAATCTTGTGCAAATAATGGATCTATTTGGTCCAGCATTGCAACAAATGTGGTGGCTCTAGGTTGTGCAAGCTCTACTGCCCTTTCGAATCGCTCAAAATCATATGAAGATCCGTACCTGGCATCAGCCATAGTTTTGAGCCGGGCAACGATAGAAGTTGATTGCATTGCACGAATATATTCACCATTCATCCATTCAAGTTTTTTAACGTCAAAAATTGCACCTGATTTATTTACATTAAAGATGTCGAACTCTGAAATCATCTCTTCCATAGTTACAATTTCACGATCGTTACTTGGAGCCCAACCTAATAACACCAAATAATTAACCATAGCCTCTGGAAGATATCCTGCATCTCTGTAGCTCTCTAAAGAAACTGCACCATGTCTTTTTGATAACTTAGAACGATCTGGCGCTAAAATCATTGGAGTGTGCGCATAAAAAGGTTGTTCTGCATTACCTAATGCACGACGTAAAGCAAGAACTCTATGAGTAGAGTCGATCAAATCCTCACCACGAACAACATGTGTTATGTCCATGTCGATATCGTCTATAGCATTTGCTAAGAAAAATGTAGGTGTTCCATCTCCACGCTCAATAACAAAATCACTAACGTTCTCCCAAAGAACACTAACTTTCCCTCGAATAGCATCTTCAAATTCACTAGCACCAGAATCAGGTGTGATAAAT
>CAUJDU010000143.1 GCA_963169585.1 Actinomycetota bacterium | reverse complement strand
GTCCAGGGGGTTTTTTATTTCCAAACCGATCGCAACCAAGGAAAACCAATGCCACCACAAAATGTAACACCGAAGAAAATGCCGTTTGAAAAATACCAGCGTTATACTCCACTAAATTTTCCGATGCGCACATGGCCAGACAAGTTCTTAGATAAGGCACCAATTTGGTGTTCAGTAGATTTACGAGACGGAAACCAAGCTTTGATCGATCCTATGGATCCAGTTCGTAAAAGAAAATTATTCGACACACTGGTAAATATGGGATTTAAAGAAATCGAGGTTGGTTTTCCATCTGCAAGCCAAACAGATTATGACTTTATCCGTCAATTAATTGAAGAAGATTTAATTCCCGACGATGTAACCATACAAGTACTTACTCAATGTCGTGAAGATTTAATCCGGCGGACTTATGAATCGTTAAAAGGAGCAAAACAGGCTATCGTCCATTTCTACAACTCCACATCACCCCTACAGCGTTGTGTTGTGTTTAAGTTAGAAAAACCTGGGATCGTAGATATAGGTCTTGATGCTGCCCGGTTGTGTCGAAACTTGGAAGAAACCATGGGAGATACTTTAATTCGATACGAATATTCACCAGAAAGCTTCACAGGTACAGAACCAGAGTTTGCGCTTGAAATTTGTGAGAAAGTTACAGACATCATTGATCCAGACAATGATCAACGAAAACTAATTATTAACTTGCCTGCAACTGTTGAGTGTTATACACCAAACATCTATGGCGATGTTATCGAATGGTTTGGTAATAATGTCACCCGCAGAGACAAAACAATAATTTCTCTACATCCCCACAATGATCGCGGCTGCGCTGTTGCTGCTGCAGAATTTGGAGTTCTAGCCGGCGCTGATCGTATTGAAGGTACACTTTTTGGAAATGGAGAACGAACTGGAAATGTTGATGTTGTTACATTAGCTATGAATTTATTTGTAGAGGGCATAGATCCACAGCTAGATATTTCCGATATCGATCAACTCCGACGAACAGCAGAGTATTGCAACCGACTGCCAGTTCATCCTCGACATCCATATGCTGGTGAGCTTGTTTATACTGCATTTTCTGGTTCTCACCAAGATGCAATCAAGAAAGGTACGGAAGCACTCGACGAAAATTACGATAAATGGGAAGTACCTTATCTTCCCATCGACCCCGCACATGTGGGAAGAACTTACGAAGCAGTTATCCGCGTTAATTCACAAAGCGGAAAAGGTGGTGTTGCTTACATAATGAAGACTGAACATGGTTTAGATCTCCCACGAAAGCTTCAAATTGAATTTTCAAAATCCATCCAAGCGATTGCAGAAGATAGTGGTACGGAAATTGAACCTAAAGAAATGTGGGATGCTTTCCAGAATCAATATTTGCGAGATGACTTTGCAGTGGAACTATTAAACCATGAGGTAAACACTAACCAAGGCAAAACAACTGTTAATGCTACAATCGCTATTGAAGGCAAAGAACTCGAGGTTGTTGGTGTGGGCGGAGGACCAATCTCAGCATTCCTCGATGCATTAAACGCGACTAGCTCCACAAAGTTCGAGGTAACTGACTATTCAGAACATGCTATTGCCGAAGGAACCGATGCAACTGCCGCTGCATTTGTTGAGATGAGCGATACTCTAGGCAACAGGCTATGGGGTGTAGGTTTAGATGAAAATATCCTAAGTGCATCACTCAAAGCTCTGCTTTGTGCGTTCAACCGATTACGCGACTAGTTAAGTTTCCCTTTGATCCTGATAGTTTGAGATCCACACACCGCGATTGGTATTAGAGGGCAGAAAATATCAGCCCTCACGTGCCCATCGCGAAGAATTCCGAAAGCGTATGGTTGTAAACTCCCGGATTTCCAAACATAATCGGCCCAACGCGGTTTTAGTCGAAAGAAATTGAGCGAGCGTAGTTAATCCCTTCAGTATTAACTAGTTCATCTAATACGACGTCTGGTACGTGTTCACTTGTAGCAATAACCATCATTGAAGTGCTTTTCTCTCCACGCCCCAACGACATATCATCAATGTTGACAGAACCGGCACCAAGAATTGTTCCAACTTTTCCTACCATCCCTGGAGTGTCAGAATTTTCGACTATTAATAGGTGGCTCGATTGTGGAACATCCATTGCATAGTCATCAATTTGAGTAATACGCACTTCCCCATTTCTACGCAATGCAGTACCTGTAACTGAAAATGTCTGGTCAGATGTTGTGACTTTAACTACAACTCTAGAAAGATAGCCGCCAGAATATGTTTCACGAGAGTCTTTTATTGAAATACCCCTGGCTTTTGCAACATCAGGAGCATTAACAAGGCTGACTGGCTCATCTGTCGTATTTTTCAAAATTCCTGTTATCGCCGCCAAAGTTAACATTGAACAATCATGCTCAGAAATTTGTCCTTGTGCCAAGACATCCACGCTATTGATTGCACTCGAAGAAAGACCAGCTGCAATTCGTCCACAAACTTGGGCCACGTTAATAAACGGAGCAACAACAGAATTCGCACCTTTAGCTTGTAGGTTCAAAGCAAAGGGGACAAAATCATCAGACAAAGCAAGAAGTACTTGCTGTCCGATGTCAAAACCTGCACGCTCTTGGGCTTCAGTTGTTGATGCTCCAAGGTGAGGAGTAACAACTACATTTAGTGACTCATCAAACAAAGGAGAATCAGTCATAGGTTCGGTAGAATAAACATCTAAACCAGCACCTGCGATGATTCCTTCTTTCAATGCTGTTGCTAAATCGTCTTCGTTAACGATACCTCCACGTGCTGCATTAATTAAAAGTAAATGAGGTTTAGCATTTTTCAAAACATCAGCGTTAATGAGATTTAGAGTCTCCGGAGTTTTAGGAAGGTGTACGGTAATTACGTCACAACTTGCAAAAAGATCTTCAATGGTTGAACACAAGCTAACCCCCATCTTCTCTGCACGTTCTGGAGTTACATAGGGATCATATGCAAGAAGTTCAGCATCAAAACCACCAAGTTGAGAAGCCACGATTGCACCAACATGGCCTAGACCGACAATACCAATTTTTTTACCCGAAATTTCAACACCGGAATATTTTGATCGATTCCATTGGCCAGTCATCAAGTCTCTATGGGCGTTAGGTATTTTTCTAGCTAGAGCAAACATAAGTGCAACCGCATGTTCAGCAGCAGAGGTAATGTTGCTAGTTGGAGCATTGATAACCATCACTCCTTTTGCTGTTGCTGCTACAGAATCAATATTGTCTACACCGACTCCAGCTCGGCCAACTGCTTTTAATACATCAGCAGCAGCTAACAGATCAGCACTAACTTGGGTATCTGAACGGATAATTAAAGCATGAGCACCAATAATTTCTTTTTTTAATTCATCAGGACTCAAACCGAGCTTCACATCAACTTCGTAACCAGCATCTCGTAAACATTGAAGGCCTGCATCATTGATTTTTTCTGTAACTAAAACTCTCATATTCTTCTCCTAAGAGGGTCCGACCCTCTATCTCGATCAAATCCGACTATTACTTTTTGGTTGAACCCAATTTCTTACCATTGAGCAGTTTCACATAGTTGAGCAATACGGGCCAAACCTTCTTTCGCATCTTCATCCGAAAGCGCAAAAGAAAATCTGATATATCCTGGTGCTCCAAAAGCTTCACCAGGCACACAAGCTACCTTGATTTCATCAAGAATAACTTCACAAAGAGTCAAGGTCGAATCTATTTTCGTATCTGCGATCGTCGAACCGTTATATGCCTCAAACGATGGGAAACAATAAAAAGCACCTTGTGGCTTATTGCAAACTATCTTTGGAATCTGGTTAAACATTTCCCACATAGCAATTCCTCGGCGCTGAAAGGCTTGCCGCATTTCTTCAACTTCGGATTGGTCTCCAGTGAGTGCCGATATGGCCGCTGCTTGGGCCATATTGTTTACATTACTTGTTGAATGGCTCATCAAGTTTGTTGCGGCTTTAGCGATTTCTTTAGACGAAATCATCCAACCGACACGCCAACCTGTCATTGCATAAGTTTTTGCTACCCCATTTAATATTATGCATTTATCAGCCAACTCAGGAACCTGTTTTAACACACTCGTAGTTTCATAACCATCAAAAACTAGATGTTCATAGATTTCATCAGCAATTATATAAATACCTTTTTCTAGAGCCCATTGCCCGATTGCTTTTATTCGTTCTAGTGAGTACATCGCACCAGTTGGGTTATTAGGAGAAACTAAAACTAATGCTTTTGTCTTTTCGTTATATGCTGATTCGAGCTGGTCTAGATCTACACAAAAACCTGCATCTGCGGGCGCAAAAACTTCTCGTACAACTCCACCTGCAATTTTTATAAACTCTGGATAGCTTGTCCAATATGGAGACGGAAGTATTACTTCATCGCCTTCGTCGAGTATACACATGAATGCATTGAACAAAGCATGCTTTCCCCCATTAGTAACTACAATCTGGCTTGGGTCTACCTGTACTCCAGAATCACGAAATGTCTTCTGGGCGATTGCTTCTTTCAATTCTGGTAACCCACCAGCAGGAGAATACTTATGGCTTTTCGGATCGTTTGCTGCATCGATAGCAGCCTTGACTATATGGCTTGGGGTCTTGAAATCTGGCTCACCAGTTCCAAAAACTATAACATTTTCGCCTGAAGCTTTTAAGGCTTTAGCCTTAGCATCTACGGCTAAAGTCGCAGATTCAGTTATTTGAGAGACACGTTTGGATACCATATATATATCTTGCCAGATTTGGCTCACTAAAAGCCTATTGGTACATAGAGTTTATTTTTAATTAGAATAGATTCTTGTGCATAGCGGAATAATGAATGGTCGAATAAGAATCCTTATCCTTTTAATTTGTCTTAGCCTGATAGTTACATTTCCTGTACAGGCATATGCTAAAACAAAAACTGAGATCCAACCAGTAACTGACCCTACAATCGAACCCAAATCCTATATAGTCGTCGACGCAAAAGAAGGCACAATCATTGCCTCCAAAGACTCACATAAAGCACTACGCGTTGCTAGCACTTCAAAAATACTTACAGCTCTAGCGGCAGTTAATACCATCGGTGCCGACCAGATGGTCGATGTCCCAAAGGAAGCCTCAACGGTTCAACCCATGAAAATTGGGATGAAAGAAGGCCAAAAATGGGGACGAGATGATCTCCTACATGCGCTACTTCTTACTTCTGCAAACGATGCTGCTTACGCCTTAGCGTCTGCCTCTGCTGGAAATATAGAAAATTTTGAGAAACAACAAAACCGAATAGCTAAAGAACTTGGAATGCAGGATTCAAAATTTGGGGACCCATCTGGTCTTGATGATTCTTTAGCCGTAAATGGTGCTTCGTTGATGAGCGCCTACGATTTAGCAATTGCAGGCCGTGCAGTATTAGCCCAACCACTGTTGTCAAAAATTGTTAGTACTATGAACTATCAATTTATTGGTGGAGATGGCAAGAAACATACGCTCACTAATCACAACGATACTTTTCTACTAGGTTACCCGGGCGCAAACGGACTTAAAACCGGATATACACAACGAGCAGGACGCACCCTAATCACATCAGCTACCCGAGGTGATACAACCTTAATTGCAGTTGTTCTAGACGTAGCCCAAACGGATGAATGGTCTGCACGCCTTCTTGACGCTGGATTTAGCACAATTCAAGAAGGAAAAGTTCCAAGGAATGCTACAAAACTACCCTCTATTGGGGTAATCGGGTCTAAAGCGAACATCACAATTTTAAAAAGTTCCAAAGGACAAAATGGATTTATAGCCAAAGAGACAACAACTAATGGCGATCCAACTGGCTGGCTGTCTTTACCAGTGATTTCCATTACTATCATCGTAATTTTATTTGGTCTATTTTTTTGGCGTCGACGTGTAATAAAACAACGGAGGAAAAAGAGACGAGAAAGAGCGTTGGCCGCCCGTGAAGCTGGCCGTCGCAAAATGATTGATGTGATTGATCTAACCGATGAGCGAGATTCTGCACTAATCTCAAAGCCATGACAGAAGCACTTGATTCCAGATCTATGCCCAGATGGGTACCTAAAGCAATCATACTTTTTTTTGCTGCTCAGCTTTTATACCAGTTTACTTTAAGTGCACTTATCTCGCTTCGCGGATTTATGTTATCGATTATTGTCTCTCTATTTCTATCATTTGCGATCGAACCTGCAGTAAATTCGCTATCCAGTCGAGGTATGCGGCGCGGACCTGCAACAGCAATTGTTTTTTTTATTCTAATTATTCTTCTAAGTATTTTTATGTTTGCTATCGCAACATTGGTCATAGATCAGGTAGCAAAATTTTCTGATAACGCACCTGGGTACGTCGAACGTGGGCAAAACTTTTTAAACGAGAGATTCAATACAAACATCAATACAGATACTCTCAGACATCAAATCGAAACGTCGGACTCTCCTATTCGTAAAGCCCTCGACAACTTGGCGGCAAATGCTATAACTGTAGGAAGCTCTGCTATTGGTATTGTTTTTCAATTACTAACGATATTGCTATTCACTTTCTATCTTGTAGCAGATGCACCTAAACTTAGGCGATCACTATTGCGTCGTCTTCCTCCTGAAAGGCAAAGTGTCGTTCTAGACACCTGGGAATTAGCTATACAAAAAACAGGAGGATACATATATTCGAGAGCCCTGTTGGCGTTAATTTCAGGTATCGTACATTGGATCGCACTAGAAATCATGGGCGTTCCATATGCAGTAGCACTTGGACTTTGGGTTGGGCTAGTTTCGCAATTCATACCTGTTGTAGGAACTTACATCGCTGGAGTTTTACCGGTAGCCATCGCCTTAGTCCAAGAACCTAAGTTAGGCCTATATATATTGATCTTTATCCTCATATACCAACAAGTAGAAAATTATTTACTCGCTCCTAGGATTACATCTAAAACTATGAATATGCATCCTGCAGTTGCTTTTGGAGCCGTATTGATAGGAGGAAGCATTTTTGGCCCCATTGGTGCGCTTCTGAGCGTCCCTGCTGCCGCAATGATTCAAGCTTTCGCTATTTTATATTTGCAGGATCATAAAGTAATCGAGTCTCCAATGACTGCCGAGCCTACACAAAAAAAGAAAAAGAATTAGCATAGTCGCGTGGAACAACTTAAAGGTCTAGATTCGTTATTTATCCGCCATGAAACCGAACATGCGCCTCTGCATGTATTAGCCGTAATGAAAGTTAGTAGAAAAAATGCACGACACGAAATTTGTGCACAAACATACCGAACACTAATAGCTTCAAGAATTCAAGACTTTCCTGGACTGTGTAAAAAGCTTGTTGATCCTCCAGTTCCACTCGCTCCTCCCCTTTGGGTACGCACTCGCCCTGATCTTCGAATACATGTAAAAGAAGTCACACTCGGAGAAAACAGCATTCCAGAAGATTTCAACAAATATCTAGCCGATATTGATTCAATTGCTTTAGACAGGACCAGACCACTATGGGAGTTTCACATTGCTCATGAAGCCAGTGGTGACGACTCATATTTAATAGCAAAAGCTCATCATGCTCTTTTAGATGGAATTGCTGGGTTTGAATTGATGGCAAATATTTTTGATGCCGATGAATCAAGTGCTGATAAGGAACTAGAGGTTACGAATATTCGTGCTGAAGTCGAAGATGAAATTCCTGATTGGACGACACATATTGGAGCAACACTTCTATCTCAACCTATCACTTGGGCGCAAAGTTCAATTAAAGTTGCAAGAAATGTTCTTAATTTTGCTAAAAATTCAATTGAGACACAAGAACCAACAAACGTTGTATATCCTTGGCGTGCACCCGCATGGCCGACAAATAGAGTCCTTAGTTCTAAACGGATAATTAGCGAAACGTCACTTGAGAAAGAAACTATAAAAGCTTTGCGAAAGACACACGGCGTGAGTTTTCATGATGTTCTAGGTGCGATAACTGCCGGAGGTCTAAGAAATATTTTACTTGAAAAAAATGAACTCCCAGATACACCAATGGTTTGCGTTTCACCTGTATCTGTCAGAAGAAAACGATCAATGGATGGCAACCAACTTTCAGTTATGTTTGCACAACTCCCAACACATTTAGATGACCCAATCGAACGTGTTGAATTTATGAAAGAGAGTTTCTCTGGTGCAAAAGAATTTTTAGACTCGCTTGGAGCCGATACGCTAGGAGAAATAAGTAGATTTACACCCTGGGCAGCTTTAGGCGCTGTTTGGTCGTTGTATGCAAATGCTGGTTTGACTGACAAACATGCCCCATTTGCTAATGTCATGTTATCGTCACTTCCAGGTCCTACATTTCCCTTATATTGTGGTGGAGCAAGAGTCAATAGCGCATTCCCTTATGGGCCAATTTTCGACGGTACATTTTTAAATATAACTGCAATTAGCTACTTAGATAAGGTAAATTGTGGAATTGTATCTTGCCCCGATGTTTTTAATGGCGTAGATCTTCTAGCAAAAGCAATGTCTGACGAATGTAGTTTACTTGTCGAAAAATAATCCGCACTCTTCGTATATCTTATCGCTCAAAACAGGGTAAGTAAGTTTTGCCCATGGAGCAAAATCTTTATTTGTCACACAACATGCTGAAACCATATTTATAGGATCGTGAAAAATAAAAGCACCTGATTGACCAAAGTGGCCAAATGTTTCAGGCGATGAAATTGACCCAGTCCAATGTGGCTGTTTGTTACCTTTGATCTCAAATCCAATTCCAAACGTGTTGTGCTTGTATGTCCCCCATCCTGGTAAAATTCCTTCTAACTCAGGAAGGTAGGCACTAGTTAGTTGTTTATGTGTTTGAGCGTCTAAATAAGTTGGATTTCGCATTTCATTCATTATCGAAATTAAATCATCTAACGTTCCTATGGCGCTAGCAGCACAAGAGCCCTCAAACTCTATACTTGTTTGCAGATAAGCACCTAAACCTTCTTTAAATAAATCTCCAACAGAACTTGTTTTGAAATCTTGACCCAGCTTTGTAATTAATGCTTCTCCTGCCAAATCAAAAGCTTCATTTGTATAAATTCTTTTTTTGTGGCGTTCTATCGGATCTAAATTATCTGGACGAATCCCAGAACAGTGGCTTAGTAGATCTTTAAAGCTCACATTTCTAGACTTTAATTTGGGACTATTCACTTGATCTTCAAAATCTAAAACACCAGCAAGAACAGCATCTGCAATCACATAAGTAGTCAAGATCTTTGTTATAGAAGCCAGCCGATACCGCCTATTTGAATACCCTCTAATAATTAGATGCCCATCTGGCCCAATAAAAGCAATCGAATCAATATTTGGATGTAGTTCTATATTTCGGCTCACTTTTCAATATTATCAATCGTATTTACGCTTAGTCGGCCTCCAATAGCTACAGACAAAGCCACAAAGAATAGAATTTAGAGAATTTTATGCAACTATCTGACACTCAAAAACTAATGAACGATCTCTACGGCGATGTTGACCGTGAGCGTGGGATAACCGCCACGGTAGCATGGCTTTGCGAGGAAGTTGGTGAATTAGCTCAAGCTGTACGTAAAGGTACACGCGAACAACAACTTCACGAAATCGGAGACGTACTAGCTTGGTTGGCATCACTCGCTAACCAGTTAGGACTTTCTTTGGATGAAGCCATGGAAAGATACGAAGCTAAACATGAGCAACGAAGCTAACACCGCATATTTTGTTCCTGCAGCAAATGAAACCGAGCGCGGCCCAGGAATTTTAGTTCTCCACTCTTGGTGGGGTTTAACACCAAAAATTAAAAAGATTTGTGAAAGCTTTTCAGATCTTGGATATTGTGCGCTTGCTCCAAATTTTTTTGGTGAAGTTGCTTTAACGCAAGACCGAGCACAAGAACTTTTGTCTCAAGCTGATCCAAATAAAATGGCTGATTTAGTTTTGAGTTCTATTTATGCTCTTCGTAGTTATTCTGATGACCCCAAAAATCCTATTGCAATTGTTGGATTCGCTATGGGTGGTTCCTTAGGCTTATGGGCTTCTACACGCCAACCAGAAACTGTAAAGACGGTAGTTAGTGTCTATGGAACTCAAGACATAGATTTTTCTGAATCAAAGTCGAACTATCTACTGATTAGTGCTTCCGATGATGATGTGGCGACACAAGATGAAATGAATTATACCCAGGCACTAATTGCGCTTGGAGATAGATATGCTCAAACATTAATAGTAGAAGACACCAAGCATGGCTTTGCAGAAGATTTAGATCCAGCGTATAACGAATCTGCTTTTGAAGAAATCATGGAAGAAATTACTCTCTTCTTACGAGAAAACTTCCCTTCCGGTTCTACAGATCTCACTTAAATATATATTTTGCCTATCAATTCAACCTTTTTAGCTTTTCAGACGTGTATATAGCGAATGGATCAATCCTTTACGTATATGGAGAAACATGAGAAGATGTATAGATGCAATACGCTAGCTTTGAAGACGGGTTCAGAGATATATATCCACGTCTGGTTCGAACGCTTATGGTTGCATGTGGAGATCGGGAACTTAGCTGCGATATTGCACAAGAAGCTTTGGCAAAAGGTTACGCAAACTGGAAGAAAGTTAATGAACTTGAAATACCTGCGGCCTGGGTTAAAAAAGTTGCTGTCAATCAGCTCAAAGATGAATTCAGAAAACAAGCGAAACGTAAAACTCACGCATCGGACACACTCGAACTTTCAACAATTGAGACAATCGAAAAATCTCTTCCTACACCAATGGCAGTTGATTTTTCGAGGGCGCTTTTGGAGCTACCTCCTCAACAAAGAATTGCTGCAGCACTTTCTTTTGTTGACGACATGTCCGAATCAGAAATTGCTCACACGATGGGAATTTCCAAAGGAAGTGTCAAAACACATTTACATCATGCCCGCAACGCACTCGGTGCTTCACTCAATGTAATAGAAATATAGAAAGCAGATATGATCTAACATGAATGATATTGGATTAACGCATATAGAATCTCTAGATTCGGAGACTGTCAATGTTCCTGGATTAGATGTTGACGAAGCTCTTGAAAAAACTATTAC
>CAUJDU010000142.1 GCA_963169585.1 Actinomycetota bacterium | reverse complement strand
GTACTTCCTATCTCGTCGAGAAAAGTTCCACTTGGAGATACTTTGACGACATGTCCAATACCGTCACCATTTTCGAAGCTCGTGATAAAGATGTTGCCAAATGAGTCTGTGGTTGTGTCTGTGGGCAATAGTGCAGACAATGTGATGTTGTGAGCAAATGTCATGTTGATATCTGCTGGCCTTAACAGTGAATACGCATTTATTCCAGAGAAAGTAAATATAGAGGCCATCACAAAGAGAAAAATGATAGGTCTAGAAATAAAATTGTGGAACCGGTGCTTCTGGTTAGATATCATCTAGCAACTCTAATTTATTTTCTAGTCGTAGATGTTCCAATCCAACAGTAAATCAACACTATTGAACCTGGTTACAAACTTGAAAAATGATATAGATAAGCACCCAACGAGATTTGAACCCGTGTTACCACCGTGAAAGGGTGGCGTCCTAGGTCGCTACACGATGGTTCTTAAGTTTTTGATAGGAGGTATTTGCCACTTGACTAGGTAGATAAATTTAGTAGAAGTTAATCAGGTTCTGATAAGTGGGCATAATAATTCGTTCTTATTAGCGAATGATGCGAAACCTAAATATTAATTAGGGTCATTTGACCTGTACAGTAAAAGGAGGAGCTGGACGAATATATATATATGATCATGGCAGAAAAAAATAAAGTCGACAATATTTCGTTCTCATTTAAACGGGCCCTACCTCTTTGGGGTATTACTATTTTTTCAATACTTATTGCGTTGTCTTTTAGTTCGTTAGCATTCGTATCTCCTGCCATCGCTGCACCGACAACCTTTATTGTTAATTCAACTGCAGATATATCTGATACGAACATAGGTGACGGTATCTGTGAAACAGCCAACACTGCAGAGTGCACACTTAGAGCCGCGATTGAAGAAGCAAATGCTAATACGGGTACGGATACAATTGAATTTAATATTCCAGGGGACCCATCAACAATTCACATGTTTGAACCTACAACAAGTTACCCGCAAATAACTGAAGAGGTACATATAAACGGCTATAGCCAACCAGGAGCAAGTTCAAATACAGCTGCTTCACCTCATCCAATTAACTCGACAATAAAAATTGAGGTGACAGGTTTCGAACCTGGAGTAGTCCCTTCTGGTGGGCTGTTTTTCGCTGACGGATCAGATGGTTCGTCCGTACGAGGACTTTCCATTCATGGTTTTTCAACTCCAGCTCTAATGAATGGGGATCCAGGCGTAGCTAATATCGTTGTTGATGCAGCAAATGTTGTTATCGCAGGGAACTTTATTGGACTACATGCTGATGGAATGACTCCAGGCGCAGTAAGAAACTCTACAAGTATTATTGAGTCGAATAATGCAGTGAACTATATAGTAGGTGGCACAAATCCGGAAGATCGTAATATCGTATACAACTATTCCACATCAAATATAAGCGCAGGAATATATGGAGGCGCAGTTGGTGGGAAGATTTTCGGTAACTATTTTGGTATGGCGAGAGATGGTGTGACCGATCTAACTAGCGCCACTGCTGATGTAGCAGGATTGCAAGGACCATTTACTATCTCAGTCAACCTTACAAGAGGGACACAAGATCCTCAACATATAGGTAACACTGTTGGAGGATCTACCGCAGCTCATAGCAACTTAATTTCGGGAACCACAATGGCTGCAGGGGTTAATAGCTCAGGAAATATTATACAAGGGAATCTAATTGGGACTGATTATACAGGACAAGTTAGAGATAGCATAACTAGTGGTATTGGGATACTAGCAACAGCTGGGACTTACAATCTTATAGGTGGAGTAAATCCAGGTGAAGGGAACCTTGTTGCAGGAGTGAAAGGCGCAGGAATTAGTGCAGCCACTCTCGATATACCAGCTATACCATATCTTATTAAGGCAGAAAAAAATTCAATTTTAGGCAACAGCATTCATTCCATTGGCATATTTGACTTTGATGATTTTGGAACAAACAATATGGGGATAGATATTTTTGACAGTACCGATACTGCGTCTGATTTCATCCCTAATGTGTTTACAAATCGTGGTCCAAATATAAACGACGTTGGTGATGTTGATGATGGTGCAAATAATAGAATTAACTATCCTGTATTAAAATCTGCAGTTCAAGTTGGTAATACTCTTAATATTATTTTTGATCTTGATGCTTCGGGATCTGATGATAATCAATATCGTATTGAATTTTTTGCGAACGATGAAGCAACTATTTTCGGTTATGGTCCTGGTCAAACATATCTAGGATCAACAACAGTTGAGCCTGGGGTCAACCTAAATGCTTCGATAAATCTTGGTGCCCTTAGCGTTGTTGGAAAGTCGTTATCTGCAACTACAACTGAACATCTAGGCTTTGTCCCTTGGGGTTTAGGTTCTACATCAGAGTTTGCCCAAAATATAAAGGTTGGATCAGCATCTGATTTTGATGCAGATGGTATTCCAGATTCTACAGAAGATGAAGCAGTAAATAGTGGTGATGGGAACAATGACGGTACGCTTGATAGATTCCAATCTACGGTATCTTCATACACGATTACAGGAGTCCCGGTAACATTCGTTACTCAAGGCTGTTCTGCAAACGGTAACGTTTCATCATTACCTTCTAACGCCATACAGACACTAGATACTGGTTATGCCTACCCTTACGGTTTGACTGATTTCTCCTTGAACTGCTCTAGAGGAGACACTGTAACAATAACCAAATACATTTATGACGATAGTGCAGCCAACATAGCTGATTATCATGTACGAAAGTATATTCCAGCAACAGATGAATATATAGAAGTAGACCAAGCAACTATTGAAAGCCAAAATATTAATGGCCATAGCGCCTTGGTAATGAGCTATTCTCTAACTGATGGCGGCCAATACGATGATGATGGTATTGCTAATGGTGTGATTGTTGACCCTGTTGGTTTAGCTCAAGTGTTTACTTCGAGTTCGAACACAGATCAAACTGGGCAAACAGGAAACAATAGTTTTGGCAACAATACTGGAAGTAATCCCGGTTCGAAATCTGTAACTAAATCTGCTTCAGGTGTACTTTCCTATACAGGTGTGCAACACGCAGTAATGATTGTTTTGGTTGCATTAGTTTTGGTATTAGCCGGAAGTTTATTGTTCTTTGGTCAACGTAATTTACGACAACGCCGAACGCAACAGCGCCACCACCATCACCAATAACCGCGTTGGGCCGATTAAGGTCGGTTTTTCGAAGGTTTACAACCATACGCTTTTCGATGGTGATTTTGTATGGTTGAAAATGGCTGAATTCCCGACCTTAATCGGCCCAACGCGAGAGAAGCTAGAGAAGCTAGGGGAAACGGGAAAGATAGTAACAGTACGCCGGGTGGGGATCGAACCCACGACCAACAGATTAAAAGTCTGGTGCTCTACCAACTGAGCTACCGGCGCGTGCTGTTTATTTCTAAATCAAACATTCCTATTCGATTTTTAGCATAGGTAATCGTAGTGGAATTTGGGTCTCTGATGCCTAGCGGGCCAAAGACAATATGTGCTTTTACGCTTCTTGAGCATTTTTGCGAAATGTTAAGCCCAAAATCTTGTATTTTTGCAATATATGTAGTTAAAACATGGCACCAAAATCCGATACCTATATAGAGGTAAAAATGTTAATTCTTGATTCTACAGAGATTGTACCTGGCATGGTTAGGTTCCCACGAGGAATCCCAGGATTTGCTTGGATTAGAGCTATGCAACTCGAGAAACTCCCCAAAGGATTATGGCTATATAGATCTGTCGGACCTCATTTTGTTATGGTGCCACCAAAAAGTGTCAGGCCAGATTTAGTTCTAGATATCGATGATGCAGTAGCTTCACGTTTAGAAATCAATTCTCCTGCGGATGCATTTGCGTTGTCAGTCGTCAAACTTGATGAACACTTCGAAGATGCAAAAGCACACCTCCACTCGGTAATCGTTGTTAACCGCCACACCAGAAGTGCGATGCAAGCAGTTCTCCCACATTCCCCACATACAGGCTGGATCCCGCTATATGCTTAGTGGAAATGCCAAAATAATAAAAATGTCCGTTTAGTGTCACGCTTTTGTGTTTGTGAGCGCCTATTATTAAGATCACTTATTACACGGAAGAAAATCTGGTCGAAGGGACATCATGCTTGTACTTACAAGACGCGCAAACCAAAGCATAATTATTGGTGATGATGTTGTAGTTACTGTTTTAGAAGTCCGTGGCGACCAAGTGCGAATCGGAATTACTGCTCCAAGAGATGTAACTGTCCATCGTGAGGAAGTCTACCGAGCATTACACGAAGCAAATGAATCTGCAGCATCAGGTTCTATGCCAGTCGAAGAATCACGAGTTGAGCATTCGATAACAGAAGTTTAAATTTAGAACTTCAATTAATTTATCTGCTGACACTTAACTAACTGATTTGTTGGCCAATATATTGTTCATCAATCGGGTGTGTATGATCATGCTGGCGGATCCAGCGACGAAGAACAAAAAGCAAAGTTGCCAGAATAAATAATCCTATATGGGTAAGTACGATTGTTCCCCCTGGCGCAAGGTTCAAAATTCTTGAGATACCGAGACCTAAAACTGATCCAAATGCTCCGAACAGTCCTGCGAAGCCCCATGCTTTATAGAAACTTTTATTCAATAACTTTGATGTCATTACTGGTACGACCATTACAGCCGAAACTAAAAGTAAACCAGTAATAGACATAGAGACCGACACGATTAAAGCAACAGAACACATCAGCACAACATGAACCGCATGAGTATTGATCCCAGCAATTTTTGCTGAGCTGGCATCAATTGCAACGCTAAGTAAAATTTTCGATAGTAAAAATATTGCTAGGCTCGCAATCAGACAGATTGCAGCTAGAACATATATTTCTGCCCAAGTAATGCTTAAAAGTGAACCGAATAAATACTGTTGAAGCTGACCTTGATTCGAACTTTGACCCGCAAAAGTAATAGATGCGGCGATACCTGAATAAAAAATAATTGCTAAAGCCGTATCAGCACTTTTTGAGAAATGAAAAATAAATTCAATCAGGATTGCTGCAAATATAGTTGCAATAATCGCTACCCATTGCGGAGCAAAATCTAACCAAAGAGCAAGACCAACACCAGCTGCTGCGACATGGCCGAGACCATCTCCAACCAAAGAAAGATTTCTTTGAACAACAAAAGTTCCAATAAAAGGAGCACAAAAACCAAGTATTAACGCAGCGACTAATGCGCGAACCATAAATTCAGAATCGAAAGGATAGATGAGTTCAACTGCTGCTAACAAACCCATTTATTTGCTCTTTCGTAGTTCATCGGTTTTAAATCTTTCTAGCCAAAACGGTAGATCGTGTTCGTGAAGCCCAACAGATACTCCATGTTCACTAAGTTCTTGAACCGTACCGTTAAAAATAATTGAGTTTTTGAGTACGAGTATTTGATCTACGAGATCAGAAACAGCACTAAGTTCATGGCTGACTAGTAAAACTGTCGTGTTATGTTCTTGGATCGTGTGATCTATTGCATTTCGGAAAAGTTCTTGAGATTGTGAATCAATACCTGCGGTTGGTTCATCGAGAATCAATACTTCAGGTTCGCTCACAAGTGCTTTTGCTATGAGTAGTCTTTGTTGTTGGCCGCCAGATAGCTCATCAATACGACAATTTCTATGGCCTAGTAACCCTACTGAATCTATTGAATGTTCTATAACTTCTTTATCTTTAGCGTTTAGACGAAACCATTTGCGTGATCCTAGTATTCGACCTGTACTTACTGCCTCGAAAACACTTACGGGCACGCGTTCTGAAATAAAAAGCCGTTGCGGGACATAACCAATGCTGTGAGATTGGTGCTTGTGGGTACAGTTGACCTGGGCTCTACCTGTGTAGCCATTAAGTAGGCCAGTGATGCATTTAATTAACGTTGATTTTCCGCTTCCATTTGGGCCAACAAGGGCACAAAGCTTATTTTTTTCAACTTCAAATGAAATAGAGTCTAAAACCTTGCTATCACCATATGAAAAAGAAAGATCTTTGACTTCTATAGCAATGTTTGGTTGGTCGGCCATGTTTGTATTATATCCCTGACTTGCATAATGAGAATCATTCTCATTATAGTCTTGTTGTGCATAACAGTTGCAATGCGGAAAATAGTAGAACTATGAAAGCCTGTTCTGTAGTGATAAAAATGCCAATTGTAATTAGTTTGATTGTTTCAGTTGGAGTAATCGCTTTGCTGGCAGGGTGCTCAAGCAGTTCAGAGAATTCTAAATCGGGCAGTTCAGGCGAAATAGTTACTTCGCTATATCCTATTGAGTTTATTGTTTCAAAAATTATTAAGGATGATTTTGAGGTAGTGAATTTAACTCCAATTGGTGTCGAGCCCCACGATTTTGAATTAAATGTAAATTCGACGGAAAGACTGTTATCTGCTCCTCTAGCAATAGTTCTAGGAGGTGGTTTTCAGCCTGTAATTGAAAAGACTGCGAAAAATAGAAGTGGCCAAACACTTTCCATTTTTGAAACCTTTTCTCAAGGGAACGGCAATTTTGAGGATATGCATTTTTGGCTTGACCCGATAAAAATGCAATCTGTTGTGAAGAGTATTACATCGGCGTTGATCAAATTAAATAAATCCCAAGCAGCACAATACGAAGTACGCTCTAAAGCATTGCAAACAGAGCTAGCTGATTTAGACGATCTATACAAAACTTCATTAACAAATTGTGAGATAAGGACTTTCATTACAAGCCACAATGCTTTTTCACGTTTAGCTGAGCGTTATGATCTCGAACAAGAGCCGATAGCGGGTATTTCCCCAGATACAGAACCAAGTGCTAAACGGATTGAAGAATTAAAGAGTTTGGTAAAAAATAAAAAGATTGAAGTAATTTTTACGGAAGAACTTGTTAGTCCAAAGGTTGTCAAAATTTTAGGTAAAGAAGCAAAAGTTCGTACATCTGTCCTTTCACCGCTTGAAGGTTTAACGAAGGAACAAGAATCTAAAGGAGAAGATTACTTTTCTATTATGGAATCTAATTTACAGAAGCTGGTAGAGGCTCTTCGATGTGAGATCCAGATTTAATATTGGCCATACCTAATACGAATAGCAAAGTAGACAATATTGCGATAGCTGAGACTAATAACACCGAAAATAAAGGTGAGAAGATAGTTGGTAGATAAGGGTATGTAAAAGTTTTGTATTCAAAAACCGTACCTACAAAAACTCCAACAAAGCCAGTCAAGCAAAGTAAAGGGGCTTGTTTGCTTAGATCTTTATCCCAAGTCAGACCTTTAAATGCAGAGTTTATTAGCCGTAAAGCACTTAGTACCGATAGAACAATTAGCGACATTGAATATGCGATAGATCCGAATTCTTCAATAAAACTCTGGTTAGAAAAAGCTACATATCCAAAAGCGTGAATTGATTCAAGTACCCCTAGTGCAATCAAAAAACTGATTGTTAACGCACGATTCATTATTTTAGTAAATCTATTTTTTTGAAAATATGCAAATGCCAAAATTGCAATAAAAATACATAGAAGGATTGGACCGTAAATAAGATATGGAGAACCAGTTGTTGCGTAAAAAGCAAAAGTGACTCTATATATTTGTTCCCCAGATTTTATATGTAAAAAACTTTTACCTAAATCTTCTACACCGTTAGGTACAGATCCCATGTAGTGTGTACGATGATCATGACCAATATATGTTTGTGAGTTACCCACTTTTTTCCAGTCTGGAATTTGGTTTGGATCAGCTGACGTCTTTTCAAAATCTTCTTTAGTATGGGAATTAGTAGAGCTTTGTGAACTCGAATCGTTTATTAATCTTGTTGCACTTTTTTGGTTAACAAAACTTCCTTTATCATTTATCAAAATATAGGGTTCGTTATCTACACCAAGAATAACAACATCTTTGTTAGAAGACCTTGTAATCTTGAATCGTTCTCCATTTTCCACTGCACGTACGTTAAATAGATCTGTATTTGGGGTAATCGCAACCACTCGTGATCTGGTTTTACTTGCTTCGATCCCGCCCACACCATGCGCGTTTGCGGCACTGATAGAGAAAGATAGAACGATAAAGTTTGCAACTAAAATTGTGATTACAAAAGTCAGAACATGCTTCATTCCTGACAACTTTATAGTTGTCTAGAACCTTATACAAACTGCGCTAACTTATATGTATGGAATTTTTAGTTTTAGCAGCTTTTTTTACTGACATTGCAGCCCAACCTGGAGATACAAATGCAATGCTCGCTATCAACATAACGACCCTCCTAACTGTTTTATGTTGGATATTTTTAGCAGCATTTCTAGTTTCACTATTCAGTTCAAATTTGAGAGCCAAGTATGAAGAATTATTTGGTGAAAAGATCTTCTTTTTAGCTTGGCTAGTCCCAACAGTAGCAATGGTCTTTTCATTGTATTTTTCTGAATTCTTAGGTTGGCGACCATGTCCTCTTTGCTGGTATCAAAGAGGATTTATGTACACATTAAGTCTGGTAACTCTCATCTATTATTTCAAACGAGTAATAATATTACGATATGTTAGCTATGTTTTAATTATTTGTGGCTCGATGGTTTCAACGTACCATGTTCTTGTAGAAAAGTTTCCAGGGCTAGAAGGAGGACCTACTTGCGATCCAAATAACCCTTGTGCATCACCCTGGTTTAATTCAATGGGATTTTTAACCACTGCGGGTATGGCTCTAACAGCAAGTATCACTACTGGAGTCCTTTTGTATATGAGCACAAAAATACAATCGGGCTCGTTAGCCCAATCAACAAAGCCAGAAACGGACTAGAACAACAAGATCCTAGTAATCTAAATAGAACGACAAAAATCTGAAAGGGTTAACGTGCCGAGTAATAGTAAAAATAATTCATCGAAAACATTTGCAATCGTTATAAGTGTTGCCGTTGTAGCAATGATCGGGGTAGTAGTTCTATCCGTTATGTCCTCTAAAAAAGAAGTGAAAGCGCAAAGCCAACAAGAATTCTCTCCTTCTGTGAGTGTGACTCCAGGTAGTGTTAATGGGAAGATTGGAGAAAAAACTCTCCCACCACTAGTAGAAGGTGCTGCAGATACAACTGTTGGTACACCCGTACCCAAAATATCAGCACAAGATTTTAAAGGTAATGCTGTAGAGATTACTCCTGGCAAAAAGCCTTACGTGATCGCATTTATGGCACACTGGTGTCCACATTGTCGTACAGAAGTCCCAAAAATAGTAAAGCTTCATAACGAAGGAGGTTTACCAAAAGATGTTGACTTCTACGCTGTGGCAACTGGAACCTCAGATCAAAGGCCAAACTTCCCTCCATCGCAATGGCTATTTAAAGAAGACTGGCCATGGGCGAAAGTTGCAGATGATAAGAATTCATCAATCGCAAGCGCATTTGGACTATCTGGCTATCCATATTTAATCTATGTAAATGCCGATGGGACCATTTCACAGCGAACTAGTGGAGAGCAAGATGCGACGGCAATTGCAGCAGCGGCTAATAAAATTTCACAAGAGAAAAAGAAATAGTTTTAGCTTTCACATTTAGAACAAGCTCCAGCAAAATCAAGAAAATGTTCTACATTTTTGAACTTATATTTCTTTGAAATAGATTTTGCTGTCTTGTGTAATTGTTGTTCGATTTCTTCAGCTAGTTCTACGTCCATAACAGTCCCACATCTAACACATCGAAGGTGATGGTGGTGGCCGAGGACATGTTCATCAAGTTCATAGAAAGCAAAGTCATTCTCATTAACAATTTTTGTTACTAGAGACGCTTTCTCTAAAACATTTAAGTTTCTGTACATTGACGATATCGCTATTTTATTTGAAAATTTTGCGATTTGAGTAACCGTTAACGGTTTTGCCGAGGCTTCAAGTGCGCTAAGGATTAATTTACGTGACTTAGTTAAACGTGACCCTATGGCTTCAAGCTGTTCTAACGCTAAAGTTTCTAAAGAAATAGATAGATCGCTCACAAATATAAGGCTAGCTGAAGAGATATTGGTAACCTGTATGGTTATGGATAACGAAGAAATCTCCCATCAACAATCTCTTGTACAGGATTCATTTTCAACGATCGAAAGATTAGAAAGCGAAATGGCTTCAATTACTAAAGAGTTTGAATCTCTTGACCAAAGTGCAACCAAGCAAGAAGAGGATCAAGACAATTGAGTGCTTTTGATATAACAAAAATTGGTGAGCCAACAGATTTTTCTAGTGTGCTTTTAGAACCTGACGCAGGTATTGCTTATGCGAAAGCAACTAACGATCCTATAGAACTTCATTTGGATGGAACTTATATGCCGCCTATATATGGAGTTGTTCCTGTTTGGGAAAAAGTTTTTGAAGTGGTTTCTGGTGTAGTTCCAGAAGAACATTTCTTTTCAGTTGTTCACGGTGAACAAGATATGATTTTCCATAAACCTATAAGATCATCCATAGAGCTCAAATCCAGGGCGATTGGACAGAGTGTTTCAGTAAAGGATTCAGGAACTACTTTGGTTGTTAAATCTGAATCGTTTGATAGCAATACTGATGAACTCATTTTGGAACAATATTTTACGATGTTCTTTCGAGGGGTAGACGGCGAGAATAATGTCGGTCAAGCTCACGATACGGGGATCGATTTAGAGCTATATAAAGCCCAAATCGCTAAAGGCGAGCAGAGCGAGGATTTTGTTGGCAGTGTCCAAGCACACTTTGACGACGACCAGACTTTCCGTTATGCGCAAGCCTCTGGGGACTTTATGCCAATCCATATCGACGAGGAATTTGCTAAGTCTGTTGGATTACCAGGAATGATTATCCATGGGTTATGTACGATGGCTACAGCTTCTTGGGCCGCTATCGAACGGCTATGTTCAGGCGATCCCGCCAAGCTGGCCAGAATCGCAGTTCGATTTTCTAAACCTCTACGACCGGGAGATGATCTAATTACGAGGATCTTTAATACTCAATCCGGCGAAGGAAAAAGTGAGCGGGCAACCTATTTTTTAAGTTCGAATCGTGTTAGTGATAACGAAACGATACTTACAAATGCCCTGGTAGAAGTCCTAAAGTAGTCCTTAAGCTCATAAAAAATGCTTATTCCTGCTAGCATGTTTGCCTGGTATGTCACTTATAACCCCCCTCCAAAATTCTCGTAGTTCATCACGTCATCATAAGAGCCCGCTGCTTCTACTGGTCGCATCAACTCTTTTAAGCCTTATATTTGTTGGAACCAGCATGTTCCCAGCCAATGCTTCACAGACTCAGAGTCGGCTAAATAAGACCGATGAGCTAACCAAGCTCAAAGCCGAGGTTGCAAAAGCCCAAAAAGATGCCAGTGCGGCTTCTGCTCGATATTCAAAGGCTTATGGAGATCTAGAAAAAATTAGTGACGAATTAGCTGACACGCAAAGTCGACTTTCTACTGCTGAAACCACCATAGAGGACTTGCAAGTGAAAGCATCGGCACAAGCTAAGAATGCTTATATACGTATGAGTGAAACTTCACAGAACAATACATACGAACAAAAAGTCGATGAGGTTCGTAGAGACAAATTTCTTTCTACAATTTCAGAATTTGATGATGCGCAGCGGACAACATTGGTAAGTCTTAAAGAGGACCTTCAAATCGCTAAAGACGAATTAGCCGAAATTCAAAAGAATAGGAAAGAAACCGTCGCCCAATTAGCTGAAGAAAAAAAATCATTGGATGCAAAATTAGCAAGTGCAACGAAAGCTAAGAAAGAGCTTGATGCAAAATTAGCTAAGCAGGCGAAATCAGCAAGGACTGCTAAGGCCTCTTCTGGTTCAGGTCGGACCAGCACGGGTGTGGGTACGATTATTAATCCGGGTAACGGCCCTATGGCCTGTCCTATAGCAGGGTCAATTGCCTTTTCAAATGATTGGGGTCGGCCACGAAGTGGTGGACGATCACACAAAGGTAATGATTTGTTTTCTCCTAGAGGAACACCAAACGTTGCTGTTGTAAGCGGTACAGTTTTTTTCCAAACAGAAGGGACTGGCGGAATTAGTGCTTATGTTTCTGGTGGTGGAAATACGTATTATTACACTCACTTAAGTTCTACAGTAGGCGGTCCGCGTGCTGTTTCTCGGGGTGAGGTTATTGGTTATACCGGAAGTTCAGGCAATGCAGCAGGTGGTGCTGCTCATACTCACTTTGAAATTCGACAAGGTGGCCCAAATGGAACACGAGTAAATCCATACGCTACTTTGCGTTCTGTCTGTTAGCCCTCTGATCAGCACATTTAATTACGTGATTTGCTTAAAACGGTCAAAGTGCCTAAAATGGTTGGCATATATTTAGTTGATTACCACGGAAGGTTTCATTCATGCCTGTTTCAAATACTCGTCTAATTCTTGCAACACTTACAGCTAGCGTTTTACCTATTGCGGCCTGTTCCAGCAGAGGTCAACAAGCTCAAGATCCTGTTCGAACAACTGATCCTTCTGTACAGGTAGAACCACAAAATCCTGGAGCAAGTCTTGAAGAAATCATCCCCTTTTCGATTACATGTGGTTCAAGAGATGTACAAAATGCAAACGATCCAGAAGTGTTTAGAACCGAATATTTTAAGATCACAAATGATGAAGGTAATAATATTCTCTTTGAAAATAGTACAGTGCTTCCATCAGAAATAACATTTGTGCCTGGTTCAGATGAAAGATTTGTAGAAGCAATCGAAGATACGAAAGAAGGGATTGGCCCCGTTGAAATACCGCCTGTTAACGGTGGAGCAGTCCTAGTCTATCGGAGTACTAATGGGGGTCAAAGCCAACAATTTGGTATTAGTCTTTCAGTTGATGGAACGCTTAGTGCTAGACCAAATTCTGAGCAAAACGGTGGTGTAGCTGTCCAATCAGTAATTGAAGAAGCTAGGCAACTTATTAACATGGCATATTTTCCTAATGCAAACGGTAGATCTATTGAATCGTTTCTAAATCCAGGAAAAGATGAGTGGGATAATGTTCCCGATGCCCCGGTAAATCCAAAATCGCCTGGTGAACACGGTTTTACGAGAATGCCAGGTGGCCTTGGCGCATATTTGAATGTCCCAATAACACTTGATTCTCAGCCTGCACGAGCTCAGCGTGCCGGAGCACAAGTATTCGACCCAGAGACAAGTTCAGCTTGTGTAGCCTTAACAGGCGATCCGGCCGGAACGATGACTATCTAGCTAAAAGAACTAGCTTCTTAACCCAATCTTATACCCGTGTTGGGGCGGTTAAAACAGGGTTTTCCACTGTTTTAAGCCCCCACACAAGGAGTTTTTAAAATTGGGTGGGGGTTTTA
>CAUJDU010000141.1 GCA_963169585.1 Actinomycetota bacterium | reverse complement strand
GAGTTGATTTTCAAGACGCTACAAACATATTCTGACGGTGAAGTTGTGGGTTGGATCGAAGAGCCAATTGAAGGTGGGGCAGAACCTGAACATCCAGCTCAAGTGCTAAAACTCGAAGATAGTGAACAAGGACATGGCGCGACTAGTGATAATGAAGAGTCCAATGAGTTCGAATTGGAAAGCGATTCAGTTAGCCCTGTATTAGTTTTTGTAAGCATAGGTTTAGGTGCTGTTGCATTACTGGTTGGGGTTATCGCTTTAATTAAGAAAAAATAGTCCGTCAATCTACCCTTGCGATGGGCACGAGAGTGCTTAATAATTCAGCACTCTCGTGCCCATCGCCTATTAGGGAAGGATAATTTGTCCGAATTGAGTATTTTGTAGTAAGCTGGTTTGTCATGGAAACTTACGGCAAAATGCCGCTACGGATAGCCCAAGTGTGCATGCCGTCCATGGGCGGTTCTTCCACCGTAGCTGTAAGATTAGCTCAACAACTGGCAAATCGTGGGCATAAATCTTATGTTTTGACTCAAACCCCTAGTTTCGCAGCTCAAAGGAATGACTGCGGTCAAGGTGTTGGACGGGTTCGCTTTTTAAGCCCAAAAGAAGAAAGTCATTCTGTCTTAAACTCTGAGCATCTAAACCAACTTTCTTTTTCACAATTTATTGGTGAAGTTGCTATTAATGAGCATTTAGATGTTATACATGTGCATTATGTATTACCGTTTGGGCCTTGGGCCGATAATGCTAGAACAATGTTTTCGAGCAACACTGCGCTAATGATCACACTTCATGGTACTGATGTTGTAAACGTTCCTTCGTCAATCGCAAAACTTACAGCAAAATCTCTTTCACATGCAGAGGTTGTAACGGCGGTTTCAGACTCAGTGGCTAGATCGGCAAAAACTGTATATGGTGTAGATAAAAGTATCGTTGTTCCAAACTGGGCACCGATGCCAGATGTTAACGTAGATGAAGTTACTAAGGTTAAACAATTAGCAAAACCAAATGAGATAAAACTTGTTCACGTTTCAAATTTTAGGTCAATAAAGCAAGCAACTCATTGTGTTGATGTATTGCATGAAGTCTTAAAATCTAAACCTGCAAGATTATTTTTGGTTGGTAAAGGCGAAACTCACCAAGCAGTCTTAGATAGGGCGTCGAGTTTAGATATATCGAGGCAAGTGGTTGACCTTGGTTCTAGGTCAGATCCGTTGAATGTTATTAGTGCCAGTGATTTTTTGCTTTTACCATCCAAAAGTGAGGCAGCTCCTTTGGTTGTTCTAGAAGCAGCAACTGTAGGTGTACCTAGTGTTGCTTACCCAGTTGGTGGCGTACCAGAACTAATCATCCATGGTAAGACAGGTCTCTTATCGCCTGTTGATGATCCCACCTGGATGGGGAAGTTAATTGTCGAAGCGGTAGATGATCCTGAGCGTAACCAATTACTCATTTCAGGATGTAGAGAACTGGCTAAGGAATTAAGTCCAGCAAATATTGTAGGTAAATATGAAGAACTGTATTCCCAAGCTATGGATCGCAGGGTGGATCATTTTATGGAAGGTTTTCGTGTAACTTTGGCTGGTGATTAAAGGTTAGGGAGAAAACTCGTGGTGTTCAACACCATTGAGTGTTACGGTTATGGCTTGTCCCTGCAACACTTCATGATGAGCTCCTGGTAAATCTGCGAGGGGTTCAGAAACAATCATATAGGCATCATCTGGAAACATGCCTACCTTCGCATTTTCGGGGTACATATCTTTGACTGTTTTCGCATCACTTGTAACAAATAACGAACGCGCGGTACCTTGAGTTGCATACCGGGCTGAATATAGTGCAGAACCATTACTAGCACAGACTGTCATCTGTATGCCTTTATCTGCACCTACCTTCGTACATGCTGCTTCTACCATTGTAACCATTTTTTCAATTGCACCGATAGGGTCAGTCTCAAGGCCCAGAGTCAATGCTAAATAAAATAGAACCTCTGAATCAGTTGATCCTTGAATATGTGGATATAACGATGGGTCGATTGCAAAAGTTAGTTCGCGTTTTACGAGTGCCCATTTGTTGACTAATCCATTGTGTGCAAATAACCATTTTCCAAAGCGAAATGGGTGACAGTTTGTTTGTTGTACTGGTGTGCCTGTTGTCGCACGTACATGTGCGATGAAACATGAAGAGGTTAAGTTTTTTGTGATCTCTATTAGATTTTTATCATTCCATGCTGGAAGTACGGACCGGTATTTCAATGGTTCACTTACACCATCTACAAACCAACCGATACCAAAACCGTCACCATTTGTTGGCTCGTATCCCATATGAGATTTCTTAGATTGATGAATTATTGAGTTTGAAGGTTCGTAAAGTACGGCACCTACATTGACGGGGTCTCCAAGATATGCAATCCATCTACACATGGCTAGTTCTCCATTTCAAATTTTCGTTATATTAACTATAGTGTTGATTTTTATCTCAATATTTGTGGTAAAAGTAGTTACTAATTTTAATCTGGTCATAACGGTTCGATTAGGTCTTTACTGTTGTTTCTTACATTATTAACAGCAGTGGATACTTCATAAGATGTCATAGGATATCTAGAAGACTGTACGAGTTCTAATAAGTCCTCTGGGCCAGTTGTTGGATTCAGCCAAGCTTGTAGTTGTGCTTGGTTTAGGGGAATTGGTTGCCTGTCATGTATCTCTTTCAAGGCTCCGTATGCGGCTCGAGTTACGACTGTTGCTGACCGTGTTGATGGTTCACAGAGCCCGGCAAGATAGAGTAGTTCTTTGTTGCTTGTTGTTATATATATTGGTTGTTTTTTAGTGTCTGCACTCTTTTTCCATTCATAATATCCACTTATTGGGATGATGCATCGAGATTTTTTGAATGCTGTACGAAAAGTTGGTTTTTCTGCCATTGTTTCACTTCGTGCGTTGAAGCATTTATTCGCCATTGAATCATCTTTTGCCCAGTGGGGTATGAGCCCCCATCTATATGTATTTAGTTCTATATGATCTCTTACTTCTGTTATGACTGGTATTAGTGCGCTGGGTGCAACATTATACGAGGGGTGAGGTTCTGTGTTGTCATCGTTTGGTGGAACAACAAGTATGTTCAAATCTATGAATGCTTTGAGGCGTTCGGCAATGGCTGTCTCTCTCATAACGATTACCATACGGCCACACATAATGATCAGGTTACTATTAGTACTAGTAGAAGTAGGGGACAAGCCAATCTTTTAGAGGTTTAAGTGGAATCTCGAGATTGTAGGGTCGTGGGTGGTTTTCAAGTTGTCCAGGAGACCCAACGCGCGCGATTCGTTTTTTGCGCCGAAAAATGCTCGGATTGCTGGAGAAAATTCGTTGAATGCTCGCGAAAGAAAATCTATATCGTTGCTTCGAATACTCTCTTTTGTTCTATCTGATCTAGAAGGATCTAACGATTCTTCGTTTCTCTTAAGACCATTAATCCTTTTTGGTAAACCAGTAGCAAGATATACACCGCCGGGATCCCCACATTGGCGATAGTAAGTTTTGGATTGATAGCTAGTGTTAGTAGTGGCACCTAAACGAAAACCAATAATGTTCTCATCTGGGCGTTCTAGGAAAAGAGGATGGTCGCTTGCAAAATAGGTCCGCGATACAGCAAAATTCATTTTGATCCAGTCGCGATATTGTGCCATCGTCAACGCTACGTGGAGCCCATCGAAATATTTAGACACACCGTCGTGTGATATATCTAGCCCGAGTTTCTTGCCTATCAGCCACAGTCCATTTGGTTCAGGTTTCATAGAATCTCCTTTCTTTCATCCTAATAGGAATCCAACCAAGTGCGTGAAAAGATGGTACGCCTTAGCTCTTCGTATTGGCGGATAACCTGTAAAATAGATTCGTGCTGATATACGATGGAGATTGCGGTTTTTGTACAAACTGTGTGAAGTTTATGCGCAAGAGATTGCGAGCTCCTTTTGATGAACATTTTGAAGTTTGTTCTTGGCAGTCTATTAAAGATTTGTCTCAATATTCATTGACTGAACAAGAAGTGCGCGAACGTGTTTATTTTATTCATGAATCTGGGCGTGCCATTGGAGCAGCAGCAGGCCTAAGCGAAGTTGGACTTCATATGAAACAACCATGGCGTTTAATAGCTTTAATTGTACGACTACCTGTTTTGTCTAACCTGGTTGAATTGATCTACCGTTTAGTCGCAAGAAATCGACATCGTTTACCTGGTGGGTCGGACGAGTGCACCATAAACAACCGCTGACTGGTACGCCCCAGCATTTCTGATTGGAATCGCTTTGAAGAGTGGTTAATCGGCGTGGGGGAGTTTGCAAACTTCCTAGCAGAAGCTGAATGACCCTTGATAAGTGCGGGTAATTAAGTCCCTGTGTATCTACTGCACTGGACTTGAACCAGGTTGTATTTACATGTATTTAGTGGGCTTCATGGAGGGAATGATCGTGGTAATTAACAAATGCTCGAGCAGTACGGAGTCCGTTAAGTATTACCAAGACTTCAGCAACCTCATGAATTGCGACAACTGTAGCAAGTCCTGCTAATCCAAATAATGCGAGGGGAAGCAACGAAGTGATAATCAAAAGCGAAAGCCCTATATTTTGTATCATTATCTTTCTCGCGCGCTTTGCATGAGTAAATGCTGCGGGCAACGCGCGAAGGTCCTGACCCATCAGTGCAACGTCTGCTGTTTCTATTGCAACATCAGAACCCATTGCTCCCATTGCAATGCCAACAGAAGCAGTTGCAAGAGCCGGAGCATCGTTGACA
>CAUJDU010000140.1 GCA_963169585.1 Actinomycetota bacterium | reverse complement strand
AAAAAACCGACGTAGCACCGATAGCCTACGGCGGTAGGTGCGAAGGTATGCTAGGCATTTTCTTCGAAAATGAGGGGGGCAAAAGCCTGCGGTAACTCTTTCCCCTTGAAACCGCTGAACTCCAAGATGGACTTTTTCGTTTTTGTCATACACTCTATTTGTTTCATTTTGTTGTTTACGATTGATAGCAATTCCTTGAAAAATGATTTCTCTAACGCTAAAAAAGAAAGAATTCTATTCAATCAAACCAATAAATGCGGGGTTTGCTAGCCAGAGTTTTTCCTTCATCCCGTTTTTTTCCTTTACATACAAATTACTACTTTGTATTCATGATTCAAGCCGTGTTTTTTGACTAAAAACACCCGTCCAAATATTGGGACGATGTGGTTGGAATCGACGTGGAATGTGCTAGGAGAAAGATAGAAAGTTGATGGCTTTTTATTATACTCCTGGGATATAGGAAATTGCTTCAATTTTCCATTCGGCATTTATAACTTCAAAAATAACTCTAGGATAGTAATCTTTAGTCTTTCCTTTTTCATACCAAATTTCAATTAATCCAGGTGGTTCCTTATGTACCATAGATAAATCACCTTTTTCTAATACAAAAATCAATTTCTCATAATTAATTTGATAGGGAGCAAGATTTTTTAGATCATTATTGTATCTATATTGTTCATCCTTATAATGGTCTTTAATGTAAAAACGTTTGGTAAAAAACTTTTCAATAGATCTGAGATCTTTTTCTTTCTTCAATGATTCTACAACTTCTTTTCGCGTCTTCTCAAAACTTTTCAAGGCTTCTTGTCTCGTCTGGAATAGACGATTTTCCTTTGGTTTTTCTACCTCAGTTTTATTGCAAGTAACGAAGAGAAATAAAAGAATTAAGAAAATTCTTTTCATGGCTTTACCTCAATTTTTTTTATTCTAAAATGGTAGTGGTGATCATGGCCACCTAATGGCCTGACTAAATTTTCATATCTACTATCAGTTTTGCCCAATTCCGCAAAATATTTGATTATCACAGGATCATTAAAATGCACAACATCCATTTTGTAGCCTTCAGGAACACTTTCTACCATATTCTTGATGAAGGCTTTTGTCTTCTCTTGGTCATATTTAGGATTTAAAGTCCTCCCTCCATCATCAGAGTAATTCCCTCCTGGCAATCCATCAGTTCTCATTGTTGCAACATCTATTACATAACCAGCATCATATTCATTATTATGATGTATAGTTTCTGCATTACCTTGCACTCCACCAATCATACTAAAATCGTTTACACCGACAACATCGCTAGGATTAGAATCTCTCCATTTTCGTAGAGCTGTTGATAAAGTATCGACAGTTGCTTTATGACCAAATTTATGATTGTCTATATCCCACGCTCCGCCAGAATTCGACCAATTTGGGCCTGTTGCTTCCCATTTGTATTTTATATCTTTATTTCCATTCTTAATATTTACTTCTACCTCCGAATAGTATTTAATTTTACTATCATCTATAGAGCGAATATATTCTTTCTTTATTTCCAAGATTTTGTTCTCGAACTCTTTCTTTTCACTCTTAAACTCAGTAAGATTATCTTTTTTTAAAGCATTAAGTCTTGTAACTTCATCTTTTAGAAGCTGAACCTTTTTCTTACTTAATCCAGATTTCTCCAAATTTGCTATATAATTATTTGCCTTTTTAGCATCACCGTTAAATATCAAATCCTGAACATTTTCAATTCTATTTGGATTCAAGATAGAACTTATTTTCATTTCCACTAAATTTGGGTTTCTAGTTGGACTAATGTATCCTTGGGGCATAAAAGATGGGTGTGCTTTGCTAGAATCATAAGGTATGAAGTCTGAGTAATTTGATCCCCTATAATTACTAGGGATATTTGATTGTCCCCCACCTCCCGCACTACCTTGAAGCACCTTCGGCACAAGGTATTTCATAAACGAATACCAAGGTTTGGAGCTTGCATCCGTGGACTGATTTGTGTTCGTGGTATTTGTAGTTTGCGAATTTGTTGTTTGCTCTGGAGACTTAAAGGTTTTTTCTAGCTCTTTACGAATATTGGGATCAACTGTGTCCATGTTTTGAGACAATGGTTTAACAAAGCCGGTGTAGATATTCATTAAAGTAAATTGATCTAGGCCAATTAGATTATGCTTTTCTGCTAGTTTGGTAATATCTACACTTCCAGATTGTTTCAATTCCTGAGCTACCATCTCTTTATAAGCATTGTTCAATTCCTTATTTTCTGCAAGAACTTTTTCGATTTTCTGATCTCTTGCAAACTCAAATGCTTTTTCTATTTTGGTGCTAGCTTCCTGTTTTTTCTGCTCAATTTCGGTTTTCTTGTTATCAATTGCTCTATTAATAGACTCGACTGTTAGATTATTCTCATTTTTCAGTTTTTGAATAATCGCCTTTCTCTCCGTATTGGAAAATACTTGATTAAATTCTTTTTCCATCTTATCGAATTCTGCTTTCGAGTCGGATCTAAAGTCCGAATCGAGAGATGCGAAAAATTTGCTAGGAGAACCTTTAGTTTCATCTGTAGAATCGGAATCTAAATCAAACCTCTTTATAAATGCTGTGACCACATTATTATTTATTTGAACTTCCCTTGAATTAACTTCACCATCTCTCGGAGGTGGTGTAGGAGGATTTGTTTCATCCTTTCTCACCTGTTTAATCTTGTCACCAGCATTTACATCTCCACCAGAGCCACCTTCATCCGTTGCGACATCTCTCGACCTTTCAATCGCATCCAACTTATTAAGAAACTCTAGTCGTTTGCTCTCGAAAGGAGTCAATAGACCCATCTCTTCTTTTACTCGAAGAACACGCATTTCCGCATATTCCGATTTACTCATTTCTGTATCAGATGGAACATCTTTAGGATCAATTTTTGCTGAATACTCTTTGTAATCCTCTAATCTTCGTAATTCTTGGTAACGCTTTAAATCATCGCCCCGCAAAGTGCCAGATTTTTTTAAGATTTCTAATTCTGCTTTTTCTGCAGAAGTCAATCCTTGTTCTAATCTAGCTAGTTGCTCCCGGCTCTGTCCTCTCTCCATCTCACCTTCGAGCCCATCTCCGGTTTCAGTTTCACCTGCAACTGTTCCGAAAGAACCAACACCCACAAACGCCACATTGTCACCAGACTCATTAGTAGAATCCGGGCGGGAAATCCCCTCTCCTTCAGGAGAGGACGCTTCACGGTCAGGTGTATCATTCTCGGAAGAGTCCGAGGAGAGGTCATCTTCTCTTCTTCTCCCCAGCGTCAACCCAAACAGAGCCAAAACACCAGCGGCTGTTCCGGCTGCTGCAGTCGCTGCTGTGGTGTCAGTAGATGTTCTTTGTGAATTTTGCAGAGATTCCAATCTGTTAGATACATCTTCTAGTTGTGCCACTAAATTCGTATCGTTAGGATTACGGCTTAGTTGCAATTGCAATTCTTGTTGTTCCAAGGCAAGACGGTCGATTGCCAGTTCTTTTTCCAATTCCGCACGGTATTCGGGTGTCATAGACTCAGATAATTCCTGTTCTTTTTCCAAAAGCTTTAGTCTAGAATCAGCGATGGCTACACGCTGTCCCGCTTCTTGGTACATCACATATAACTCCGCATACTTCTTGTTAAAGTCCAATTTCTGTTCGGGTGTCATCGTTGACTCATTACGAGTTCTGTCTTGCAGCATCCGATCTAACTCATTCGCAAGTTTTGTTGTTTGCTCTATG
>CAUJDU010000139.1 GCA_963169585.1 Actinomycetota bacterium | reverse complement strand
TTCGTAAAAGTACAAACAACGTTGACGCCCTTAGCGACTGCGACTGTAATTTTCGAACCAGAAACACTCGGAGTTGCACCAGTACAGCTTGTACCTGTTAGCGACCATCCAGCTGGAACTGTTTCCGTGATGTCGTAAGTTCCTGTATTGACAGAAGTTACTGCAGTCTGAGCTGTACCGCCAGCAGTAGTAAGTCCAAAATTGCCTAAAGCACTATTAGAAGTGAAATTGAAAGTACCATTTCCACCAACAGCCACTTTCTTAACCTGAATAGATCCAGTATCTCTAGCATTTTTGAATACACACGAAATCGCATCGTTTGTAGGTACATTGACTGTTACAGCTGCACTGGACGAACTTGCAACAACTTGGTTGTTAGAGTTTTTACATTCAACAGACTCTACCGAGTAGCCACTTTTAACAGTTTCTGTGATCGTAGAAGATTTAGGAGTATTAGTGTATGAAAATACAGCAGTACCGCTTCCAGCAGTAGTTTTTGAATTAGTTACTGCATTCGTTGCTGTATAATCCCAGCCATTAGTAGGAGTATACGTACCATCAGCATTTTTCACAAGCTTCGTTACAGTTATAGTTCCCTGCGTAGATTTATTCTTAAACACACAAGAGATAATGTCATTGGAATTGATCGTTAAGGAAACTCCAAGTCCAGATACGCTACCGGTTACAACGTTATTCTTCTTACATTCAATCGACTCTAAAGCATATCCAGGTTTAAGAGTTTCAGTAATTACCGTGCTCTTTGGCGCATTCTCAAATTTAAACTCGGCTGTTCCATTTCCAGCAGTAGTTTTTGAATTAGTTACTGCATTCGTTGCTGTATAATCCCAGCCATTAGTAGGAGTATACGTACCATTAGCATTTTTTACTTGTTTTTGGACTGTTACAGTTCCCCCACAGATCTTTGTTGCGAGTTCTTGAAGCTTTGCATTTAGAGTTGCGAAAGAAGAAGTGAAATAATCGCTATTTGCGGTTGGGCCAGAAACAGCCTTGAGATTGTCAGTGTCAACATCAGAACCTATTCCTATAGCAACAATTCTTTTTCCTTGAGCTTTGAGTTCATTTGCACGAGTAACACCAGCATCAAGATTGTAACCTAAAGGATCATCGTTACCGTTACCTCCACTTCCGTCAAGTCCGCGTTTAGTAGGATTACCATCAGTTAATATAACAACAACATCAACAGCAACACTTTGCTGAGAATAAAATGCTGCTTCCCAGTTAGTTGATCCAGAATCATCGTTAGTCCCAAAATCATAATCGTCGATTGTGTCTTTAACTGTTTGAGCTGAATTAGGACCAGTTGCATTGACTACAGGAGTCAACCCAAGAGTTTGAGATGCAGTTTTCCTAAATTGGGCAACAGATATTTGTGAAGGTGTTCCAGTTAAAGCATCAACGAAACCCTTCGCAGCAGTTTTTAGTTGAGTTCCTTCTGAAGAATCTATTGAATTTGAACGGTCAACTAACAGTCCTATCTTTAACCCGCATCGTTCAGGCCACGCTGGGTTAGCAGATGGTGTAACGTCTGCCGGTCTTATCACAGCCGCTTGCGCGCTTGGAGCAACATTTAGGCCAACTCCGACAAGTAGGACTAAAGCCAATGAAAATATTGCTGTAATTTTTTTCAACGAGGTGTGAAAGCTATAAGTAAACATTTAACGTCCTTTAGTAAAATTGAGACGTTAAAAATTAGAGCATATTGCGAATTATTATGTCAAATCCGCAAAAATTTACTTGTGATGGGCATGATAGGGCTGATTTTTCAAGCCCTCTCGCGCCCATCGCGGGTATAGGCTAAATGCCTACTGGTCTTGCTTCATAAGAATCAATAGTTTGCCAAGACTTTGGCGCCCAAAGCTTCGTTCGAGCCTTTACTTCTTTTGTTTGTTCTTCACTAAAAACACTATTTAACGAAGCAATGGCAACTTCACACTGTTCATCACTTGGCGCGCGAGTTGTAACCTTTTGAAGTTGCAAACCAGGCCATACAATTGCGCGCGTAAATCTATTACCCATCTTAAAAGAAGCTGCTTTAATTATCTCATAGCTAACACCTGCAATTAAAGGAATAGCAAAAATACGAGACAACACTAAAACCCAAAATGGTACATCAGGAAACGCAAAAGAAAACGCAGCATAAAAGAATGCTGACATGACCATTACTATTAGCAAGAAATTTGTACCACATCTAACATGAGCCGTCGTGAATTGTTGTGCAGATTGTGGAGTTAAGACAACATCATTTTCATATGCTGCAATTGCTTTATGTTCTGCTCCATGATATTGAAATACTCGTTTTATTTCTCCACTAAATGAAACTAAATATAAATACCCAATGAACAAAGCCAAACGTAAAACAGACTCAATAGTAAATCCAACCCATTTAGATAAACCAAATTGATTTTTTACTAAATCAGAAAGCAATAACGGGCCAACCTTGAACATTGCTATAAAAAATACGATTGAAATTGTTACAGAAATACCAACAGCAACTTTACCTAACGCTTTTGATTCTTCCTCTTTATCCTCTTTTGGTTCTTGGCCAGATTCAATTCGAAGTTTCTCTTCCTCATCTTTAACAGAAAGATCTGCTGAATGCATTAACGCTCGATAGCCCAAAGCCATGGCTTCGCCTAGACCCATGACCCCTCGTAAAAAAGGAATCTTTACGAACTTTTGCGCAAATAAAGGAACATCAAAAGTGCTTACATCAATTGATTCATCCATCCGTCTAACAGCAACTGAGTAGGAATTTTCGCCTCTCATCATTACACCATTTAAAACAGCCTGACCACCCATAGCTCGAACAGCACTTAGTACAACCAGATGATAAGCCAAACTCTTTCTCATCGTACCTACTAATTATGGAGTTGGATTCTTTGCAATCTCAGCTAAGAATTCGTCATTATTCTTTGTTTGCTTTAGCTTCTCAAGCAACAATTCAAGTCCTGCCCCTGTTCTGCCGTTCTCACCGCCTTCAAGCGCATGAAGAACACGTCTCAATTTCCAAACCGTATTCATCTGGCTTCGATCAAAAAGAAGCTCTTCGTGACGAGTAGATGAAGTATCAACATCAATCGCTGGATAGATACGCTTTTCAGCAACTCTTCTATCCAAACGCAATTCCATGTTTCCTGTACCCTTGAACTCTTCAAAGATAACTTCATCCATTTTGGAACCAGTATCAACAAGCGCAGTTGCCAAAATTGTCAACGAACCGCCTTCTTCAATATTTCGTGCAGCACCAAAAAATTTCTTTGGTGGATACAACGCTTGCGAATCAACACCACCAGAAAGAATTCGACCAGATACAGGAGCGCTCAAGTTATATGCTCTAGCCAATCGAGTAATACCATCCAAAATGATTACAACATCTTTACCAGCTTCAACCATTCTCTTTGCACGTTCAATTGCAAGCTCTGCAATTCTGGTGTGCTCTTCTGGAGGACGATCAAAAGTAGAAGCTACTACTTCTCCCCTTTGGCAATGCCTTCTCATATCAGTGACTTCTTCTGGACGTTCATCGACCAAAAGGACAATCAACTCGACCTCAGGGTTGTTGAATTCAATCGATTCAACAATTGATTTCATGATAGTTGTCTTACCTGCTTTTGGAGGAGAAACAATTAGACCACGCTGACCTTTTCCTATAGGCGAAACAAGGTCGATAATTCGACCGGTTAGTTCTAGAGGGGCAGATTCAAGTTGCATAATTAATTGTTCATCTGGAAACAACGGAGTAAGTTCTTCAAACTTTCGACGGCTCTTTGCCTCTTCAACGTCTTGGCCATTTACAGTTTCAACATTTACTAGAGGAGTTGGTTTACGGTCATCTTCATGAGGAGGTTTCATCATTCCTGTGATGTAGTCACCTTTACGCAACGACAACCTTCGGATTAATTGGGCTGAAACATAAGCATCGCCTTGTCCTGGTAGATATCCATTGCATCTAAGGAACCCATATCCTTCATCTCTTATTTCTATAATTCCCGAGCATGCCATCAACTCAACATCGTTATCCCTTGAGTTGTCATACCCACCATCTCGATCTCTAGATGGTCTTCTTCGACGTCTGCGTCTTGAAGAGTCGTCGGTCGAATCATCGTCTTTATCGTTTTCAAATTTTACGTTTTCTCGATCAGCATTATTCGAATCATTCTTTGGAGACGACTTTGGTTCACTTGAATTTTCAGCTCTTCTATTCCTAGTCATAGGACGAGGAACAAATTCTTCCTCATCTGCTGAATCAAACGAATCTTGTTCGGCAGCTAATGCGTCAATCGATTCAGCTTGAACTACTGAAGCTTTCCTCGATCTTATTCCTCCCTTTGGAGCCTGTTCGCTCTCTTGGTTATTGGCTGCAATAATTGCATCTACCAGTTCACCCTTTTTTAATTTAGAGATTGAACTTATTCCAAGAGTCTTTGCAATTGTCACCAATGCTTCTTTGTCTTTGCTTGCTAGGGAGCTTGAATCCATACTGATCCTTTTATTTGTTTGGAAATTTCCTTTTGTAAAAAGTGTCCTCGAAGTAAAAAATGGGACCGATCATTTCAACTGAGGAAATTTTGCGATTGAACCCAAAAACGTTTGGACGCCGATACTTTATCGCAGTCGGCGACCTTTAGCAACAAGTGCTGTAATTTTTCTCGTCACACTTCCAGGTAAGCTTGAGGCAATTGCTGCTGCAAATTTGTTAGCCAAACCTGGCACCACCACGGTGCGTTGCTTATCTATTCCACTAAATATCAATTCCGCCACTTGCTGAGATGTTTGCCACATAAAATTAGGGTAAGGAGATTTTTTTGTAGCATCCTTCCACTTTGATCTCTCAAAGAATTCTGTAGAAGTCATTCCAGGACATACCACCATTACATTAATTCCAGTTTCACCTAGTTCCTCACGTAAGGCATGTGAAAAACTGGTAACAAATGCCTTAGTTGCCCCATAAACGGCATTTCCAGTCATGGGCATATAACTAGCAAGAGATGAAATATTGACGATAGTCCCAATATCTCGCTCCAACATCGACTTTACCCCTGAGTAGCTAAGTTGAACCAGCGCTCGAACATTTAGATCAATTTCGTTGAGTTCATTCTCTATATTTAATTCGGCAAAAGGTCCTGCCGAACCAAAGCCTGCATTATTTATAAGTACATCAATATCATTTTTAGTAATTCGTTTCTCAACCTTCTTAATATCATTTTGATCAGTTAAGTCTGCAACAACGATCTCAGCATGAATATTAAATCGCTTCGAAAGTTCATCTGCAATCTCTTCCAACTTATCCTTTCTTCTAGCGACAAGAACTATATCGTGCTTTCTTCTTGCAGCTTCACGGGCAAGAGATTCACCAATCCCACTTGATGCCCCAGTAATCAATATCGCCATTATTTAAATTCCAGTTACCAGTTCGCCAAATCTAAGATATAGATCTTTATCAGTCATTCCCGATTCAACTTCTTCTCCTAAAAATACGGTTAAGTTTGGTGAAACTATGTGGAGACCCTTGCGTTGTACGAACCACCTAAGCATTCCACCATTAAGGTCAAAATATTGGATATCTGTTATTTCTAAATCATGTTTAGAACAAGCTACTTGCAGTGCGTGTGTTGAAAAAAAGCTCGTAGCATGCATGAAAGGATTAATACTTTCTTCATCAAATAGATATTTTATCCAAACACTTTCAAAAGTAGCTGTGCCACTTTCTTTAAGGATTAATGCTATGCCTTCAAGGAGATCATTTATATCTTGAACTTTCGTTAAAGCATTATGAACAATAACTAAATCCGCTTTTCTACCTTGTGATTGAGGATGCGATTCTGATAAAAAGCTCCAAGCCTGCTCTACACCAAAATATTCTTTGATTGTATTATCCTTATTTTCGTTTGCATCAACTCCAGCTTGAGACATGCGTTCGAACCCAATACATGGAATACCATTTTCTTCGAACAAATTCAGTTGAGCTCCGTCCCTACTGTCAATCTCAACAACCATGGATTTATGATGTAAATCCAAATTTTGGATCATTTCTTGCGCATAACTTTGAATGTGTTCGATGTGATCAGGTGAGGATTGATTTTGATCTTCGTACGGGGTTACCTCTGAGTCGCCATTGATTACAAATACTAACGTGCATGCTTCGCAAAAAAAGCAGTTAAGTGATTTTGATTTGTCTGCAAAAAATTCGATAACACTGTTTGAGTTACAAGAACTACATTGATGATTCATAAATGTAGTTTAGTGTATTTCAACTTCGGGTTGACCCTGTAGGTTCAGTCCTGGCAGCGTAGCCATCCATTCCACTTTGGTACCATTATCTGCCCCCCTACGTAGAAAAATTGCACCAAAGCAAAAGAAAACAAAAGCGTATGGTCGTAAACCCTCGAATTTTCAAGCATAATCGGCCCAACGCGGATTAGAGAAGCCCGATGAGAAAGCCAGACCTTCAACTACAAGCGGTCTATCAAAGACATTACGCTTTCAAGTGATGGATCAACCGCCGCTGGAATTTGTATATCAGCAGTAGCAGTATCTGGATCTTTTAACCCATGTCCTGTAACTGTACAAACAATCGTTGAATCCTTCACGATTTCATTATTTTCATGAGCTGCCAAAAGTCCAGCAATGCTCGCTGCAGATCCAGGCTCTACGAACACGCCATCTTTACTTGCAATCATTTTATAAGCATGGAGGATTTTTTCATCAGTCTGCGCTGTGATCGAACCGCCACTTTCATCCCGAGCCGTTAATGCTTTCTCGTAACTTGCCGGTGCACCAATTCGAATTGCTGTTGCAATCGTCTCAGGATTCTCCACTGGAAAACCATATACAAAAGGCGCCGAACCATCCGCTTGAACACCACGCATTTTTGGCGAACTAGAAGTAATGCCATCTTGCTCATATTCTTGATAGCCGACCCAGTAAGCATATATATTTGCAGCATTACCTACAGGAATAAAATGCTGGTCTGGGGCTTTACCTAATGCATCACAAATTTCAAATGCAGCTGATTTTTGTCCTTGTACACGAAAAGGATTAATCGAATTCATAATCCCTACTGAATCAATTTCGGAAAGTTCTCTAACAAGACGCAGTCCTTCATCAAAATTTCCATTGATCTGCATTATATGTGCGCCATGCATAACTGCTTGTGCTAATTTCCCTAAGGCAATTTTTCCCTTAGGGATAAGGACAACACATGGGATCTGTGCGCGTGTTGCATATGCAGCCAATGCCGCTGAAGTATTTCCTGTGCTCGCACAAATCAAAACTTTTTTACCTTGCGACTTAGCCTTTGTAACTGCCATTGTCATACCGCGGTCTTTGAAGCTTCCCGTTGGGTTTGCTCCTTCAACTTTGGCGTATACATTTGCACCAACTAGATCAGAAATATAAGGAAGAGGTACAAGCGGAGTGTTGCCTTCATGCAAAGTAATTACTTCTTCACCTTGATCGATAGGCATCCGATCGCGGTATGCATTAATAAGGCCTGTCCAAGTATTTAAATTATTCATCTAAAACATTCTAGGAGGCCTGGCCTCCTCAAATTTCATCCATTCCTGTTTCATGATCCAAAAACCTTTGCAGAGAGAAATCGCTGTGTGGACTCTTCCCAAGATTAGGGATTTTACTCGTTGATTCTCCAAATAGATCACACGAAACTACAGGTTCGCTAACTTCTGTCCCACTTTTTTCTTCACCTAAGAATTCACGGGTAACAGTTTCATTAACAATCTCTACAGGCTCTAAAGGATCTCCAAAAATATTATTATCTGTATCTGGATATTCAGAAATCATAAATTCAAGCTCCGGTTGTTTTAAGTATGCAAACATATTTCCTCGAACTTTTGCCGGGTCGCTCGTATGTAAAGTCACTAAACCAATCTCTTGCTTATCAACACAATATTTGTTTAACCAATCCTCAAATAGTCTTCGTTGATACCTTGCTTGATTTTTATTCCTCGAATGAAAGATCACCAAAGTATCTCCCCAGTCAGCAGAATTAAACTTTTCAAGAGCTGCACCATATGGATTAATAACAACTTTTCTCGTTTCTAAATCACGTGACCAAGTTTTAGAAAGACCATAACGGGTCTTTTTAGGCTCAAAAATAACCAGCCCCTTCCCAAACCTAGGGGCATGCTCTTTACGATCATCGAACTCTAGAGTGAGCCCAGCATGCCGTGCGAGAAAATCATTAGCGATTCTCCTACGATCTGCATAATACATATCTCTATTTATGAGTGTGCGGATTGCATTTCCATCTGATCTATCAATTAACGAATATTTTGGACCGTTTCGAAATACAAAGTTATCGATCTCATGTGTTCCTTCAACATAGATCGCCTTGAACCTCATAATCTCAACGACTGCATCGCCAAGTTTAACTGGGGGCCTATCAAACCTAAGTGTAGGGTTTGTATTTTGCGCACTGTTTGCATTTCTTGCAGCATGTAGAGACAGACGAGTCTGAACAAAATCTTCAACAAGAATTGTGTCGCCCTGACCAGAGCGCAATCGTTCCCTTGTTGCTTGGATATCTACTGATGATGACGTCAAGCCTCTAATCGTCAATCTTCTTGCGGTACCAGACTTCTGACTAGAAGTAACGAGTATGGTTTTCGGATCATCTTTTTCACAGAGTTGCCCGAAGGGAGCAATAAGGAACTTCTTTACCATGTTCTTCTCTTTATTAGTAATTTGAACAAGGATTCGACCTTTATTTTTGTTATCTAGAACTTCAAATTCCCATTCATTTCTGTGGGCAACTAGTTCAAGATAATTTCTTATATCTTTTGCTAATGAGACTCCTGGGCCTCGATCATGAATATAATCTTTTCCCTTAGTTGGTAGGTGCGCAAAATAATCTCTTCCTTTTCGAAATTCTACAGGGTTCATCCTACGTAATATTTCTAAATCTTCATACGACATTGCTCGCAATTCTTCGAGTTCTTCGTCAGTTAATTGAGCAAGTTCTCCAAGCTTCACATTTTCACTTCGCTCAATTGGATTACGTGGACCGTTTCGCCAAGTCATTTCGATAAAACAACATTCACAAAAATATCTATGTCGTACTTTATCTTCGCCTTGAATCACTGATTCGACAGGTACTGGATCTAACTGCTCGCTCAACTTATCGAGCTGAAGTGAAATTTGTTTAATACTTTCTTCCACTTGGGCATCGACAACATTTTCTTGTACATGCTGTCCAAGTCCACGCAGCTTTTGGGAAAGCTCAATAAATTCCTTAGCAACCTCTGGGTCGGTAAGCATTACGTCAACTTTGAGCGCAAATGGATTTCGCAAAGGTGCCAAATGTATCTGGCCATCTTCTCCTACTCGAACTATTCCCCGTTCAATTTTTTCTCTTAGAGACAGCTTTGCCATAGGTCAGATAGCCTAACAAAGGCAGATATTTAGGGCAATTGAGACTTCCATTTATAACCATACTCGTGTTGGCAGCAAAAGCACAGCGTATTGTTGCAGAACTACAGCCAACGCGGTGAAAGAGTACGGGGCATTGAATGGCTATTGCATTATTGGGTAAACAGCTGTAACAGCATCGACACAGGACAACGTAGTTAGATCTTGTACAACATCACAGATATATCCATCTGCACATTCATGCGTTATAAATACAAGTTTTGCTTTATCTCCTTGGCCAACCTGATTCATCGACTCAACCGAAACCTTATGCTTTGCCAACACCTGAGCAATCTGAGCCAACACCCCAGGCTCATCAACAACTTCTGCTGAAACATAAAATTTTGAAATCCACTCTCTAGGGTCAGCAATTGTTTTATCAAAAGCAAAACCTACTGCCGCACCTTTTCTTTCATAAGAAATATTAATAGCAGCGTCAATAGTGTCACCAAGCACAGCAGACGCAGTTGGATCTCCACCAGCACCACGGCCATAAAACATTACTTCACCTAACTTTTCACCCTCAACAAAAACTGCATTGAAACTATCGTGGACTGTACTGAATGGATGATCTAGCGGAACAAAGGTCGGTTCAACTCGTAAAAATACAGAACGCTCATCACGTTCTTGAACTAACGCGATTAACTTAATTACATAACCTAAATTGTGTGCACTCTCAATATCTTCGAGTCTTATCCCAGAAATACCTTTACACTGCACATCTTGGGCGGATGCATTTGCACCAGTTGCCAACAGCGAGATAATCGCTATTTTTGCGGCAGCATCGTAGCCTTCAACATCTGCTGTTGGGTCAGCTTCAGCAAAACCAAGTTCTTGTGCTTGCAGTAGCGCTTGATCGTACCTCTTAGATTCGCGCGTCATTTGCGTCAACATATAATTTGTCGTTCCGTTCAATATCCCACGAACACTATTGATATGTTCAACAGCAAGAGATTCACGAATCGGCCTGATTATTGGTACCCCACCACCAACGGCTGCTTCAAACAATAAATCAACACCTTTTTTTCTGGCAATCTCGTAAAGTTCATTACCTTTAAGGGCTAGTAAAGCTTTATTTGCTGTTACAACACTTTTAGAATTGTTAAGTGCAGATGAAATAATTTTGTATGCATCATCAATTCCACCTGCAACCTCAACAACAAGATCGATATCATCACTTACGATTTCGTCAATATCAGTTACCAACGAATCTGCAAATAAGCCTGCATTATCATTGTTAGAAAATAAAATACTTTGTTGTGGAACTTCTCTTTTTATTTCTTTATTACGAACAAGAACTTTAACAATTCGAATATCTACATTAAATTCGTCGATTATACGTTTATGTTTTTCGTGTAACTGCCAAATCAATGAAGAGCCAACCACACCAGCACCGACTAAAGCAATATTGATTTTCTTCATCAAGACAGCTTAATATTTTCTAGGGTCCGACCCTCTATTTCAGACAAAACGTCTTCTAAGTTTCGTGATATCCAATTGGTCCGAAGTAATGGGTTGACCCTGACTAGTTGTGTTGCCTTGAAAGAATGTCGTCAATGGTTTCTCTTCTCACGATCTCACGCACAGGATTTTCGTTTGAAGAGTCGACTAAGACAACGGCTGGACGGGTCAACATATTGTAATTACTTGACATCGCAAAACTATATGCACCTGTTGATGCCATAACTATCAAATCATCAACATCGACATTGTCTGGCAGACTTGCATCATTAGCAAGTTTATCTCCCTCTTCACAATGCTTTCCTGCAATGGTGAATACGCCATCTTGATGTATACCACTTTTACCATCTACCCAAGCCAGGTGGACTGCACCATAAATCGCAGGACGTAAATTATCGCTCATACCGCCATCAACAGCAACATATTTACGTACCCCAGGGATTTCTTTAACTGAGCCGACTCTATATACGCTTACCCCTGCACGGCCAACAATTGCCCTACCTGGTTCTACCCAAACTTCAATATGATGTAGGTCATTAGCTACACAAACTTGGTCAACAGCACTTTTGACAGCTCTAGCCATTTCAATCGTTGACGGTGGATCATCTTGCAATTCATATTGAATCCCGAAGCCCCCGCCTACATTTATCTCATTAATATCTATCTCAATACCTTTTGCTAAATAATCTTTGTGTAAATCAACAAAAAATCCGGCAAGGATTTTTGCTGCTTGTGCCATGGGTTTAGTATCGAAAATTTGGGAACCAATATGGCAGTGGAATCCTCGAAGCTTTAATGTTTGTGATCCTACGATACGATCACAGACACGTCTAGCTATACCTTTTTCTATTGCGCTTCCAAATTTTGAGTCTATAGCACCTGTCATGATTGCTTCATGTGTATGCGCTTCAACCCCTGGGGTCACTCGAAGTTGAACTTCAACTTTTTCTATACCTAGGTCTTGCGCTATTCGCTCTATCCGATCACATTCATGCTCATCTTCAACTACTAGTCTGCAAACCCCGGCTTGTAGCGCGCTAGCAATATCAGCTTCAGATTTATTGTTACCGTGAACCAAAATATTTTGCGGGTTAATACCAGCGCGCAAAGCTACTTGCAGTTCTCCATCACCAGCGACATTGCATCCTGCACCCGCAGAGTTAACAAGTTGAGCTATACCTATTATTGGGGCTGACTTCATGGAGAAAAATACACGATCAAAATCTTCTACGAACTTTGTTGTTTCCGAAATCATATCTTTAGCGCTATAAACCATAACTGGCGTTCCATAGCTATTAGCGATAGTGGTTATCTCTATTCCATCAACTGTCATTGAGCCTTGCGAATTAATGCTCGAGCTAGCCGGAAAAATATTTACTGGAAATTGCATGTTGTTATTTTATTCCATACAAAAACAAAACCTTCAATAAATTTTAGGGCACCTAAACAAATTGAAAAATAAAAACCGTATCAGCATAATGACTAAATAAATTTAATGGTATATACTTTTTAGTTCTCGGGGGAAAACTTCGGTTTGAGAACAATGTAAATTGCCCATACTTGGGCTTGAGCTTTTGAATATTTTTGGAGGTAGAAATTGAATCGCCAAAGCGGCCTTGGACGCGGTCTCGCTGCTCTACTCCCTCCCCCGTCAGTATATGAAACACCCCCCTCTGACAAGGATGAGGAAAAACTTGCAGAATCTAAAACACCACAAGGATCTGGTTTTACACCTAAAGAGATAAGTACAGATTCTATGCGCATTTCTACAAATGCCACTAGAAGTAGTAGTATAAATGAGCAAGATCTACCCAAAACGCCTCAACATGCTGAGGCGCCCTTCATGGAGGAGGCAAATATGACGAATCTCTTTTCACGTCTCCTTGCTGACCTCACATCGGATTCTCCTGGAATAGGTGTTGTCTACAAAGCACTTCATGAACTTGTTGATGAAAATCAGCTCCAAGATGCAGTCCTTGTTGTTGAAGAACCAGGGCTAGGAAAACAAGTCTTTACCCATGATCGCCGTCCTCTATCTATCAAAGATGAACAATATCTAAACTATGAACCAGGGCTTTACACCACCCCATCGATCTCAATGAGCAGCGAAGAAGCATTAACTATTTCTAGACTTTGCGCAGTTGGTCTACGAATCGATTTACTTAAATACGATGCATGGCACGATCCACTTACAGGGCTTTACGACCGACGTAGTTTTGATCGCCTCCTTGAGATGGCTGTAGCTCGATCTGTTCGATATCAATGGCCATTTACTCTTGTGCTTATAGATTTAGACGGTTTCAAAGAGCTAAACGATGTTCAAGGACACCAAGCTGGAGATGCAGCACTACGATCACTAGGCGACAGATTTAGAAGGATCCTCCGTTTTGGAGATAACTGCGCGCGAATTGGTGGCGATGAATTCGCATTAATTTTGCCTGAAACAGAACCTGAAGATGTTCCACCGCTTTTAGAACGAATCGCGATGGTAAATGGTGATGAACCTGCAATCGGATTTAGTTACGGACTTGCACTTTGTCCAAGTGAAGCAGACGGGTTAGACACTCTGTTCAAACTTGCAGATGAACGACTATACGAAGCAAAAGGACAACGAAAAGACGTTGCACCACGACAAGGATGACAATGGTAAGCGCTAACTTAGATACCCTAGAACTCGAACTTAGAAAACTTGATGGTGTCCGAACTGTTGGTTTTTCTACACAACATGATGTTCTATATATCCAACTTTTCATCGAAGCCAACGCACCTGCTGCCACACTACCTTTTGAGGCCACACGAATTGCACAACGCCACTCAAGCTCCCCAGTTGCTGTTGAATTAGTCCGTTGGAGTGAAGTTACTGCTCCAACCAAATCAAACACATCAGGACTTGGTTCAATATTTGAAAACACACAAGCTGCTCGGGCTGTTTCTATACAAGAAGAGCAATCCATTAGCTCTGCTCCACTACTTGCAGGTTCAATTGGATCGACTTCAGCTTCAACTGTTGACGTTGATTCTCACTTTAGCTCTGGTGAGGAATCTATCTCGTCAGCGAATGCATATAAATCCGAACCTGAGCTTATTGGTCAACCAGAACAAGAAGCTGCTGAGTCTGGCGAGGAATTACTCGTCGAAGCAACTGGATCAGAAGCTTTAGATTCTGCATTCGCCGACGATGCGGATTCCTCGCCGATCTCTAAATCGGAATCTAATTCTGATTCTGAAAACAACGAAGTAGATATTACTTTTGAAGATAGTATTACCGACACTTTTGAATCTGCATTAGAAGAAGAACCTACTTTTGAAAATCGACGCGAAGACGATGGCGACTTCGAAAGAATCGAGCTTCTACTAGTCACAACTTCTGCAGAAAACGACGAGATTGAAGTACACCTATCATTTGATGAATTAAGAACCATTGGCCGAGCACCAACAAATAGAGGATTACTTGGCGCTATTGATGCAACTGTTCTTGCAATTGCTGAGCTAACAGGTTCAGATGAATTCCATGCTGAATGGGCACGATCTCTAGAACCTGGCGCAGAACATGCAAGCCTCGTAGCAGTTGGCCTTACTAACGCAGAAGGTACTGACACTCGTCATGGAATAGCCGGAGGTTCTTCGCCGATTGAAGCCGCTTCACGAGCAACTCTAAATGCGCTTAATCGTACTGCTGTCCTTAGCTTATCTGAGTAAGCACTCCAACTAAATCAACCAAAAAACGTATACCTATTTCCTACTTATGCAAGAGCAGTTGTTGACATGTTAGATGAATAAGCGACAGAAGAAAAAGCTACTTTTTAACAATTTATCTTTTAACATCCATAACACCCCAAGGGCAATCGTATGCTTCTAATAAATCTAGAAACGGTTTAGCAGCAAAAAATTCTGGACCACGAACACCTTTTGAATCCCATATTCCTTGAGATAAAAGTTCCATAGCAATAACAGGATTAATTGCCGTCTGAGCTACAACTGCTTGATGCCCCCAGCGGTTCATCGAAACCTCGTTGTCTAATACATGATATAAATATTTTTCTAGCGGCTTACCATCTTTACTTGTACCTTTGATCCAAGTACCAGCGCATGTCTTTCCGCTCATCAAATGGCCAAGCTCCGCTGGGTTAGGTAGGACAGCTGCTACAACATCACGCGGAGCAACCATTTGCCCTTTGACAGATACAGGTTCGACTGAATCTAACCCTGTTAAATGAAGAGTTTGCAGCACGTTTATAAAAGCATCCCCTAGACCGTACTTAAAAGTAACCCTGTTGCAATCTATGTATCTTGGGATCAGAGCAACTTCTTCATGCTCCACATTTACACATTCAACTTCACCGATCCCTTCGGGGAAGAAAAATATTTCAGGTTCGCTAAATGGTTTAGTAGTGAAGAACCCCCGATCTTTCTCCCAAACTAATGGTGGGTTCAAACACTCTTCAATAGTTGTCCAAATAGAAAATGTTGGAGCAAAATCATAACCTTCGATAACTAAATTTGCTCCGTCACGAACACCAATTTCATCGACGATTTGAAAATACGTATCTGATCCGTACCGGGCGAAAACATCTGACATTCCAGGTTCAACTCCCATACCGACAATCGCCAATACACCTTTTTCTTCCCAGTCGTTGCTTACTTCGAATTGCTCATCTCCAAGCTTTACCCCAACTTTGTTATATGGGTCGTTTTCATGAGGTTTACTTAAATGCATTGCCATATCGATATAAGTAACACCTGCTTGATAACATGCGTCAAAGATCGGTGGATTAAAACGAGGATCACAGGCATTTAGAATAATATCGGCATTAAATTCATCTATAGCTCTTACGATATCGCTTCCGCTAGAAGCATCAACTTTGCCAGAAGCAAACCTCGAATCATCAAGACCTTCAATAGATTTAGCTGCTCTTTGCTCATCGATATCGACCAAAGTCATTGATTCAAAAAAGGTACGCTCATTTGCAATAGCTGCTACTGCCGATCCGACTCCGCCAGCTCCAACCACTAAAATCTTCATTATAGATCTCCAAAAATCAATTTCTTTTTACTATGAGAAGAGGCTAGCCTAAATACGATGAGTCCAGAACCACTAAAACCAGAAATCGTCGACGAAGATGAAAATACAGCGAATATCGAAGACGAACAAAATGAACTTGTTACCCAACCAACAAAATTGATAAGAATAGCGTCGATGGTTAGAGCAATGCTCGAAGAAGTTCGCCGTGCCCCGCTTGATGAAGCAGGCCGAAAACACCTGGCTGAGATACAAGATAAAGCCATAAATGAGCTTACAGAAATACTTTCTCCAGAACTTCAAGAAGAGCTTAAATCGGTAATGCTTCCCTTCGATGATGACGATACACCTAGTGATTCAGAATTAAGGATTGCACAAGCACAACTTGTGGGCTGGCTAGAAGGTCTATTCCACGGAATTCAGGCCACTCTTTTCACCCAACAAATGACTGCACAATCACAAATGGAAGAAGTAAGAAGACGAATGTTAAACCCAGGGGCCATAGACGATAAAACTGCGGACAACAACCCTGGATCAGGAGCATACTTATAATGGCAAACGCACAAAACTGGGAACCAGGTTCTTGGAGAAAACTTAAGGCACTCCAACAGCCAACTTGGGACAAAGAAGACCTAAAGAAGATAATTAACGAACTCGAGCAAGTTCCACCACTCGTATTTGGTGGAGAAATCCGCTCCTTGCGTTCAAGCCTGGCTAATGTTGAAAAAGGTGAAGGATTTATTCTCCAAGCTGGAGACTGTGCTGAAAGCTTTGAAGCATTTAACTCACCTGCAATTAGAGAAAAACTCCGTGTTATTTTACAAATGGCTGTTGTCCTTACTTATCAAAGTGGAGTACCTACAGTAAAAATAGGAAGAATCGCTGGACAGTTCGCAAAACCAAGAAGTGAGGACTTAGAAACAAGAGATGACATTGCTTTACCTAGCTACCGTGGAGATGCGGTAAATGATATTGCCTTCACAGAGAAAGCTAGAGTCCCAAAAGCGAAACGACTTCTCCGTGGATATAACCAAAGCGCAGCAACTTTAAACCTTCTACGAGCATTCACGAAAGGTGGTTTTGCTGATCTTTCTAGGGTTCATAAATGGAATAAAGAATTCGTAGCTACAACCCCAGAAGGTCATCGTTTCGAAGAAATAGCAAACAATATATCTAAAGCTCTTGAGTTCATGCGAGCATGCGGTATTGATCCTTCTAATGAACACAAGCTACACGAAGTTGATTTCTACACGAGCCATGAAGCTCTACTTCTTGATTATGAAGAAGCTCTCACAAGAAAAGATTCAACAACTGGTGATTACTACGACTGTTCAGCACACCTTGTTTGGATTGGTGAAAGAACTAGACAAATTAAAAATGCTCACGTCGAATTCATGCGAGGAATAAATAATCCAGTAGGGATAAAACTTGGACCGAGTGCAACTGGTCAAGAAGCTGTCGAGCTATGCGAAGTGCTTAATCCAAATAGAGAACCAGGAAAGATAGTTTTAGTTCTTCGTGCAGGTGCAGATTCGATTAGAGAAGTTGCACCAAAAATTATTGAAGAAGTAACAAAGTCAGGACACATAGTTACCTGGATGAGCGACCCTATGCATGGCAATACTTTTAAACATGCAAGTGGGTACAAAACTCGACATTTCGATGATATTCTCAAAGAGATCGAAGGGTTCTTTGAAAGCTGCTCCAAAACTGGGGTATGGCCTGGTGGAGTTCATCTAGAGCTCACTGGCGATGACGTGACAGAGTGTCTAGGCGGGCTCGATGACCTGGCCAACCTGGAATCAAGATATGAAACTAGCTGTGATCCAAGACTAAATGGGCGTCAAGGCCTCGATTTAGCATTCCGCGTCAGTGAACTATTAGCTGCCCGCAAATAAGTATCTGTGTTGGGGGGATAAAAGCAAAAAAAAAGTGAAGATTTAGTGGCAACACACAAAAAGTAAAAATATG
>CAUJDU010000138.1 GCA_963169585.1 Actinomycetota bacterium | reverse complement strand
GGCATATTGAATGTTCAGCAATGTGTGTAGGGATATTAGGGCCTGGTTTTGATATTCATGGAGGAGGAACAGATCTTGTTTTTCCTCATCATGAAAATGAAATAGCTCAAAGTGTTGGTGCAGGAGACACTTTTGCAAAGTATTGGATTCATTCAGCCATGCTCAACATATCTGGCGAAAAAATGAGTAAATCACTAGGAAATTTTATTACCCTTGCCGATGCGATTAAAGCACATGGGCCAAGAGCATTAAGACTTTTTATGATCCAAACTCACTATCGTACCCAAATGGAAATAAGTGATGAATCGCTAGCTGCAGCCAAGTCGGCACTAGATCGACTAGATACTTTTGTTAGAAGAATAGATCAACTGGGAATAGCTGAAGAGAATCCTCAAATTGACCCAGAAATCCAAATGAAATTTGTCCGTACTATGGCTAACGATTTTGCAGCACCGCAAGCTCTGGCGGTTGTGTTTGAAGCATTACGTAGTGCAAACTCTGCGTTAGATGTTGAAGATTATGATTTAGTAACTAGTTTGTATGCAACCATCACAGAACTTTCTAAAGTTTTGGGGATTAGTTTTGATTATAAAAAAACAAAATTAACAGTTGATCCGCAATGGGTTGAAGAAAAACTGCAGTCACGAGAGCTTGCTAGAGCGAATAAAGATTTTGCACTTTCAGATACGATTAGGAACGAATTGGCGACACAAGGCGTAGTCATAGAAGATACAAAGGACGGTACGACATGGCACGTCGAAACGAAGACAAAGTAATTCGCAATAATAATAAAAAAGCACACGCAAAAATAAAAGCCCAGAATAAGCGCGAAACTGGACGGCCTAATACTCGAGCTAATTCAGTAAAAGAAGCTAAGAGCGGCGATGCAAAGAGCTCAACTCCAAGAGTAAGTGGACATCAACTGAGGAATGCAACTTTACAATATGGTTTAGGTGGAGAGCACGTTGAAGGTTTTCATGCTGTTGAAACTTTAATTGAACATGGGAAACGTCGGGTATCTCAAATGTTTGTAGATAGACAAACATCTAGTACTCCAGAAATGGCAAAACTTTTGTACCTGGCAGAACGAAAAAGGATTCGTGTAACAGTTTTGTCGAAAGAACAATTCATGGGTAGGGCACGAACGGAAGCTGCTCAAGGTGTTATTGCGTATTGTGTCGAAAAGAAGCCAAAAGATGTAGATGATTTGTTATTAAATCCGAAGGCATTTCTTGTTGCCTTAGATGGGGTTACTGATCCGAGAAATATTGGTGCCATTGTTAGAACTGCCGAAGTTGCCGGTGCAACTGGGGTTATTTTACCCAAACATAGGAGTGGGCACTTATCCCCATCAGCTACAAAATCTGCAGCTGGAGCTGTTGAATTTATGGATTTCGGTTTAGTTCCGGGAATTCCTACATTTCTACAAAGAGCCAACAAAGTAGGGGTTAGTGTCTTTGGTATGGCTGGTGAAGCATCAAAATCCCTATATGACCTGGATAAATCGAGTGTAACTTCAGGGCCGATTGTTGTTGTAATGGGTTCTGAAGGCAAAGGTTTGAGCGCTTTGGTGAGGAAAAGATGTGATGATTTATTGCGTATTGACCAGGTGGGTAAAACAGAATCTTTAAATGTTTCTGCCGCAGCGGCCGTAACATTGATGCATTTGAGTCATTTGCGATTATAATAATTCGCCATGCCGGATTAGCTCAGTTGGCAGAGCAACTGATTTGTAATCAGTAGGTCGTCGGTTCGATTCCGACATCCGGCTCCACTGGATAAGCAGACTTAGGGGGGACTATGTCAGCATCACAAGGAAATTCAGAATCGTCTGAGAACGATAATACCAGCAACTTACCATCATCATTTAATAGTGCACCTTCATCTCGTGCAATTGGGCTAGTAGCAATCGCTGTTTTAGTTGGAATCTTATTACTTGTTATCGTCGATGCTGACAATACCACTAATTCCAATGCCTCTGTTAAAGCAAAAGCAACAACAACAACTACAACGACAACAACCGCACAAACTAAAAATGAAAGTTCTACAACTACTGCTAGTACATCTACTACAACTCCAATTGCTGGAATAAAAAAACCAGCTGAAGTTAGCGTACTCGTTCTAAATGGTTCAAGCGGTCCAGGTGTTGCAAGTTCAGTTAGTTCTGCTATTTCAGAACTTGGATACAAAATGCTTACTCCTGGTAATGATTCTTCTGCTTCTAAAGGAACAATCGTATATTACAAAGCTGGTTTTGAAAAAGATGCAAAACAGATCGCATCAAATATTTTGCCCGGAATTCTTACTGATCTAAAAATCTCACAACCAATCAAAACTGAGCAATTCCCTAGTGTTGCACCAACAGAATGGGATCAAGATAATTTGATTGGAGCAAATATTGTTATTGTTGTAGGAAATGCTTAGTATTCGTCGAGTATTAAATCAATAGCCTTAGCAAAACCTTCATTGTGTGAATCTTCTAACACGATGATATTGTCTACTTTTTTTGAGAGTTCAAGTACGTCTGTGTCGCTTAATGCTCCATTAGAAGGTATATAAACTTTGTTTACAACTCCGTAGCAAAGTGCGTCTGCCATTCCATCACCGATCATAAAGCTATTTTGTGGCTCAATATTTCTTATTTCTTGATCTTTAGAAATTCCAAATGCTTTATTTACACCTATTGGGGTTAGATGGTAGATGAGTACATTTTCTATGTTGGGCATTGTCCGTCTAAACATTCCATGTCCGTTGGGAATAATCTCTAAGAATGGCCACCCTTTTGAACTTAAAATTTCATTGGCTTGATCGGTTGGGATATTTCCTCTCATCAAAAGTGAAGTAAATCGATCTCTGTTATATGGAGTGTGCATTTCAATTTGTTTTGGAAAATGTTTAATTAAAGCATCACCTGCTTGAGTTACACATCCGAGAAATTCAGTTTCATTCAATGCGTTCTCTTGTAAAAATGCTGTGGCTTTTTCTCCGTATTCAACGATGTCTTCCCCTGTTGTATGAAGTACACAGCCAAGTTCTGCAATGTAGTTTTTTATTCCTGCTGCTCTACAGAATTCTTCTGCGCGGTATCGATCTCTACCTGTTGCGATCACAAGATCAGCACCAGCTTGTTCTGCTTTGGCTAACGCATCTATTCCAATATTTGTTCGATTTCCTAGATGATCGTGGAGAAGGGAAGCATTTTTACCTAAAAGGGTTCCGTCGAGGTCTACATATATTGTTGGCATCGTCTTATCTTTATTGATATTCATTATTATCTTCGTATTCTTTTTGTTTTCGTGTTATTCGCAATATTCGTTAAGTGCGTTTTCACGATCTTTTTTGTAACGTATATAGAAAATTACTTCTCTAATTGGCCAATTTTACTACCTCTGGCTCTTTGCAAGTTAGCTATTCCATGTTTTAATGGATGCATACATACGTATCGAACTTGCAGGCTTAAGCCTCTAGTTTTGGTACGTATACAGGTCAATCCTCTATAAGGAAATTAATGAAGTTCACCCGCACCCGCCTCTTAGTTGTTCTAGTGATTGCTATTTCTATGCCGCTAAGCATTTCAGCAACTGCTTTTGGTGCAACTTCATTCAAGCAAGAATCTGGATGTAATGGTTTAGCATGCTACGGGCAAAACAATGGAGGCTACGGGAATCATCTTTCGGGTAGCTCTGGTTCGGGTAACTTGGCTGGTTATAGTCAAGTAAGATTCGACGGGTATCGTCCAGATCCAGGTCTAATACCGTGTAACACAAATACTCCTGCGGACAGACGTGCCCTGAGCAGTTTAGGACTTTCGGATTCTTCAGCACCAAGATATATCCATCATCGTGTAGCAATTTTGAGAAGTGATAATGTAACTGCTACACATGGTGTTAGAGATGCAACTTATTGGAACTCAGGCTTTGAATACAATTTAAACACTGGTGTAACACGTGCTGCGAATCCAAATAATCTTGATCGGGCACCAACACAAGCTAGTCCGTGGATTGGTCCACATTGGCTTGGAGCTACAGTTTGTCTTCCGCTTTCAGGTGGTACGGGCATTCTTAATGAACTAGCTAATAAGAAACCTGTAATAAAAGTAGTTTCAGAAGATAGCGATATAGCCTATCTTAAGGAACTACCGGCTGTTCCTCCTGGGCTGACAGGTGAAGAGGCTTTGGAATTTGTGGAACAAAATATAGGCCGTGTGTTTTTAAGGATGAAGAATTTATACTTACAAATCAGTATTGAAGAATCAACATCAACAAGCGCTGGAATAACTATCGAATTCGAACAATTAGTTGATCAAATTCAAATTAATGTTGGAAGCCTTGACAAATTTTTTGAATATCTTGACAATGGAAGTGATCCAGAATCAGCACGTGATATATGGGTTTCTGGAAAGTCAAAGAGATCTCCTATATATGTCGACTTTGCTAGGGCAATATCTAGTGAAGCATCAGTTGGCTCAACAACTGTTACGACCTACAAAGTACCTATCGTAGTGAAAAGGAAAGGTATATATTCCATCAATGTAGATGCCAATTACAATGCATATGTAGGTGGTAATAATGGTGCAACAACACCATTCACGGGTCTTTCTGGAACTTCAAATTCATTATGGGTACGTGCGATCTCAGTTAAATCTGTAAACAGGCGTTAATTTGTTTCAACAAAAATAGCTTTAGCAATATCAGCTGGTATATCAACGTTCTTATTATCTTTCGTTGTAACTGACACGTATTCAAAAGTTAAATTAGTAACTTCTATTTTTTCACCTGGCATAAGCATATTTTCGGCAACGAAATTTAATGAGTTATTATCTACTTCAATAGATTCACCAATACGACGAATAATTGCACTTGATGATTTCGTAGAATCTGCAAGAGGTGCGATTTTTTTGTTGAGACTATTTTCTTCAGTTCCGCGAGTTCCATCTGCATTAGGAATAGGATTCCCATGAGGACAAGTTTGTGGATTTCCAAGAAGCTTGACCAGATGTTCTTCAACCTCATCAGAAATGACATGTTCCCATCGGTCGGCCTCATTATGAGCTTTGCTCCAATCAAGACCAATAACATCTACCAAAAGCCTTTCAGCAAGACGGTGGCGCCTAACAACTGCAGCCGCTTTAATTCTTCCTTCGTCAGTTAAAGCAACCGAATTGTTTTTAGAAACAGAGACTAAACCTTGCTTTTCCATTCTGTGGATATGTTCAGTAACAGAAGGAGCAGAAATATTAAGCCGTTCAGCTATACGAGCACGCTTGATTTCGATTTGCTCTTCTTCAATCTCAAAAATTGTTGCTAGATAGTGTTCTGTGGAATCGTGAAGATCAGCCATTGCGCTAGTCTAAATCACACTAGCTTTTAACGCTAATCTATGTGTAGGTCATCGCCCGAGTTCAGTTGATGCAAAAAGATTGGCCAGGTTAGAGCTAGCAGCTGATAAAGCATTGGTTGCACTTTTATGATCGCTGGCTTCCATTGTCAATATCGGGCTCAGTGCTTTTATAATCCCTTTTACTTTTTCTTCGGGAACGGATTTCTTTAACGGACTGAAGCTACCTTTCGCTTCATTTTCAATATAATCAGAAAATGCTTGTGCTGTTCTACCGGTTTTCCCAACTAAGTATTCATCTTCCAGTTGTGTTGCTTTTAGAAGTGCTTGGTAAATCAGGTGTCTATCCTCGACATCTCTTATTTTTCCTAAAGATAATATGCTTTCGCTGTCAGCCATAGCATCACCGATTTTATCTAACCACTGATTAGATTTGATTTGCTTGAGCCTTGCTGGCAAAACTTGATTGATTGAGAGTCCGATTAATAGTCGAGTTGTCAGATCTTTTGGAATATCTAACGCTAAGACAAAGGCTCGATCCAACTCTTTAATTGTATTAGCGTTTCTGGCTAGTCCACAGATGAGGCCTAGCATTGGTGCTGGAACGGGCTTTTGTGGATTGATTAAGAATTTGGATAATAGTTGGTTTGTTCGACTAAATAGTTCTGGGTTAATCGAATCATAAAGCGGTAGAGCAATAGCTTTGGAGGTATATTCAAGTTGTGAAACTTTTTGTATCTCTTTTATTAGAGCTTTAGTTCTTTTGGAACTGTCTAAACCTCCTAATTTCTCGTCGTCAAAAGCACCGTTTAACCAAGCAGCAGTAAATATTATAGATATATCATCAGGATGTCTAGTTATTTCTTCATTATATCGATTGCGTTTTTCGGGGTGTGTCTCAGGTTCTTTATGCATAGCCCAGGCTTTAGCGATTCCGATAAAGAAATTATTTGGAGAATATTTTTCGAGGTCATCTAGTTCTTCTATAACCCTAAATATCCGTTGTTGATACGAAGAGGAATGTTCTTGATCTGGGGTTCTTATGGCGATAGACATTTCTCGGAAACCTATAAGGGTCAAATCGTCTAGATTGTCCAGACGATTGAAGAGTTTTTTGTTTGATCGTCTATCTAAAGGTTGGTTTGACCTAAGGTTTTCTAGGTATTGTGAATAGATATCTAGTCGAGCTTGGTTAGCTAATTTGGCGATATTTGATATATCTGATGTTACCCAATAGTGCCGGGCGGTATCCAAGATCGTTGGAACACCTTTGTCAGGGATAGTAATGCCTCTATCTTCCATAATCCTTTTATCGGCTAGCGCTTGCATGGACTGGATAGTTTTTGGCAGACTGTTAGCACTCTCGCATAGAGAGTGCTAATAGCTTTTTGCCTGTAATTCCCGCATTAAATGGCGAGATAGGCACTAAGTCCGTTGTAAGCCGAACCATTCACAGATGTGAATAAGGAGAAGAAATGGCAAAGATTATTCTTTTTGATCGCGAAGCGCGTCAAAAGCTCGAAGCTGGTATGAACAAACTTGCTGATGCTGTTCGAGTAACGCTTGGACCTAAGGGTCGAAATGTAGTTTTAGATAAAAAATGGGGAGCGCCGACTATCACTAATGATGGTGTTTCAATCGCCAAAGAAATTGAACTTGAAGACCCAATTGAAAATATTGGTGCAAATTTGGTGAAGGAAGTTGCAAAGAAGACTGATGATGTTGCTGGTGACGGAACAACAACTGCAACTGTTCTTGCATGGTCAATGGTCCGTGAAGGCCTTCGTAACCTCGAAGCTGGTGCAAACCCAATGGTACTAAAACGAGGAATTGAAAAAGCTGTTGTTGTAGCAGTTGAATCGATCAAAGATATGTCACAAAAAGTTGACACTAATCCAGAGCAAATCGCAAACGTAGCTGCTATCTCTGCTGCTAACGAAGAAATCGGTGCTCAAATTGCTGAAGCATTGGCAAAGGTTGGAAAAGACGGAGTTATCACAGTTGAAGAATCACAAACTTTTGGTTTGGAACTCGACTTGGTAGAAGGAATGCGATTCGATAAAGGATATATTTCTCCATACTTTGTAACAGACTCAGACCGTATGGAAGTTGTTCTTGACGAACCATACATCATGTTTGCTCCTTCAAAGATCTCTGCCGTTAAAGATATGCTTCCAGTTCTTGAAAAAGTTATGCAATCAGGACGTCCTCTATGTATTATCGCAGAAGACATCGAAGGTGAAGCGTTAGCTACTTTGGTTGTTAACAAGATTCGTGGAACGTTCAAATCGGTTGCAATCAAAGCACCTGGTTTTGGAGAGCGTCGAAAGGCAATGCTTGAAGACATGGCTATCCTTACAGGTGGAACTGTTATTGCTGAAGAAGTTGGTTTGAAACTTGAAACAGCAACAATTGATCTTCTTGGCTCTGCACGAAAAGTTGTAGTTACAAAAGATGAGACAACAATCGTTGAAGGTGCTGGAGACAAAGATGCAGTTGCTGGACGAGTACAACAAATCCGTAACGAAATTGAAAACACAGATTCAGATTATGATTCAGAAAAACTTCAAGAGCGTCTTGCAAAACTTTCTGGTGGAGTTGCCATCATCAAGGTTGGAGCTGCTACTGAAGTTGAACTGAAAGAAAAGAAGCACAGAATTGAAGATGCAGTTCAAACTACTAAAGCTGCTGTTGAAGAAGGTGTTGTACCTGGAGGTGGACTTACACTTCTTCGTTCACAAGCTAAAGTTACAGAACTTGCTGAAACTCTTAGTGGCGATGAAGCAACTGGTGCTCGTTTGGTAGCTAAAGCACTCGAAGAACCACTTGCTCAAATTGCACGTAACGCTGGAATGGAAGGCGGAGTTATCGTAGAGAAAGTTAGAAACCTTAAGGAATCTGATGGACTTAACGCTGCTAGCGGCGAATACGAAGACTTGATGAAAGCTGGAGTTATCGACGCAGCAAAAGTTACTCGCTCTGCATTGCAGAACGCAGCATCTATTGCAGCTTTGTTCCTAACAACAGAATCAGTAATCGCTGACAAGCCAGAACCTGCACCAGCAATGCCTGCTGGCGGCGACATGGGCGACATGGGTGGCATGGGAGGAATGGGCTTCTAAATCAAATGTTGTTTGCCTGAAGCTTCAGGTTAATATGGGCCAGGCTTTAAGCCTGGCCTTTTTATTTCCGCAGCCCACATTTATCCGCGTTGGGCCGAAAAGGGTCGGGAAAACCGCTGTTTACAACCATACGCTTTGGTTTTGGGAGATCAAACCATCAGTCATTTAGAATGTATCTATGACAGAAAATAAAACAGGTTGGTATGTAAGCCACTTAATGATTACATTTCCAATAGGAGATGAAAAACCTTCTGTTGTTAATGAGCTCGAAACAGTTGTAGAAAAATACAGATCAGAAACTGTACAAATTCTAGTAGCTGACAGTTTTGGTCATGAATCAGATGTACTTTTGATGATTTTAGCCCCAACATCAGATGAGATTTTAGAAATAGAACAATCAATTAAATCGTGTGGCACCATTGTTGTTGATTCATTCTTTTCTCTTACCGAAACTTCAGAGTACGCAACTACTGAGCAAGAAGAACAATCTCGTGTTGATGCATTAGAGGTAAGTGATGAAGAAAAATCTAAGTTAATGAATGCATGGCGTGAACGCATGGAAATATATACCCAACATAAGCTTTATCCTCAAATGCCAAAGAAGAAATATATTTGTTTTTATCCCATGAGTAAAAAACGAGATGGTCAAAACAATTGGTATGCACTTGATTTTGAAACTCGTGCCGAATATATGCGTGCACATGGAATGGTTGGAAGAAGATACGCTGGTCGGGTAACACAATTGATTACTGGTGCAACTGGTTTAACCGATTGGGAGTGGGGTGTTAGCTTACTTTCAAATTCGATTTCAGATATTAAAGAAATTATTTATGAGATGAGATTTGACCAAGCATCAGCATTATATGGAGAATTTGGCCACTTTACTATCGGACAACTTCGTAAGTGAGATTTATTAGCAACTAATAGAAAATCAGATTTAACTCGAAGCGACATCTGGACTGAGCATAGCGAGGGAAGCGGAGCGAGAGTAAAGAAGAGTTTCTATTCAGAAGAAGTGATTTGTTCAATTAATAATTGGATAATGGAAATGTTTCCAGTATTTTTTTCGAAATCGTTTCCTATGGATTCATGATCTACTAACCCAATGAAATCGGGTTCGATATGTAATGTATCCACAATATGATTTTTAAGTTCATCGATGCTGCAAAGCTCATCAGATATTGAGAAAATTTCTAAACCTTCCCAATAGTGCTCGATATCGATTTCGCCTTCTAGCGCTAAATCTAATAGTTCTTCTGGACGGCTAGCCTCGGGCATTGTAAAGCCTGCTACCGGGTGCAAACGCCATTCGAATTCGTCCTCTCCGTAATTGGTGAACCAGGTGTGTGAACCATTCCAATATGAATCAACAGGGTCAGAGTTCGTATCTAGGAGCAGTTTGAGCAGGTCAGGATGATCTTTAGTGAAGATAACTGCTGAAGGTATATTTTTGCGAAAAGGCATGTTTCATAGTATAATGGACAAATCGCCATTTGGGGTGTATTGAAGTTTTAGGAAAGAATATGAAAAAAGAATCAAACATCCCTGTCGGAAATTATGTTTCTCGTAGAGGTGAACACCCTTCTAGTATTGCGACTGCGCTTTGTGATCCAAACGAAGGCTATCGGCAACGGGCTGTTGTACTCGCACGCAGCACAGGAGGGATGGAATCTGTCATAAGGCATTATCTGTCAGGGATCGCGGATCATGCTGCGGTACGAGGAGTTCAGAACAGCGAATTTGTTACCCCACATCAAGGGGCCCAAGGCACATTAATTACTGCTTCTGACATATTAGACTTCTCACGACAGCCGAAATGGAGCAGTCAAGATGGGGAACCATTCGTCCGTGCAGGGACTTGGCAGCTTAAATTAGATAGCCTTTCTGATGTAGATGGGGCTAATGAAATATTTTTACGCAATATTTCTCAAGAGCTAAGTGAAAATAAATTCAACAAATGGTCCCATCCTGATAAAGGTGGTGTAGCAGCGTTACCTGTGATCGTTATAGAAATTCCTGGCTTCGATAACGAAATTTTAGATCATGTTGTAAAGCTAATAACTTCTGTAAAGGGCACTGAACAATATCTTGAAGTTGTAGATACCCGTAGCTTTGATAAAGAACATTTGCTTGAAGTTTTGGGCAAACATTTTCCAGACACTACAAGGGCACCTTTAGAGAAAAGCGCTACAGTAAAAGAACTTATGGATAAATACCATGGTTCTTCAGAACTGGTTTTAAGAATAGTAAGTGATGCGAAACGTAGACCTGCGGACGAACAAGGCAAATGTGTTGTGCCATTACGAGATTTATTCAAAGAAGCTAAACCTCAATATGAACATCTCTTAGATGGTGGCCAAGGGCTAGCTTAAAAGTATCAATAATTCGACTAATCTCATTACATGTCGAATGCAACAACTGAACTAGTTCAACAATTAATTAGGAATGAATGTGTTAATGATGGAACTATTGAATCAGGTCATGAAACACGCAATGCAAATACGATTGCTAGCGCTTTAGAACAAAGCAAACTCGATTTTGAGTTTTTTGAAGAAATTCCAGGACGTGCAAGTATCGTATCTCGTATAACTGGCAGCGACTCTGAAGCACCAAAATTATTACTTCAAGGCCATACCGATGTTGTCCCTGCTCTCGCTTTGGACTGGGACTTTGATCCATTTGGTGGTGAAATAATCGATGGTTATGTGACGGGTCGCGGAGCTGTTGATATGTTCAATATAACTGCTGCTATGGCAATTGCTATGATCAACATCTCAAACAGTGGGTTTAAACCTAAAGGTGACATCATCTTTGCTGGTTTAGCAGATGAAGAAGCTGGCGGAAATTATGGTGCCAGATATCTTGTTGAAAATCATTACGATTTAGTTCAAGCTAACTATGTGCTTAGTGAATCTGGTGGGACGCATATGGTTAATAATGACAAAACTTTTCTACCTGTAGTTATTGGTGAAAAAGGTGTGCACTGGGTAAAGATAGAAATAGAGGGAACTCCTTCCCATGGATCTAAACCATATGGTGCTGATAATTCAAATATAAAAGCTGTTGAACTTATTCAAAGATTTATTGACTTCAAACCACCAATTCAATTTATCCAAGGTTGGGAAACCTTTCTTGGAGCTTTAGGTATAAATAAAGAGTTAGTTACAAAACTTAACTCTCAAGAAAGCGTTGATCAAGCGTTGCTTGAGATAGATCAACCGCTTGATTCTGTATTGCATTCTTGCTGCCATCACACCTTTTCTCCAAATGTAATACATGGTGGTGTCAAAGTAAATACGATTGCAGACCATACTTATATAGAACTCGACATTCGCACACTTCCAGGTACAACGTGTGAGCAACTTGCGAGCATGATTAATGAAGTTCTAGGGAATTACAGTGATCAAGTTCGTATTTCGTATCTTCAAAACGAAGAAAGTACAATTTCTCCAACTAGCACTCCTCTGTGGGATTCTCTTCAAGCAGTTAGCTCATCTATTTTCCCTGGTGCACACCTACTACCTACCATTTCTACTTTCGGTACAGATTCTAGATATTGGCGATATAAAGGTGCTATTGCTTATGGTGCAGCGCTTTTTGATCCTACAGATGTAAATTATCAAGATCACTTAGCTATGTTTCACGGCAGAAATGAAAAAGTGAGTATTAAATCGTTGGCGCACACAACTGATTTATATGAAGGTGTGATTAGGTCTCTTCAAGACTTTACATAATTTTTCTGGAATTCTGACTCTCAAACGCACAAATCGTGTAAACGATTTATAATGTTTCCGAGGGTCGGACCTCTTTATTCGGGTGGCTGGTCGCGCAAGAATTTTTCGACCTCATCAGCAAGCGCATCTGCGGTGGGGAAGTCTTCATCTGATAACTCGTAGCTTTCTGCGAAATCTCCTGAGTCATATCGCATTTCTAATTCAGTTACATATTCAAGCGCTGTGTCATCTTCTGCTATAGCTTCGTTAACGTGGTCAACCCATTGTGCTGCTTGACTTGCTAAATCACTGGTGTCTATATCGATCCCAATTAAACATCCAAATGTATTTAATAATTCATTCATTGCTGCTGGTTGTGGACGTTGAGAAACATAATGTGGGATAGTTGCCCAAAGTGAGGTTGAGCTCAAATTATTTTGAGTTAGGTATTCGTGTAATACCCCTATGACTCCTGTTGGTCCTTCATAGTTTGAAGGTAAAACTTCTAGAGCATCTAAACGCTCTCGTTCTGTTCCGATTCCAGTTAATCGTGTTGGTCTTGTGTGTGGCACTTCTGCCATCATTGAGCCAAAAGTATAAGTTTCTTCACACTTTAGCGATGAAATGATATCGAATATATTTTTACAGAATGTCTTCCAGCGGTAGTTTGGTTCATGGCTTAACATCACAACTAGATCTCTCTCAGAATCTTCTATGTTTATTCCGTAAATCCTGTTTCTTGGCCAAGAAACTTGACGTAGCCCACCTTCTCCAACTGCAATATTGGGTCGAATAGATTGGTAATCAAAATAGTCATCACCATCTATTTCTGCGATTAGTTGACTTTGAAATTGATCAACAATCCAGGCTAGAGAATCACTTGCAGCTTCACCTGCATCATTCCAACCTTCAAAAGCCGCTACAAAGATAGGGTTGCGAAGTTCCGGCTTGTGATACCAGATGATTGATTCATTTTCATTTTCGATATGAAGAGGTTAGAGAATTTAAGGTTAGATGTTCGAATCCAAAAGAAAAACTCCTTACAAAGTAAGGAGTTTTAGTACTTGTAATTAGTGATTAAAAATTATACAGGTGCGTTTTCACCTCGTGGCACAACTGGAGCACCATCACCTTTTGGATAACGGGCAACTCTACCAACTGGCATCTCGACGCGGAATCCAGCAGCGGCGCGGTCTTCTTCAGATTCGCCACCCCAGAAACCATATTCACGATGGTTGCGTGCCCATTCACGGCAGTCTTCCATCACTGGACACACCGCACAGATTGTTCGAGCTTTAGCTTCGCGTCGAGCGCGAGCCTCAGGTCGTTCACCTGGAGGTGGGAAAAATAGCGATGTTTGTCCGCAGCAGGCTGCTTTGTTTGTCCAAGTAAGTGGACCTGTAAAAACTATTGTTGATTCCATTTATTTAACCTTCCCGAGAGGTGACTACTATAGATCGTTTCCAGGATTTGCGCCAGAAGGGGTATGCCAGAAGGTCAATGGGGGAATTGACCTTCTAACATGGATGGGGGAACGAAGTTATTCTCTCACATCCAGATCTATCAGTCAAACGAATATAACAGATAGTTTACATCGCTTAATGTGATATACTATTCAGAGAAATGCGACATACCCGTACGATTTATTAATTCAAAAGGATAGATAATGGATCTAAGACAACTTGAAGTACTAGCAGCGATTAGCCAGTCTGGAAGTTTTACTGCTGCGGCAGATTCTCTGGGCACAGTTCAATCAAATGTTTCTGCTCAGCTACAAGCATTGGAGAAAGAACTTCATGCAACGCTTGTGGTCCGTTCGCGACAAGGAGCCCGTCTTACCGAACAGGGGCAAGTTGTGTTAGATCGATCAAGAAGAATAACTTCTGAAATTGATTCGATGCTGGTTGATCTTTCAATGCTGCAAGGTTTGAAACGAGGACATGCTTCGATCGGAGTTATTGGGACTGCAAGTCGATGGATCGTACCAACACTTGTACAAGAAATGCGTGATAGTGCACCTGGAGTAACACTACATATTACTGAAGCTCCATCTGAGCGCCTATTGCAAGATGTTATTAATCACGATTTAAGTGTTGCAGTTATTACAGAACCTGTTTTAGATTCCCGTTGTGAAGTGACAACATTATCTGAAGAAAACTTGGTCGGGATAGCACCGAAAGATTTTGGTTTAGATTCTTCACCTAAGACATTCGAAGAGCTGAGTAAATTTCCACATGTGTTATCTCCAAAAACCAATCCATTACGATCTTGGATTGATGGGGCTGCAAAAAATTGTGATGTCCATTTGCAAGTACCAGTTGAATGTGAAGGTATTAGATTGCTTCCGAGACTTGTCCGCACCGGAGTTGGTTGTTCTATATTGCCATTAACAGCTCTACCGGATGATCACAGTATTTTTAGTGTATATCCGATCGTTGACCTACCACCACGTCATTTAGCAATGGTTTCAGCTAAAGATGCTGTATTGTCGATGGCGGAACGTGTAGTTAGTGACATGATTTTACGACTAGCCAAAAATGAAATAAGCAAAATGACTAATCCTGCCACAGCATCTAAAAAGTAGTGATTAGAGGTAACGATAATTACAAAGAAAGTTGTTAGCGGATACAAGATTACTAATACTTTAAGGAACCTATTCTTTATATATGGATACATGGCAAAAGCTACCCAGGAAGCCCAGATAATATGTACTGAAGGCATTGCAGCATATTGATTAGAAATCGTTGCGAACTCGTCGGAATTAAATGACCAAAATGTTGGGTACTTATCTAACGAATCAATAAACCCGTAGCTTTCTGGCAAAAGACGTGGAGGCATAAGTGGGAACAAAATAAATCCGGCTAGAGCAATTAAGGTAGAAATAACAATAGTATTGCGGACTAGCGAGTAGCGTTTGGGATCTTTTACAAACACCCAAACTAGAGCAAAAATAGTTGCTATGAAATGTAGCGAACCATAGAAGTAGTTTGATGCAATCAATACCCAGTCATGATTTAAAAAGAATTGATGAATAGTTTGCTCGTGGTATATAGAAAAAAACTCTTCACATCGGATAATGAGTTTTGCGTTTTCATAAGCTTGATCAATTCCAGACTCATTAATATTTCTTGCAAATGTATAGATTGCATATAGGCATCCAAGAATTACAATCTCAACAATTAGACGTCTAGGATTATCCTTTAGTCCATTTGGATTTGAATTCTCTTTAGCCAGAGTATTACTAGGCTTAGCTTCTGACATTTGAGCTTTCTAGCTCTCCTCTACATAACAGACTTTGAATTTACCATCATTTTTTTCTAAGTCTATCTCGGCATCGAACGTGACACCTTCTCTAGTCACTTTTCCATCTACAGTTGCCTTACCATTGGTAATGTCAACCTCAGTAAAACGGTAGCTATCTATTTTGGGCTGATCTGCAAAGATATCGTTAAAAGATGAACCTTGATCTAAGTATCGTTGACAGGTATAAGGATCTAGGTCTTCTCCAGCTTTGGCTGCCCTATAGAAGTCGTTGGTTGCATTAATGGCTGGGGCAATGGTTTTTGTTGCAAAAAATGCACAGCCGCCAATTCCTAATCCACATAAGAAGAGAGGTACAACAATACCAATTGTTATCCATAGCCATAGTTTGCTCTTCTTCTTAGGGGGTTGGCTATAAGGATTTTGTTGTGGGTAGCTGGGTTGTTGGCCGTAAGGATTTTGTTGTGGGTCGCTAGGTTGTTGACCATAAGGATTTTGAAAATTGTTGTCATCCGGCATATTTCCCCCTAAATTTCTATTGAACAAGCTACCATGTTGATAATAGGCATATAAGATTATTTGGGAAGAAATATCGAATAAATTTCGTTTAACCTCTAGACTGATTTATTACTTAAGGGAAACTATGAATATTGATCCAGGCTTAATAGCTGACTCATTAAAAAGTGCCACGAAAAAAGGAGCAACTTTTGCAGAGGCTTTTTGTGAGCAGACAAGTACAGCAGGTACCTCGCTAGATGAGAAGCGTATAGATTCAAGAACTACTGGTTTAAGTAAAGGTGTGGGGATAAGAGTAGTTAACAACTCTAGAGTCGGTTACGCATATACAAGTACATTTACACCAGAAGGTCTCGAATCAGCTGTTGAAGCAGCGTGTGCATCAGCAGGTGTTGGAGGTGCAATTTCGCCTTCTGGTAAAGGGATAGATGCAAATCTTTTTAAAGGAGATAACCGTAGTGTTCCTTTGGAAAGTGATGAGTTTCGAGATCCTGCTGGAGTAACGGCAGAGAGATTACGAGAGATTGATGAGGTTGCAAGAAGTTATCATTCATCGATAGCTCAAGCTTCTGCCACTATTGCTCAAAGTCAACGCGAAGTATTAATAATGAATACGGCAGGAGTAAATGTATCAGATACTCAAACACGTACGCGATGTGTCGTCCAAACAATAGCTAAGAATTTAGATGGGATCCAAAGTGCGCATGAAGCCCCAGGTAGAAGTGTTGGCTCAGAATTTTTTGATGTATTTTCAGTTGACGAGATTGCAAAGATAGCAGCTCAGCGTAGTGTTACTTTGCTTGATGCGAAACCAGCCCCAAGTGGGAACCTTAGCGTGATTCTAAAAAAAGGTGCAGGTGGAGTGTTGTTCCACGAAGCTTGTGGACATGGTTTAGAAGCTGACCATATCGATAAAGCGCAGAGTGTTTTTGCCGGTAAAGTTGGAAAACAAGTTGCTTCACAACTGGTAACACTTATCGATGACGGAACAATGGGTGACGAATGGGGAACCTACAGATTTGACGACGAAGGGAACCCATCTAATAGAAATATTTTGATAGAAAATGGAATCTTGAAAGACTATATGTACGACGTAATCCGTTCAACAAAATTAGGACATGACGTTTCTGGAAACGGTAGACGAGAAACATATGAATTTGTTCCAATGGCCAGGATGACAAATACATACCTTGAATCTGGGACAAGTGAAGTTGACGACATTATTTCATCTACGCAATATGGGATCTATTGTGTGGCTTTAGGTGGAGGCCAAGTAGATACCGTTACTGGAGAATATGTTTTTGGGGTAACAGAAGGATATATGGTCGAGAACGGCAAAATAACTTATCCAATTCGTGGTGCAACTCTCATAGGTAATGGTTTGCAAACCATGCTTGATATTGATGCAGTAGGAAATGATTTTGACACTTGGACGGGAACTTGTGGGAAGAATGGTCAAGGTGTGCCGGTATCTGCAGGCCAACCAACATTAAGAGTATCGTCAATGACTGTTGGAGGAACTGCAGCATGACATCAGTTAACGAAAAAATAAATGGTACGAAGCAATTAGAAGAGTTAGCTAAGAAGTTTGCAGACAAGGCACAAGGTTCTGAAGAGATAGAAGTATATGTTTCGAATGGTAGCGATACAGAAATTTCTGTTTATAAAGGTGAAGTAGAAAATATGACTACAGCTACAACAGCAGCTGTAGGTATTCGAGTAATCAATGATCATCGCCAGGGTAGCGCTTGGGCTGAATCATTTGATGAAGAGATACTTGAAATGACTTTAGAAAATGCTCGCGAGAATGCGTCGATATCTGAACCTGACGAGTATTCAGCCTTGGTAAAACCTTCTGACATTGATGATGTTGACGCTGTTGAAAAAAATGGGTGGAATGAATCGATCTTTGAGCTCTCCATACAGGACAAAATTGATATCGCAATTGAACTTGAAAAAAGAACGATAAGTTATGATAAACGAATCCAAGATGTTCCTTCTGCAGATTATGAAGATGGGTGGGGCCATAGTGTTGTCGCAAATTCTCATGGCATAGTTGTTACAAATTCAAATACTTCATCAAGTCTTTCTACAACGATGATGCTTGGTCAAGAAGAGCAACTTGAATCCCATGGTTTTTCATTTTCGAGAGACGTTAAAACGTTAGATATTGATGAGGCAATTAATATGGCTTTTACTCGAGGATATAGGCTACTTGGAGGAACGCAACCTATTAGTGCTGAAATCCCTGTAATTCTTGACCCATTAGTTGCTACACAATTCTTTGGAATTATATCTTCAATGCTTTCTGGTGGTGCTGTTGCAAAAGGGAGGGCATTACTTGCTGAGCGTCTAGGAGATGTAATCGGACATTCGAATTTAACGCTCATAGATGACCCTACGAATGAGAATGCTTTCACAGCGGCAACACATGATGCAGAAGGAATGCCCGTTCGACAAAATATTTTTATAGAAAATGGGAAACTTGAACAATTTGCTCACACCATGTATTCGGCTCGACGTCTATCAATGAAACCAAATGCTTGTGCAAAACGTTCCGGTGTAGCATCTAGGCCCGGAGCAGGAATGCGCGCATTTCGTGCAATGCCAACAGGAGAAAGTGTGGAAGATATTTTTGAAAAAGTTGGTGAAGCACTGTATATACAGCACTTTTTAGGAGTTCATTCTGGTGTAAATGCACTCTCTGGAGATTTTTCAGTCGGCGCACAAGGTGTGTGGATCAGGAATGGGAAAATGTCAGAAAGTTTTAAAGAAGCAACCATAGCTTCTGACTTATTAACAATGCTTGCTAATACCAGTGCTGTTGCCGATGATACTTGGTGGCTACCAGGTTCTGGAGTTGGAAATACTGTACTCATAGATCACATGGTGATGACAGGAAAGTAGTCACTAACAACTTCTTATTCCGCTTCCTTCGCTACGCTCAGTCCAGATGTCATTTCGAAGTTGATAGTGACTACTTGAATAATGGTCTGTTCAAAATGTTGCTTCATGGGTGTCAGTCAAAATTTACATACATTTCGAAGTTGATAGCGACTACTTGAATGATCACTTAGTTCAAATGTCGCGGCGGTCTAGGACTTCGACTTCATGAATTTTATTTACCTTATTTGAATAATATATAGATTTCGAGGTGGCGCATTCTCGTTACGAAATCTGGAGCGAGTGAGTATACGAACGAGTGAAGCGGAGTAAGAGAATGCGTCCCTCGAATCTCTTCTTATTTAACTAAGTGCTATCCACGCAAAGATGAATAGGCCGGCGGCGATTCGGTATATTACAAATGGAGTAAACGATTTTGATTTCACAATTTTCAGTAAAATATAAACGGCAAAAAATCCAGTAATTGCTGAAGTAGTTACCCCTGCAATCATTGGCCAAACCATTTCTGAAGCTATACCATCGCCAGTAAAAGTTTTCACGGATGTGTAAAGAGTTGCTCCTGCAACAATAGGAATAAGCATTAGAAAACTAAGTCTTGCGCTTGCTTCTCGTGAAAATCCTCGTGAGCGCAATGCTGTCATTGTAATTCCGCTTCGGCTAACTCCAGGTTGAAGTGCAAGTGCTTGACTTGCCCCCACGATTATTGCGTCCACTATTTTGAAGTCACTGTCTTTTTTCTGGCCTTTGAATTGATCTGCAATATATAGGGCAATACCAAAAACTATGAGCATTGTTGCAACAAGGAAGGGTGTGCCGAGATTTTCTGAAATAAAATTTTCAAGAGTTGCACCAAGTAGCGCACCGGGAATTGTTGTCAAAAGAAGTAGGAAACCTAATTTCGCATAGATATCCATTTGGCGGGTTTTAATCCAATTAAATAACGATGAAATTATACGTAAGATATCCTTATGTAGATAAGCAACGGCGCCAATTAATGTACCTGCATGTAAAGATACATCAAAAGTTTTTTCAATACTTGGGTCCAGTGCTTCCCATCCAAGTAATTTAGGGATAATAACTAAGTGTCCGCTAGAGGAAATAGGCAGGAATTCTGTTAGTCCTTGAATGAACCCAAGGATAATGGCATGGATGATTGGCACGAGTTCAAAGGTTAGTCATTCGTTTCTTAAAATTGCGAAATATACTTCTCCACTTGCAAGCGCAAAAGTTAAGTCCTGTGCTTCTTGGCTAGTGATTTCAACAAAATATCCAGGGCTTGGATTTTCAAGATTTTCGTCGAGTTCTAAGTTGTCTATATCGAAAAGTATTTTTGCTTCATGAGCAATTATTTCTGATCCGTATCCGTCGGGAGAAACAGAAATGAGATCTGCAAGTGTGCCAATTGAACTATTCAAGTTGTCTTTGCTCGGGACGAACATTATTCGATTGTTTCTATTGACAGTATCTATTGCTGAGGTTGAAACCATTTCTTTAGTGATCATTGTTTCAGCAATGATTGTTTCTTTTGCAAAGAAAGTTGTTTTTATAGAATTTGCTTTCAGTGCGCCTTGGGGAGCGTCGCTGGAGAACATTTCTTTTTTTGCTAGTTCGCTTTTTTTGATTGGTGAACCTGAAGCTATTCGAGATTTTGCAATTAGGTAGGTGTCCCTTGTTCCGTAAGAGTTCGCTAGGGTCCGAAATGTTAACAGTGAATCTGCTCCAATAAATACAGCAACTATTACGATTAGGTATATTGCAAAATTTATAATTCTTGACTTTGGAGACCGTTTAAGCACATCAATATAATACAATTAGACACAAGAATAGACAAGGGAAATTATTTAGTCTTTGAATCTGTGGCTTTCGCGGGTTTTGAGGGAGTTTTATCCGATTTTGTCTCGCTCTTAGGGTTAGCTGGTTTAGCAGGACTTGATGTTGATTCTTTAGATTTTTCTTTCGTGTTGTTTGAACTCCTAGCATCTGTTTTATAGAATCCGGAGCCTTTTAGAACTATTCCAGCACTTGAGAATACTTTCGAAAGTACACCACCACAATTGTCGTGGGTGGTTAGTGGGTCATCAGTCATGCGTTGTTCAATATCAAAGTGCTCTCCGCATTGATTGCATTTATATTCATAAATAGGCATTGTTCAATTTTACTTGTTTTACGTCAGAAAATTCACCTTGGTCACAACTAGAATTGTGAGGTGGTTTTAGCGATTCTTGCAGTTTTAGCGGCATATCTTTTAGGGAATATCCCATTTTCTGTTTTTGTAGCAAAAATTGCTGGGCATGACTTATACAAAACAGGATCAAAAAACCCAGGTGCTAGTAACGTTGCTCGGATAGCAGGCTGGAGATGGGGTTCTCTGGCGATGGCGTTGGACATATTAAAAGGTTTTTTCCCGACAATAATTGCTCTCCTTGTTGCGGATTCGTACTTGAACGAAGAGAGTGCAAGAATGCTTGCTTACTTGGTTGGGTTTGCAGCCATGATGGGCCATGTTGTGCCCATCGGCAGAAAAGGCGGCAAAGGTATTGCGACAGGAGCAGGGGTAGCCTTAGCCCTACTTCCTCTTCCAGCAATATTGGCAATTACCGTTTGGTTTATAACAATGAAAATCACCAAACTTCCAGTAGTTTCTTCAATAGTTGCTACAGCCATTTTGCCTATATGGGTAGGATTTAATCATTATTTTCAATGGGAATTCTTTATTACTGCGGCTTTGTTGATCTTTGTAATAGCTAGACATGCTCCGAATATACGCAGGTTGATAAGACGAGAAGAAACTGGAGTGACTAAAAACACCAGACAATAAGCTGATTAATCTTTCAACACGGGATAATTCTTTAATGCGCAACAGGCAGAATTTGAAGTAAGATTTATAGTCATGCCATCTGAGTACACATTTTTAGACCCCCTTGGTCGCGCACGAATGACAGAATCGTCCGCAAAAGAACCAGTCCATAGACGAGCTGTTGCTAGGTGTAAAGTGCGCATGTTGCCAGATACTGCAGATAAGGTTGCTACAGGTTCAATTGCAAAAGGTGATGTCTTAGCTGTAGCTCGAGTTGCAGGAATTCAAGCAGCAAAACAAACGTCAAATCTTTTACCACTATGCCATCCGTTGTTGGTGCAAAGCGTATTCGTAAACTTTCGGTTAGAGGAAAACTTCGTTGAAGTAGAAAGCCAAGTAGATACAGTTGATCGTACTGGTGTTGAAATGGAAGCCTTAACGGCATGTAGCGTTGCAGCATTAACTGTTTACGACATGTGTAAGAGTATTGATCGCACAATGGAAATTACAGATCTTGCACTTTGGGAAAAGAGCGGCGGTTCTACAGGCCCATGGCGACGAGAAGCCGTACTGGATGACGACGACCTAGGCTTTTAAAAAATTAAGACCCTGCTGGTCAGACGAGAGAAGTTGCTTTTAGTGATCTAAACCGTGTTGACTGTTTAGCTAATTATGAAATGCACACCTTTGACCTTAAACTTAAGTAGCGTATATAGCTATAGTTCGGAGTTGTAAGGAGTGACTATACCTGTTCTAATTATTCTCGGGGTTTTATGGGCTGCAGTTTTGGTGCCGCCACTTTTGCGTGCACGCTCAGATCGAAAAGTCGGGGCTATTGGAGATTATGCACACACTTTGGGTGTACTCAAAACATCTAACAAGAAGATTTCTTCTAGAACTAGAAGTGCTGCTGGCCTAGTAGATGGTTCTATGCATCGGCCAGAGTTTACAAAACGATCTGCAATAAAAAAACGTAGGCGAGATGTATTTAATGGATTAGTTGGCTCTGTTGTAGTGCTGGGAGTTGTTTCTTTAGTAACACGCCAAACATTGCCTGTTGTGCTGTTTTTGTTGGCTTGTGTCGGTCTAGGTGTTTATAGCTATTTGCTATTTCAGATAAATGAAATGCAAAAACAAAAGCGAGCGAGAGCCACAAGAGCTAGGTCCCGCGAAGCAGATGGCTACTAAAATTTCTTTTGATATTTCACAGGCTGTTGAAGTTTTGGAATCTCAACATAGTGCTAGAGAAGAAATGTTAAGTATTTCAAGAAAAGTAATTCAGCTCTCATCGGCATCGATACGCTCTACTCACCGCCAAGAACTAGACAAAGCTCAAGAACTAAATGAGCAATCCTTAGAGCTATTAAATTCATGTAGAGAACAAATGTTGGAATTTCCAGAGATTAGTGCAAACTCCATGTTCTATGATGCTCAGAAGGAATACACAGAAAGTTGTGTAACTCTAGCTGTTATAAGTGGGACCAGTATCCCTACGATGTCACAGCTTGACGTACAAGCGCCTGCATATATAAATGGAATTATAGAAGCGGCTAGCGAACTTAGGAGAACGATTTTAGATTTGTTACGTCAAGATAATTTATCTCGTGCTAATGAATTATTAGAAGTTATGGACGAAGCATATTCTATGGCTGTATCGATAGATTTCCCAGATGCATTAACTCACGGTTTAAGAAGAACAACTGATGCTTTTCGTGCGGTACTGGAACGAACTCGAGGAGATATCACAACAGCAACAATCTTTTCGAAAGCACGAATGCATTAGATCTATGGTGGATATATCTTCACAACAAGTACAAAGATTTGAATGTAATGATTCAAGAATAAAGATTATTTCAACCCGTACTACGTGTTCGATTGAAGAAGTAGATTCTATAATTGAAAAACTAGATGTATCTCGTGGTGTTATGCTCACATCACGATACGAATATCCAGGACGATATACACGTTGGGATATTGGCTTCGTTAATCCACCACTGGTTATAGAAACCGTCGGAGATAATTTATCTGTAGAGGCACTGAATAAAAATGGTGAAGTACTAATCCCAGTTTTTTGTGAGCTATTAGAAGAAATTGAATTTGTAAAGCTTAAATTGTCTAATGATCAAAAAACTGAATGTGAAATAATTAAATCTACAACTAATTTTTTAGAAGAAGATCGGTCGAAATTGCCGCATGTAATTAATGTGATACGTATACTGCGAGACAAACTTGCGATAGAGGATGATAAAGCCGGTTTTTATGGCGCATTTGGTTATGACCTCGGTTTAGATTTTATGGGAGTTACAAGAAGCCAAGATAGACAGAACTCTAGAGATCTAGTTTTATATTTAGCAGATGAACTTTATATTACTGACCATGAAGAAAATTCATCTTATAAAATTGAATATGAATTTGAACATGTGGGTGTAGCAAAAACAGATGTTGATTTTCGTGGCGGTGAGCAAAGTAGCTATATTCCAGTAAAGGTTGATTCCACTAGAGACATGGCCAAAGGTGAATATGCCCAAGTTGTTGAAGTCGCAAAGGAATATTTTGCTAGAGGAGATCTTTTTGAGGTTGTTCCTAGTCAAACTTTTCATGAACAATGTTTTGCAACACCAGCAACCGTTTTTAATAAATTGCTTGATGTTAACCCGGCTCCATATGGTGCTCTAATTAATCTAGGTAAAAATGAATGGACTGTTTCTGCATCTCCTGAAATGTATGTGAGAATAGATGGAGCACGTGTTGAAAGTTGTCCTATTGCTGGAACTATAGCTAGGGGTTCAGGAAACGTTACAGATGAACAACAGATCGAAACGCTGTTAGCTTCAGAAAAAGAAAAATCTGAATTAACAATGTGTACTGATGTAGATCGAAATGACAAATCAAGGGTGTGTATTCCAGAAACTATTAAAGTCATTGGTAGGAGACAAATTGAGCTTTATTCGAGGCTAATCCATACAGTCGACCATGTTGAAGCTCATTTAGAAGATGGATACGACTCTTTCGATGCATTTTTAACTCATATGTGGGCAGTAACCGTTACGGGTGCACCAAAGCTTTGGGCGATGAACTTTATAGAGGAATATGAAAAATCTCCTCGGAGATTTTATGGCGGTGCGATGGGGTTTGTAGGTTTAAACGGGTCAATGAATACTGGACTAATGCTCAGAACCGTCCATTTTGAAAATGGGCAGGCACATATTCGAGTCGGGGCAACCTTACTTTTCGATTCTGATCCGGTTGAAGAAGAGAAGGAAACAGAATTGAAAGCTAGTGCCATGCTTGATGTTGTTAGATTTTGTAATGCGAGTGCTATTGGAGAAAGTCCAGCAGACGAAAAAATTAATTCTTCAACTTCAACCGATTTTGTTATTACTGAAAGGGTATCAGATTTGGATGGAGTTAATAAGTTAGATGAAGCCTTAGATATTGGAAAAAATACAATCAATGAAAAATCAAATTTAAAACAGCCAGTAGTTTTACTAATTGATTGTGAAGATTCTTTTGTTCATACACTTGCGGGATATTTCCGAATGTGTGGGGCAACTGTGCATACCCGGAGGGTTGGGTTTAGCCAAGACGAGTTTGAAAAAGAGATCTCTACTCTAAATCCAGATCTGATTTGTCTCTCACCTGGGCCTGGTTCACCGAGTGAGTTTGGATTATCTTGGATCATTGATAAATCTCGTCAAAACAATCTACCGATTTTTGGTGTGTGTTTAGGTTTACAGGCTTTAGTGGAATATTTTGGTGGTGAACTTGAACAACTTGAAATACCTATGCATGGAAAACCATCACAGATCCTTATAGAAAATAGTCAGGCACATATTTTTACTGGTATTGATTCGCCGTTTCAAGCGGGAAGATATCATTCTTTAATTGCTGACGAATCAAAATTTCCTAAAGAGCTAACAATTACAGCTCGGACTCAGGACGATAAAGTTATTATGGCTATCGAACATGTTGCTGAGCCCATCGCCGCAGTCCAGTTCCATCCCGAATCGATTATGACTATGGATAAAGGTGTAGGCCGACAACTAATCCAGAACGTGCTAGATAATTTGGCTTTGTAGTAGTGTTTGCCCTGTTGTAAAGAAAAAATTGGGGGAAAAATGATTCAAGAATTTAAAAAATTTGTAGCCGGGGGAAACTTAATTTCCATAGCAGTTGGAATCCTCATGGGTGTAGAGTTCGGTAAAATTGTTACCAGTTTTACCGATAACCTTTTTACTCCTATATTTGCAATGTTCGGGGGTAAGCCGAATTTCTCAGAAGTAGCAATACTTGAAATAAATAACGCACAATTTAGGTTCGGGGCATTCGTTACCGCTGTAATAAATTTCCTCATTGTTGCAGTAGTCGCTTTTCTGATCGTTAAGGCAGCAGCAAAACTCCAAAAAGCACAAGAAGAGGCATCTGGTCCTAGTGAAGTTGATCTTTTAACAGAAATCAGAGATTCTCTAAAGAAATAACACCCAACACACGTTTTGGCGATTGTATTGGCGTAATTCGTATTCTTCGCACTAACGTAGAACGATGGTTGCAATTGCTATAGCTAATCAAAAAGGTGGAGTCGGTAAAACCACTGTTACACTTGGCCTAGCTGAGATAGCTTCAGATTTAGGATTTAGAGTTTTGGTCGTCGATTGTGATCCGCAAGCAAACTGTACCGCTGGATTAGGTATCCAATTAGAACAGCAAGATTCAAACTTGACTAATGTACTTCTCGACGAGGTGCAGCTAAATCCTGAAAATGTGGCACAATTTATACAGCAAAGTAACTGGGATAATAAAAGCGATTTTCCTATAAACGTTATATGCTCAAGTCATTCACTGGCGAGCACCGAGGCGCTATTGGCCTCAGATCCTATCGGCTCATGTGACAGACTACAACGAGCTCTCGTTGGTATTAAAGATCAATATGACATTATTCTTTTCGACTGCCCACCATCAGTGGGTCTATTAACGATTAATGCACTATTTGCTAGTGATGAAGTAATTATTGTTTCTGCCCCAAGTGCATGGTCAAGTGATGGGGTTGAATCCTTTAACCAAAATGTGTCACGTATAGCGAGCAGAAGACAAGGTAAGCCAGCTATTTCAGGTGTTGTAGTCAACAATGTGGGTAGGACAAGAGATTCAAAATTTTGGGAATCAGACCTGATAACAAAATATAAGGATAATGTTATCTCTGTAAATTCTCGTGCAGCAATCGCAGAAGCTAGTGCTATGTCTATTCCGTTAAGTGAACTAGGTTCGCGGCCAGGCGCTAAGGAAGCTTATAGTGATTTTAAAAATGTTTTCCTTAAATTGGTCGGTATAGAGGTCGAAGATGAAAATGCAAATGTTTCCGTTCAACCGGTATTTAACTCAATTTAATTAAAAGGATATTTATGGCTTACGACCCAAAAAAGAAAAGACCATCAACTAAATCAGTTGATTCTGTAGTTGACGAGATTTTTGGAGAGGAATCGGCTCCAGATGTGAAACCCAAATCTAAGGCTAAACCGAAAGCTAATGCTAAAAATTCTTCATCTTCGCAAACGGTTTCGCACCCTGCGGGACGAGCTGAGCATAAGGTCTCAGCTCTCGCTGCAAATGTTCGCAAAGATGAAGAATTTTTAGCACCAGATAAGTCGCCGCATACACCTAAGCCTAAGTCTGAAAGTAAAGCCCCAGCTGAGAGGCAAGAAAATACAGATAAAACCGAAGAATTGACGGATAACGTAATCCCTCTATATTCCAAAGAGGACCAAGAAGTACCTCTAATCACGCAACCTAAGGTCTGGATTGGTGCCGCTATTGGAGCATTAGTTCTACTATTTTTAATAAAAAAACGAAAATAGGCAAAGATCTCTGATATCTACCATATTGACTGTTTACTTAGCATCCACCCATTAATACTGATTTATTGGCACAATATGTAGTATCTAACAAACCAGAGCGGGGGTAGAAGTGGCTGGGCTAGAGTGCATAGCGTTAATCGATGTAAATGGAATCGAAGCTAGAATCGTTGGACACTACAGCGATGATACCCCATCAGGGGAATTCGATTGTTTTGATATCTATGTCCGGAATGAACTATCGAATATTTCTGAGCTTATAGATCTAGGGAAACCTTTTGAAATTTGTCCTACAGATGAAGAAGTTGGGATAATTATTAGTGAATTATTTAATCCGGCAGCAGTACGAGTTGTTGCAAACGCTTAGATTTATATATTAAAAGGAGAAATGACTTGAAGAAAATTATCGTTGTACTTTGTATTGCAACACTAGCTTTAACAGGTTGTACGTCTAAGCCTTCGAAAGAAAGTGTAAAAGAATCTTTTAGAAATAATCTAATTGAAACATTAGGTGCGAATGCTCCAGAATCTCAAAAAAAATCTATTCGAACATATGCCGACTGTATTGTGGATGAAACATTCGAGAAACTTTCAGCTAAAACTCTTAAAAAATTTGCAGAAGCAAAAAATGCTGAAGAATTTAAAAATGTGAACGGCACAAAAGACGAGAAAAAAGCATTAGATTCGGCTGCAGAAGTCTGTTCATCTAAATTAATTGATTCTTCAAGTGAACAATAATTTTTTGATTCTACGATTTAGTTAAGCTCACCAATAACAAAATCTAGACACTTAATTAGTTGCGAAATGTCATCTGGATCAATAGATGGGAATGTTGCGACACGGATTTGGTTTTTACCAAGTTTTCTATATGGGTCACAATCAACAATTCCATTAAATCGTAATGTAGCAACAACATCTTCAGCATCAATACTTGAATCTATATTAATTGTTGCAGTGACAAGAGAACGCTCTTTTTCATTCTCAACAAATGGAGAGGTAAGTGGATTATTTTGCGCCCAATTAAATAGTTGCGCAGATGAATCAGCACATCTTTTATTAGAAAAGTCCATCCCTCCATTTTCTAATATCCAATCTAGCTGTGCATCAACTAGGAAAAGAGTGGTCAGTGCAGGGGTGTTTAGAGTTTGGTTGAGTCGAGAATTTTCTAATGTCGTTTTAAGATCCAAAATAGCGGGAGCATAACGATCAATTGATTCAATCCTAGAAATCATTTTGGGCGAACAAAGAGCAAACACAATTCCACCCTCAGCTCCAAAACATTTTTGTGGAGAAAAATAGTACATGTCATATGTGTTTGGATCAACACTAACTGAACCTGCACCAGATGTTGCATCTACCATTACAACACTAGATTCATTTCCAACGTAGTAAGGGTCGATCATGACGCCTGTAGAGGTTTCATTATGGGTAAGGCAATAGGTATCTACACCTTCAGTTGTTTCTAGATAACTTGCCGTACCTGGTTGTGCCTCAACAATCACAGGATTACCTAGGTGGGGTGCTTTTTTAGAGATCGCAGCAAAACGTGATGAAAATTCCCCATATACTGCATGTGAACTTTTATCTTGGATGATGGAATAGCTTGCTGCATCCCACATTAAAGAAGCACCACCGTTGGTTAGTAGAACTTCATAATCTTTTGGCAATGCAAACAGTGTTTTAAACTTTTCTTGTATAGCCGCCACAATATTTTTAATCGGCTTTTGGCGGTGGCTGGTTCCAAGTAAGTTTGCATGATTATTGATATATGCAAGCTGTTCTGGGCGAACTTTAGATGGTCCAGAACCAAATCGTCCATCGCTAGGGAGTAGTTCTTTTGGAATAATTATTTGATTTTCTGCCATGCGATAAAGGTTAGTTCGCAGGATCAAGGTTCACTTATTCGAACGTGTACAGAGTCCTAAGTTTTTCTAATACAAGCCTTGAAATGAGATCCCCTCCTGCACGGGTAAAGTGGATCCCATCAGGAGCTCTAAGTAAAGTCGGAACTCCATCAATATGAAGTGCATCACTATAGCTGCCATCGGGGTTAGAAAAAGCGGCTGCAGTTTCTACATATGTAGTGGTATCAGGTCTAGTAGCAGTGGCATTGCGAGTAACTTCGTTGATGATTTGATACCTTGCATTCCTAGCAGGATCTCGAACGGGTGGAATTTCGATCCACATGGTATGGATTCCTTGATTAGCCAAGTAATCAAGAGTTGAAGCTACTCTCAAATAGTATTCATCTTTCCATGCTTGTGATCCAAAGGGGCCAATAGGTCCTGAGCTTGAGAAAAGGTATTGATCATCATTTGCGCCAAAAGTGGCAATTATTAGTTGTGGCTTAGCGGAGACTACAAAATCATTAATATTTGTAAACCAGTTAAAAATATCGGGTCGGGCTAAACCAGTAGAAACTTGTCCTTGTAACCCTTGAATGTTAAATGCGCTTGTAGGGAAAGATCGCACCATTGACTCTCCGGGTGTAATTGCTAGCGAGTCTCCAATTATCCATACATTTAATCTGTTTTCAGGAGAAAGAACTGGTAATTCTTTTATTTTTGTAGGAGGTTTAACTTTTTGGATATTTTCGAATGAAAATGTATCTATTTCATCATCTCGACCTAAGCTTAGATTATCCCTAGGTATCTGTCTGAGACTTGTAAGCCCAATGGCTCGTGAAACTTTATCAAAAGGGCTTAACACAGCCAGTGAAGCTGTTCTTACTAGAGAAGGCTCCATTGCACTCGCCTTAGTGTGAAGTGCTGAAGAATTTAATATAGATCCGATAATAATAATTGCAAATATGAGTTTGATCGCTTGGCCTGCTGACATTACTTTATGAGGTTGGTCAACTGAAGAAACTAAGACACGCTTTATGTGTTCTTTTTTATTTTCTTTTTTTATTAAATTATTTTGATCGTCACTTCGTTCAATAAAAGTCATAGCAATCACCTAGAAAAACCCATAGAGAAATGCAGAAACGTTACCAGACAAAGCCGATAGTAACATTAGACCTACACCAAAAATAGCTGCTTGGAGCATGATCGGACGTGATTGAATGAATGCAGTTATTTGTGAGGTGCGAGATTCTGGAATATTTTGGATAAATATTCCACAGGCAATTAGAACAACAACAGCAAAAGTTATTAGTTCTGAGGATGTAGAAAAGCCTGAAAATATATTTGAAAACATTATTTTTGCATTAGTCATTGATTCGGAAGCAAAGATAATCCAACCAAAAGTAACTACGTGGAAAGTAATTATTCGGCGCAAAACAGCTGGTACAACAATATTGTGTTTCTCATTAAAGTTACGCAAATATTTTTCGATCACTAGAGCTATACCCATAAATAAACCCCACACTATGAAGGTTGTATTTGCCCCATGCCAAAGTCCACCAATGGCCATGGTTGCAATAAGGTTAAATGAGATAAATCTATTACCAAAAATGCTATTTCGATTCCCACCTAATGGGATGTAAACATAATCTTTGAGCCAACGTGAAAGTGTCATATGCCAGCGTGACCAAAAGTCTCTAAGTGATGTTGCACTATATGGTCGGTTGAAATTTTCTGGAAACTTGAACCCTAGGAGCAACGCAACGCCGATAGCGATATCGGTATAACCAGAAAAATCGCAATAAAGCTGCACTGCATACGCATACGCTGCTGTTAATGAGTCGAGTGCTCCTAAAGTGGTTGGAGCTCCAAATGCGGGTCGGACAATTTGGACATATAGTAAGTCTGCTATCACCATCTTCTTGAATAGACCTCTAGTGATAAGAGTTAATGCACGTGTTCCTTCTACCGTCCGTGGATTAATTGGATTTCTAAGTTGAGGAATAAATTCAGAGGCACGAACAATTGGACCAGCAACTAGGTGTGGGAAGAACGAGAGGAATACAGCTAGATCTAAAAAAGAGACTTTTTCAATAGTTCCACGGTATACATCAACAAGATAGCTAATAGCCTGGAAAGTAAAAAATGAGATTGCAATAGGGACAATTAGTGAACTTAATCTTGGAATCTCGAAAGAATTACTAAATAAGTTATAGGTTTGCTCTAAAACAAAATTTCGGTACTTGAAATACCCAAGTGCACCAACATTAGTGCTGATAGCTGCGATTAGAACATATTTTTTTGCTCGATCTGAGCTCTGCTTGGCTAACAGATTGGTGAATAGATAGTTTCCAACGATGGAAGTACCTAAAACTACGCAAGGCAAAGGTAATGAAAAGATTCCAAAATTGACGGAAGGCTGGTTAAACCCTAAGAAGAAAAAGCTTGCTACCAGCACTAATATCCGCCAAGGTAGGCGATGTTTCCAATCGGTTCTTTTTACTAGCAACGGCAATAGTAGCCACGAGAGTGGCATGACAATTAAGAAGAAGATCACGAAAGATATCGTGGGAAAAAGCACCCTATAATAATCTCACAAAATGATGGTTAATATCACTTTCTTGAGTCACACACTTTACCCACAAAATTGAGTATTCTTTTTTTCTTATGCCAAGAATAGGATCTAGACACGACTTTGAAGACTTTGACGATTGGGAAACCTTTGATATAGAGGACGAAATCTATAGAAATGCCCAAGAAGACGATATCGATGATTGGGAAGACGATGGGGCTATTGCCGAGATTAGAGAGCCTCAAATAACTGAAGTTGACAGCTCATCTGCAGAAGTGTTCTCATTGATAGAACATACTAAGTCTAAGAACCCTAAAGAATTATTAGATTTGGGAGGTCCTTCGGAGGAAGAATTGAGCAGAATCGAAGAAGTTGGGATAGATGACTATATCGATAATGTCTTATTAGAAGATGTTCAAAAAGATAATGAGCAACTCGTTGAAGATGTGACAGGCGTCGATGAGGAAACTGAGGATGTTGAGATTATACAAGAGGAAGAAAAAGCAACAGAACTAATCATGGAAGATACACAAATAAATATATCTGAGATAGATGAGTTAAGCGATGATATAGACCTTGTAGTTAAACCTTTATTTGAAGGTATAGCAGTGGCACTCCCAACTCTTTTTGATGAAGATGGCGATGTTGAATATAAAACAACTGCACGCTTAGCTAAAAGACTTAGCCACGAAAATGTTGCAGCAATTTTTGTTGGGACAAAAGAAGGCGAAGGTAACACTCTTTCTCGAAAAGAACGGAAGAACTTAATTAAGACGCTGGTTAAATCGAATGATGTTTTAGTTTGTGCCGATGTAACAGCACCGAGCACTAGACAGAGTGTTCAATTAGCAGATGATGCTATAGATGCGGGAGCTAAATGTTTACTTGTTTCTATTGACGTTAATGTTCACGATCCGTATGCACTTTGTGGAGCGCTATATGAGAACAATAGGGAAATCCCCTTGATTGTAAATCTCATTGGTGATCCACAATCAATTCCAATTTCACCGGAGTTCCTCTACGATCTACCAATATCTGGAGTTATCGATTCAACTGGTGATATCTCGTATTTCTTACATTTGATTGGCGTCTACGGTGGGCCTGTCTATATTGGGACATCTCAGATGATTCTAGCTGGGCATGCTATGGGTGCAACAGGTGTTGTATTGCCAGGAGTAGCCATTCAAAGCGAACTTATTGAAAAAGCTTTTTCTGGAGATCCAGGTGCTCAGAGCGAGATCGCAATGTGGGAAAGAGAAACTGGTGAATGCCAGACGAGAGCTATAAAGATAGCGCTAGAAGCAGATTTCCTAGTTTCATCGAATATGCGTGATTAAGAATTTTAGAAAATATAGAGTTTAACGACGTCCACAAAGTGGTTTTTTGCCATGATTGGCTTTTTTGCGCTTAGCATTTAGTTGGCGTTTGTTCGTTTTCTTACTCATAAGGTCTTACATCCTAGCGTATCCACCTAATGGTCTGTCCAACTGGATATATACGCTTTGGTGCGATTTTCTGCACTATAGCGTATAAAAACCGCACCAAAGCACAAGGAGGCAAAGGCGTTTGGTTGTAAATGGCCTATTTCGAGACCTTATTCGACCCAACGCTAGGTTGCAATAGCATCTAATGCACTATTGAAGTTTGTTGTCGAAGCTGACAAAGTGTATGGGTGAAGGATTCGCAAAGCTCGTATAAGGTTGGTGAAATATATACTCCAACAGGAATGTATGCGATTACACATAAACAACGTAGGCGCGGGCTATCTTGGAAATCAATCGAAGACAGTCCCGACGAACTGATATTTGAGCGTTGTAAATCTATTCATACTTTTGGTATGAAATTTGATTTAGAAGTACTTTTTATTGATTCCACAAATAGGATTCTTAGAGCCAAAATAGTTCCAAAAAACCGGATAGTATTTGCGCCAAAAGGTACCCATGCAATTGTTGAATTACCTTTTAGATAAGATCGAATGGTGAATCAAAGCATTAAACCTGGACTCTATCTAGTTGCTAGTCCTATTGGCAATATGGAAGATTGCTCCGACAGGATGAAACGTAATCTAACTGGTGTTAATTTTATTGCATGTGAAGATACACGTGAGATGAAAAAAATGCTTTCAATTTTAGGGATTGAAAGAGATAAAAAAAATATCATTACTATCCATGAACATAATGAATCGCAGATGGCAGACAAAATTATTGAATTAATTGCACAAGGAAATTCTGTTGCTTATGTCAGCGATGCAGGTATGCCAGCAATTTCAGATCCAGGACAGATTCTTGTCGATAAGGTTCTAGATTCGAACCTTTTTGTTACCTCTATTCCAGGCCCTAGTGCAGTTACAACAGCCTTTGCTTTATCTGGCTTTAGACAAAGTGAATTTTTGTTTATAGGGTTTTTTCCCAGAATAAAAAAAGATCAAGATATAGCTCTTGAACAGATCAGTCAATCAAAATGGCCTGTTGTTTGTTATGAGTCCCCAAAGCGGATATCTTCAACCCTATCCTTGCTAAGTAAGCATGTTGGCCCATCAAGGCGGGCTGTTATCTGTCGTGAACTAACAAAAAAATTTGAGCAGATATCACGTGGAACTATTTCACAACTACAAGATATATTTTCAGGTGAGGTAAAAGGAGAATGCGTAATAGTTATAGAATCGTCTCAGGCTGATTCCATAGGGCCAGATACTACAGAGATTGAAAATGCCTTAAAGGTGTTGAAAAGTTCTGGGGTTAGTTCAAAGGATGCTGTTGGGTCACTGAGTTTCATAACCGATATGCCGAAGAATAAATTAAAAGAATTATTTTTAAACTTACCTTCAAGTTAGAGGCGACAAAAGCCTGGTTTTGAGGCTATTGTTAATATCTATGTCGAAGCCGTTCTATATAACTACACCTATCTACTACGTAAATGATGCCCCACATATGGGATCAGCATATACAACAATTTCTGCTGACGTAACTGCAAGATGGCATCGTTTGATTGGTGATGATGTGATGTTTTTGACCGGTACAGATGAGCATGGTTTAAAACTGCAACGTGCTGCTGAAGAAAAGGGTATGACTCCACAAGAGCTTGCAGATTTCTATTCTGAAAGATTTAAGGAGCTCTGGAGTGAATTAAATATAAGTAACGATGATTTTATTCGTACAACAGAAGATAGACATAAATATGCCGTACGAACTCTTCTGCAAAAAGTTTATGATGCTGGATATATAGAACTAGGAACGTATGAAGGACTTTATTGTGTAGCGTGTGAGGCCTATTATGTTGAAGATGACTTAGTCGATGGCAATTGTCCTTTTCACGGAAAACCATTAGAACAAGTTCGTGAAGATAACTATTTTTTTAAATTAAGTGCATTCCAAGAGAGATTAATAGATTATTATGCAAAAAATCCAGATGCTATTCAACCTGCCTCCCGTAGAAATGAGGTACTAAGTTTCATCAATTCAGGATTACGAGATTTCTCAATTTCTAGAACTTCAATAAATTGGGGAATTCCTTTGCCGTGGGAAGAGCAACACGTTACTTATGTTTGGTTTGATGCGTTGACTAACTACATCACTGCAATCGGCTATCCAGATGATAAAAAGACATTTAATAACTTCTGGCCTGGTATTCATTTTGTTGGTAAAGATATATTGCGTTTTCACGCTATATATTGGCCTGCAATGCTTATGGCAGCGGAGATCGAACCACCAAAAACAGTTTTCGCCCACGGGTTTTTAACAGTTGGTGGAGAAAAAATGAGTAAATCTAAAGCTAACCAAATAATACCGGGAGATTTGATTCCAACTTTCGGTGTTGACGGTTATCGGTATCATTTCATTGCGGACCAGCGATTTGGTGGCGATGGCGATTTTAGCTATGAGCAAATGGTTGCAAGATATAATTCTGATTTGGCTAACAACTTCGGCAATTTAGCAAGCCGTGTATTGAATATGGCTATTAAATATTGTGATGGTATGTCAACAGATAAAAGGAAAGATGGGCCATTAAAAGAATTGATTAGTCAAACATTTGATAAAGCAAACAAAGAAATAGAAGACTTCAATTTTTCTGGTGCCCATGAAACCATATGGGATCTTATCGGTGCAACCAATACCTTCATCGAATCTTCGGAACCATTTAAAGTAGCAAAAACGGATATTGAATCCGCTCAGGCAATATTAGGAGATTGTCTTGAAGCTTTACGCGCTGTTTGTCTAATGGCTTATCCGGCGATACCTGCTACGGCAAGTGAACTTTGGTCTAGGTTGGGACTACAAGAAGGTACGCCAATCGAGACAATGCGGTTACCTAAAGATATAGAGTGGGGAAGTTACCCTTCTGGTTTGAAATTGGAAAAAGGTGAATCTCTATTTCCACGAATTGAAGAAGAATAGAAAATAGGAGTTGGTGTTCTTTTGAACGCACTTTTTGATACGCATTGCCATTTCGATTCACTTGAAGATGCCAAAGTACAAATTCCTAGAGCTTATGCCAATGGTGTGCGTGGATTAAATGTTATAGGTTGTGATTTAAAAACAACTCAACTTAGTGTTGAAATTGTTGAATATGTAAATGAAAATCGTGAACGCTTAGAAGTTGAGGATTTGAAAATCGGTGCAACAATGGGATTGCATCCACACGAAGCTAAATATCTAATATCTCAAAAGTCAGATCTTGAAAAATTGTTTAAAGAGAAAATAAATCTATTTACTGGGGTTGGTGAAACTGGTTTCGATTTTTATTACAACCACTCAACACAAGAAGAACAAACTGAATCGTTTAAATGGCAATTGGATCTAGCAAAACAAAATAATAAGGTATTAGTTATTCATACTCGTGATGCATGGCCGCAAACTTTTGACTTTCTAGAAAAGTATGGATGGCCCAAGAAAGTCGTCTTGCATTGTTTTACCGGAGGACCATTGGAAGCTAAAAAAGTTGTGGAAAATGGTGGGTATATCTCTATATCTGGAATTGTTACATTTAAGAATGCACAACCGATTAGAGATGCCATTAAAGAAGTACCTCTAGATAATTTGTTAGTTGAAACTGATGCTCCGTGGCTTGCTCCTGTACCTTATAGGGGAAAACCCAATGAACCCAGCTACGTTCAATATGTATTGGAACAACTAATTGATATTCGCCAGAACGAATGTGGGGAAGAGAAAGATCTTGTCCGAAATGCACTATTCAATAATGCAAGTAGCTTATTTGAGCTCTAAATTAGTAATTCTATTTAGATTCACTCGATATGGAAATTTTATTTTTCCCAGTATCTTTAGATTCTTTTAGAGAATCCTTAGCACGACTCGAGATACTTTCAGGAGTATCATCTTTTTCTATACCCGCAATCCCAATTGAAATTGTTACTTTAGCCTCTGGTGTACTTGATGCACGGACATCTTCCTGGACGCCACGGCGTATTCTCTCAGCAACAATACTGGCACCTGCTATGTCGGTATCTGGAAGAACAACGATGAATTCCTTACCGCCACAACGACCGACAATATCTTCGGCCCTTAGTTGAGACTGGATCTCATTTATTACGCTTACAAGGATTTCATCTCCCATAGTACTTCCGTAGTCTTCATTGAATTTTTTAAAATTGTCAAGATTGATAATTAATAGGCTTAAATCGTTATTATGCCTTCTTGCAGCACTTAATAACCGACGCAGATGGAGTTTCACTCCCTGAGGGTTATAGACACCGGTCAATAAATCGATAAGCGATACATCTTGTAAAGCAATTCTTCTTTCTCTGTTCCTAATTAGAACTATGACAAGGGCAGTTGAAGCAATTGCGAAGCCAAGAAGGAATATCCACGGTAAATATAGTTTTGATCCGGATTCTGGTTCATACAAAACATCATTTTCAATTGTCGTAACAACTTTCCATGGGGTATTTGGGACTAAGTGAGTCACAAAGAATGTTTTTTTGCCAGTTGCATTTTTATAGAAACCTTGAGTTTGTACCTTTTTCGACTTTTGGCTGGTTAGAGCATTTGCCAATGGCTGGTCTATAGAAGCTAATGTGCCATTTTTGTCTTTGCTAGAAGCGATTACGTGGTGGTTTTCATCGACTAGGAAGGCGTCACTACCTTTAGCAGGTACGATATTTTCGAAGTAACTTCCTAAGGGTTTTGTAGTTAGATCATATGCGCCACTTATTATTCTTCTTCCGGCTTGAGTCTCAAATGGGGTAGCAAAAGCGACATTTGGGAATTTTAAAGCATCGGAAGGTATCACATTTGAAACGGTTTGTTTTCCATCTACAACTGCAGCACGAATGTGTGGGCTTTCTTCTGTTAGACGTTTGCCAATCAAACCCTCTACATAGGGGGCAATATTTATTATGCGACCTGTATCATCAAGTAACACTGAAGGCCCAAAACCAAAATTATCTAAGAAGTCTAGAAATTCTTCTCTTGAAATTACGTCTGCGTTTAACCTAAGTTTTGCTAATTCTTGTTCTTGGTGCAAAGTGTATTGGACGTAAGAATCTAAGAAGCTCGAAGCGCTGGCAGAACGTTGTGCAAAGCGCTTTTCTAAAGCAACACGTGAATCCCTTTGTGTATTCAGAACGCCATTAACCATAAACGCTAGAACAATAAGAAGTATTGTTCCTGCACAAATCCGTGCAGGCCAATAATTGTGCTTATTGCTTTCTAGCAAGGTCATGCCAGTATTTCGTTCAAAAATGATGAATTCATGAGTGGTTTTATGTTTTGTTTCACTATTAGTCCTGGTAAATAAGGGATATATAGGACAAATACTCATTGGATGTGGATATGTGTGCTAAAAATCGCTAGCGTATATAGCTTCATGCGAACTATACCGGCCCGTAAGTCGGCACTCTCCCCCGAATTCTGGATTCCAATCGAATCGCTCGAAGGTCTACCTGAAATGGAAGAACTTCTTAACCCTTCACGATTGGTTGAATCGGGTCAGCATAGGGCGATCCGTCTAGACGACGACGGCCAACGCTCTATTGCCAACATGGGTACTGTTGCCAAAATGGCAAGTCCAACGCCTGGAAATCTCCAAAAGCATGAAGCAAGGCGAGCAAGCCATAGACGCTGGAAGTCAAAACGAAGAACCCTGCATTTAAAACGAAAAGCTAGGGTCCAAAAAGTCCTTTTTGGGGTTGTAGGGGTATCTTTGATTTTTGTATTGATATCTGGAGCAACCTCATTTTTCACAAAAACACAAGCACAGGCCAGCCCAGTCGCTAACTATAGTTCTGCACCTTCATTTATACCATCAAAAGTAGATCTTGTTATTGAAGGAAAGCAGACACAAGTTCTTAGCGTTGCTAATTCTCTTGAGCAGTTTAAACAGTTTCACAATTTGGTTGGGTTAGCCCCGATGCAACAGCGCTTCGAGAGAATAGATGCCATGAAAAGATCTGCCCCTGCACTTGAGTTTCGTTACGCAAAGGTAATTACAATCAATGTTGATTCGACTACAAAAACAATTCTTTCTACAGACTTAACTGTAGGTCAAGCTTTGAAAAATAGTGGTTTAGAAATTGATGGTGACGATATTGTGAGTGTTGCTTTGGCTACAAATGCTAAAGATGTCAAAAATATATCAATATCTAGAGTTTCAACAACAACTAGAACTGCTCAAGTTAGTATTCCTTTTAGTGTAATTAACCAGAATGATTCAACACTTGCAAAAGGAAAAACTTCTATAAAGCAAACTGGTGTTAATGGTTTGGCAGATGTTGTTTATTCACAAACTTTGCAAGACGGTAAAGTGTCGGCTGAAGTTGAAACATCACGTCACATAATTAAAGCTCCGGTTAGTCAAATAGTCAGTGTTGGTACAAAACCGTTAGGGACAGAGTCCGGCAAAGCATCCTGGTATGCACATACGCCAGGAACGTGTGCCCATAAAATATTACCGTTTGGAACAATAGTTACGGTTAGGAACTCAAATACTGGGGCAACTACAACCTGTAGAGTAGCTGATAGAGGGCCGTTCGGTGCTGGAAGAATTATCGATTTAACGAAAGATGTATTCGCACGGATAGCATCCATTTCGCAGGGGATAGTTCCTGTAACAATCTCTTGGTAGATTTAAAGTTGATGGTGAATACTAATTTGGCAGGGTTGACACCTAGCTTATTAAAAGAACTTCAGAGCAATTACGGTTTCAAAGCCTCAAAGGCACTGGGGCAAAATTTTTTGGTTGACCCAAATCTGTGCACAAAGATTGCACATTATTTGCCCGTAGGTTCGAATGTTTTGGAAATAGGACCAGGGATAGGTTCGTTGACACTGCATTTAGCGAGGCAAGCGAACAAAGTAATAGCTATTGAATTAGATAAGCATCTGTTGAATCCTCTTAATTGTGTACTTGATACTTTCGGAGTTCCAGAAAAGGTTGATGTAATAAATCAAGATATTATGAAAACTGATCTTGAGTTATTGTGCAGCAAAAATAATATTGAATATATTTTTGGGAATCTTCCTTACAATATTTCTGCGCCTTTGCTCGCAGATATTTCAAGGAAAGTTCCGAATGTAAAGTGTGTTGTAGCCATGGTCCAAAAGGAAGTTGGTGAAAGGCTGAGCGCAAAACTTGGGACTAGGGCAGTTGGTGCAATCACGTATAAATGCCAATTTTTTATGGAGATAGAAAATATTGTTCATGTTCCCAAGATGTCATTTATTCCACGTCCACATGTTGACTCGGTAGTGATAAAAATGGACCGTAGGGCGGACAAAGACCCACGGGCAATATTGAGTTCATCTCAAACAGATGAGATGTTTGAACTTATTGATACAGCTTTTGCTCAGAGACGCAAAATGTTGCGCCAGTCATTGAAAATATTCTTTGGAAGTCATCTAGAAGCAGTATTTGAGTTAGCTAAAGTTGACCCAACTTTAAGGCCAGAACAGCTAACTTCCGAGGATTTTCTAAATCTATATACATCTTGGGTTGAACAAGGCAACAAATGATGAAAGAAATAGCACCAGCTAAACTAACATTAACTTTAAGGATGCTAGATAAACGTGAAGATGGGTTCAATGAACTTTCAGCATTAACAGTTTTTTTGCCTGAGATTTCTGATGGTTTGACACTGAACTCTTCTGGTAATTTTGAAATACAATCAGAGAACATAGCAATGTCACCAGATGATTCGAATCTGGTAGTTAGAGCTTTTCAACTTTTTTCCTCACACTCAAAAGTCATTGATTGTGGGGTAGATATTTCTAACTTAGGGTTTGTTTTGGAAAAGCATATACCCATAGCAGCTGGCTTAGGTGGGGGATCGGCTGATGCGGCAGGTACTTTGAGGATTCTGAACGAAAAATGTGGTTTTGTTTTAAATAACAATGAATTAGTAGAGATCGCAACTTGGCTTGGAAGTGATATACCTGGATGTATTTATTCGAAGGCTCTATGGATGGAAGGTCGAGGCGAGATTGTAGAACCAATAAATGATTTCGATACCGGCGATCAGAGAGTTTTAGCTATAACACCAAATATTTTCTGTCCAACACCATTGGTATATAAGAAATACGAACAAATGGGAAGGCCAACAGATGTTGGTGTTGAGGTAAAAAGCTTCTCAAGATATACGGCGAATCTTCACAATGATTTAGCACTTGCAGCTTTCGAGCAATTTCCGAATTTGGTTGAATTTAAGGATAATATTCAATCGATAACTGGACTCAAGTTTTTTCTTGCTGGATCGGGAAGTACGTTATTTACGATAGGTGATCCAGAGCTTATCTCAGAGTCGAAACGTCGAATAGAAAATGAGATATCCCTGGAAGATATTCGGCTATTAGCTACCAGCTCAATCGTTTAACTATTAACTAGGAGGCCTGGCCCGGCCAAACAGACCATTTGGTTATTGGGTTTTGGCGGGGCAGGCCGCCAAGAAAAAAAGTTTTATAAA
>CAUJDU010000137.1 GCA_963169585.1 Actinomycetota bacterium | reverse complement strand
ACATACGCCGGATTCTGTCTTTACAAGTGAACTTGTAAAGGGTGATCATCCAACTCGCCGCAATGTCTCCATTGCGATCTAGCAACCAACCCGAAGTAATGTGCCAGAGCAGCTACTTCATACTTGGTCTTGCTCCTCACGGGGTTTACCCAGCATCCAAAATTACTTTTGGATCTGGTGCGCTCTTACCGCACCGTTTCAACCTTACCTGTGCCGAATTAATTCGGTCATCGGCGGTTTGCTTTCTGTTGCACTTTCCGTCACTTTCATGCCCGGTATTTCACCGGCGTGATGCTCTGCGGAGTCCGGACGTTCCTCGGCGCTGTCAAGCAACGACGCGATCACCGTACGATCCGATACAACTTTACCTCAGATCGACGTGTATATAAAAGCGATGGGCCTTTAAATACTACATATCCGGGAGTTTAGAGGCCCATCGCTTTAAGAGGCGACAGAAAATTCTTCTGGATGTTGAGCCAACCTAAAAGCTAACGCTGCACTAGGTTTGCTTCCTTGCTGTTGGTATATACGAGCTGCTGCTATGGCATAATCATGAGCTAATGGGAGATTTCCCTCGACAATGGCGGTTAGAGCGTCATGGAATAGTTGTGTAGGATCTTGTTTCTTTCGCATGATTTATCTCCTGATGAGCTTTCTTTATTACACCAAACACTATTTATTGATAGTATGCAAGACCCATTTTTGCATCTAGAGTGATGAGTTTGATGGAATTCGCGAACAATGCGAAAAACCCGATAAAGTGCGAAACCTCAAGGAATCGAATACGCTTATATCTAATGTTTTAACTGTACAAAGGTAAATAATGACCATAGATGAGATTAATGAAGTTTTAGCCAGAAAAGGGGACTTGGATTCGTCACAAGCATCTTTTGCGATGGGTGAAATTTTAAATGGGCGAGTGAATGATCAAGAGCTTGGTCTGTTCATCACACTTTTGCATGATAAAGGCGAAACCGTTACTGAACTTAGCGCGATTGTTAATGCCATGTGGGATAACTCTCCAAGCATTGAAGGCATAGATACATCAATGGCTTTAGATACTTGTGGTACAGGAGGAGATAAATCAGGAACCTTCAATATTTCTACAGCTGTAAGTTTAGTATTGGCTGGTGTCGATATAAAGATAGCTAAACATGGAAATCGTGCAGCAAGCTCTAAGTGCGGTGCAGCAGATGTTTTAGAAGGTTTAGGAATTTACATTGATCTAACACCTTTAAATTCCGCACAGCTTTTTAACCAAACAGGATTTACGTTTCTTTTTGCTCCTAGTTTTCATCCGGGGATGAAGTATGCAGCTCCTATTCGCAAAGCTCTTGGGATCCCTACAACTTTCAATTTTCTTGGACCACTTGCAAATCCGTATCATGCCCCATATCGTATGCATGGAATCTCTAAGCCTGAGATACTTGAGGTTTATATTAAAACTTTGGATGCATTAAAAGTTAAGAAAGCGTTGGTTTTTCATGGTGCTGGAGGTATAGATGAGATTTCTCTTTCAGGTATTTCTCACGGGTACCTTTTAGATAATGGTGATATTTCTAAAATCGAAATAGATCCGAGCAGCTATGGTTTTGAGCCAGTTGAACTTAGTGAACTCAATGGAGCTGATGTACAAACTAATGCTTCGATTATAACTTCTATTTTTGATGGAAAACCTGGTCCTTGTAGAGATATAGTTGTTTTAAATGCGGCATTTGGATACGACCTGGTCGTAGAGTGTGGGATTGAAAAAGCAATAGAAGTTGTTTCAGAAGCTCTCTCAAATGGGAAGGTTAAAGAAAAATTAGTCCAAATCCAAGATGTCTCTGAATCTTTGCATAACTCCCAATAAGGCTAACGTTTAGTTCGAATGAAGATCAAAAATTTAAGTAGATTGTTGTAGTGGCAAAAGTACTAGCATGTCCGGCTTGTGAGCATAAGCACCCGCTTGATCTATTGGTGGGACTGGAATCTTTCATATGTAAAAATTGTGGGCGAAAATTAGCTGTACCTCCAGAAGCAAATGTTTCAACGAATTCTCTAGACCAGGAAATCCAAAAAGATAGCGAGCTGCTGGTGCAAGAAACACCAATCAAAGAAGAGTTGTCTTTAGAATCAGATTATGTAGCTGAAAGAGTCCCAGATGAAAAGGAAGTTGTTGTTTTAGCCCATGCGTCTCTTGGCTTAGACCAACAAAAGTTAAAAGTTGTTGACCCGACTGCTGATGCAATAACAAATATTACAACTAATAAGAACATCAGTGTAGATGAAAAAGCTAGTAAATCAATTCAAGACCAGAAGGTTCTTAAACTTACGAAATCTCCTAGTGGCTTTTTTTCTTCGTTAGCAGATTTATCTACTATTGAGATCCCATTTTTTGCACGAATCGTTGCTTGGCTGTTTGCTCTTCCATTTGGTTTTTTTGTTGTAGTGTTATTGCCAAGATTTTTTAAGCGGGGCTTTCATGCATCTGATTTTGTGGGTGTGATTACCGACCAAGGGATTGGGCGTTATGGAATTGTCATTACACTAATTGTGCTCTGGTCTATAGCTACTGTAATTGGGATTTTACTTTTTAACTTGGCATTTAGAAAACTATTTCTCCAGAAAAGGACACTTCGTTCCCATCCTTAAATTACTAGCGACCGCTTTACGTTTATATTGAAGGTTAAATAGCTGGTTGAAGAGAAAAGTGCATGTAGGCTATTTGGTGTGTTGTCTACTGTATCTCTTTTTTGTTTCCGTAAATATCGACTAGTTATTTCTTTTTGGATACTTGCTTTAATTATTTTTTCGATCACCGCAAATGTTGTTGGACCTTCTTGGTTGGATCAAGGTCCATTGCCAGGCGCTGAAAGTACACGAGCTCAAGAATTGATTCTCGAGCAAAGGCCCGATGTCTCTTCTCAGGTTAGTTCTATCACCGGCACAATTGTTTTTAAATCTAAAAACTCAATAGTTAATCACAAAGTTGAGATACAAAATTATTTAAATAAAATTTTAAGCGATTCTAAAGCTACACAATTAAAAGAGGTTATTTCTCCTTTTGATGAAGGTGTTAATGGGCAAATATCAGCTGATGGTCATATTGCATTTGCAACAGTTGTGTTTAAAAATGACACAAAAATGGTTCAAGGAATTGGAGATCCGATAGTAGAACATGCTGCTTTATTAGGTGAAGATCTTCAAGTAGAGTTTGGCGGATATCCATTTATGGAATTTGAGTTCCCATTAGCTGAGTTAATCGGTATTATTGCAGCACTATTTATTTTATTGGTTGCATTTGGCTCACTCGTCGCAGCTGGTATGCCAATATTAACTGCCTTAGTTGGTGTGGGTACTGGAACAGCATTGGTAACTCTAGCTAGCCAGATTACGGGAATACCAGATTTTACGAGAAACATTGCAATGATGATCGGTATTGGAGTTGGGATTGACTATGCGCTATTTATCATTACCCGTTATCGGCAAGCTTTTAAGCTTTCAAAAAATAGAGAGGCCTCAGTATTAGAAGCAATGTCAACGGCTGGAGGTGCTGTACTTTTTGCAGGCATTACTGTTGTTATTTCATTACTTGGCATGTTAATAATAAATCTGGAATTTGTATCAGGTCTTGCTATTGGAACTTCGCTTGCAGTATTAGTTATGTTGATAGCAGCTCTAACATTCGTACCAGCATTACTAGGTTCAGCATTAGGCAACCATATTGATCGATTCTCCTTACGGTTGCGTAAAGAAATTCATGACAGGCCAGTCATATGGATTAGGTGGAGTGAATTTATTCAAAAGAGAGCATGGTTCGCAGCTGCTGCCGGTACCATTATTTTGGTGATTCTTTCGGTGCCGTTTTTATTTTTAAGAGTTGGGGTTTCAGACTCTGGAAATGATCCTGATAGGACAACTACTCGAAAAGCTTATGATATGTTGGCTGAAGGTTTTGGTCCTGGTTTTAATGGCCCGTTGTTCGCAGTGGTTGATATAAGAGAATCTAAAAATCCAGTTGTTGTGTATACGCTTGTAAAGGGTTTAGAAAACACTAAAGGTATCGCACATGTTATCCCTAGCTCAGAACAAATTATTGCATTTTCTAAGCAATCACAAGAGGATGTACCAATGGTGATCCCGATTCAAATAATCCCAACAACTTCACCGCAGTCAGAAAAAACTAGCGAACTTATACATGCCCTTAGGAAGGAACGAATACCAGAGTTATTGGGTGAAAGTAGTGTGAAAGTATTTATTGGGGGAGTAACACCAGGCAATGTTGATTTTGCAGATGTAATGTCGCGTCGTATGCCTTACTTTATATCTGGTGTATTGCTTTTAAGTTTCTTGCTTTTAATGTCTGTATTTAGATCAATCCTTGTTCCGATCAAAGCAGTGATTATGAATTTATTATCCATTGGGGCTGCTTATGGTGTTTTGGTTGCTATATTTCAATGGGGATGGTTTCGTGAGATATTTGGGATTGGGCCTCCAGGACCGATCGAGCCATGGGCACCTATGATGTTATTCGCAATCGTCTTTGGCTTGTCAATGGACTATGAAGTTTTCTTGCTATCAAAAATTAAAGAAGAATATGATGAAACTAAAGATAATAGTTCAGCTGTGAAACATGGGTTAGCTTCAACTGCACGTGTGATCACGGCCGCTGCATTGATCATGATATGTGTTTTCCTGAGTTTTGTTCTTGCTCCTGATCGGATCTTCAAAATGATGGGATTAGGCCTAGCGATAGCAGTATTTTTGGATGCTACTATCGTCCGAATGATTTTAGTCCCAGCAACTATGGAGTTACTTGGGGATAAAAACTGGTGGTTTCCAAAATGGTTGGACAGAATTGTTCCCAAAATCCATGTTGAGGGTGTAAAAGCACAGGTAGAGGTAAGCTCAAAATAAATGTAGACTTTTCAGTCATTAATATGTCCAGGAGCTTGGCTGTCAAGATACTAGACTTCATTTATATTAGTAAAATATCTAAAATAACTTAGCCGTTAAATAAGGACATAAAACGTGAATTCGACTCAAATAACAAAGGACCATCCGGCTTCGGATAAGCAATTGATTGAAATTCCAGATTTCCTACTAATGCCGTTAGTTGAAGCGGCATTTACTGTAGTAAAAAAACAAGAAGAGAGCGCTATCCCAACAGCATTGAAACGGATTTCTCATTTTGATTCGAAAGCATTGAATAACTCGACGGCACGAACACAAATCATTCAATCAATTACTAATAACCCTGGTTTCGAAGAAATGGTTTCACAAGAATTTTTTTCAAGAGTAGAGGTAGACGTAGCTTTTTCTCGATGGAATCCCAATCGAATCCAAGAGCTAGTTCTAGACGCTGCCAGTCGAAACGATCTTCCTCTTTTTGCTTCGATTCTTTGGATAAAAAAACCAGAAAGATATTCTTATGCGTTAGGGATGATCGTAGCTCTTAGTTCTGTTGCAGTAATGGAAACAGAGCAGCGAGAAACACAGCGTGCTGAACAGACAAAGATTAGGCATTTGCAAAACTCTTTTGAACGAGAACAAAGTAGAGCAGAACTTCTTAAAGCAGATGTTGAGAGACTCGAATCTGAGCTCCGTGAAGAGCGCCGAACTAGAAGAATCAAGGAACAAAGACAAGAAGTTCAAGTTGCTAATTTGCAAAAACAAGTTGACTCACACGATGAGCTAACAAATCGGCTTAAAGAAGCAAAAGACCGGGTTAATTCAAGGTTGGAACAAGAAGCCTCTAGGGCACATGAGCTAGAAAAACGTCTAAAAATGGCTCAAAATGAAACTTCTGCAAAATCAGAAAAAATTAATAATTTACAAGATCAATTAGCTAGTGCGCTATCTTCTGAAGTTGAACTTACCTATGAAGATCTTCAAAAGCTAATAGTTGCACAAAAAAGTGCAAACGAGATCTCATCTACGATTTTGACGATAATGAATAAGACTAGATCTATCCTTTCAAATAAGTCTAGTGACGCTTCAACGCTAGAGGATCAGGATAACGTTTCTCCTAACGTCGAATCACCTAAAGCGGTTGAAGAACAAAAACGTAAATCAGTGGTGATCCCTCCTGGGATGTCTTTAGAATCTGACGCAGCTTTGAGGACAATTTTTACTCAAGAAGATTTAGTTGTTCTTATCGACGGCTATAACGTTTCTTTAAATTCTTTTGGAGATTTGAGCCTAGAACTCCAAAGGGAACGAGTTATTGCTTGTGCAACAAGTGTAGAAACTAGATTTCACCCGTCATGCCTAGTTGTTTTTGATGGACAATCCCAAGGGACAAGAGGAAGAATACAGTCGAAAATTCATGTTGTATATTCTCCAACAG
>CAUJDU010000136.1 GCA_963169585.1 Actinomycetota bacterium | reverse complement strand
GAAGGGACAGTACCAGTCTCTTCTCCCATACCAACAAGCTCAGTCATAACTTCTGGGATGAGAGGTTCTGCTTTCATCGCGAAAGCTAACGAAGAACCCTCTCGAACTTTATTGTGTACACGCTCAAATGCTTCTTGGATTGCTAGGTTCCCTGCAGAACTACCTGCGAGGTTTAAAGCCTCAAGTAGTCCAACACCTGAATTCATCAGCGAAGATAAAACTAAGGTCAGCCTTGCAAAAGCAGCCTTGTGGACGATAGGCCCAAATACCGGAACCTTTAGGGTAAAGATATGTAGCTTCATTTTCCATTTATCATTGCGTTTGAATTGAACAATAATTCCAACAATAACAGCGAGAAGTATTGGGTATATCCACCAGAACGTTATCATCGCGTTAGAAAGTGCAATAACTACTCGTGTCGGAAATGGAAGGTCTCCACCTAATTGTTTATAGATGTCTTCAAATTGTGGGACAATCAGTGTCAACATAGCAGTAGCCATTGAAAGTGCAATGACCAAAACAACAATTGGGTACATCATTGCAGAACGCACTTTACGCTTAATACGTAACCTAGATTCAGTGATTGTTGCTAGATGAGCTAAAGATTCATCTAAACGTCCAGAAACTTCTCCCGCTTCAATTAAGGCACATGAAAGGTCTCCTACTTTGTCCGATTCATCTTTGAATGCACTTGTAAGAGAAGCGCCGTCACCAACTTTCCCATGCACACGAGTAAGGATTTTTCCTATCGGCTCTTTTGCACGTTGACGTGCGAGGATAGCTAGCGCAGGATAGACCGGCAAACCAGAAGCCTGAGTTGTCGCCAACGAACGAGCTAACCATGCGATTTCTTTAGTGCTCGCTTTTGATCGTAGGTTAAATTCTTTTGATCCAAGAGAATCTCCACCCTTCTTAACCACTTTCATGACAAGAAGATTTTGCTGTCCTAAGACAGTGCGGACCTCCGATTCATTTTCTGCTTCTAAGACCCCATGAATTTCTTCACCTGATCTAGAGAATGCTTCGTATGTAAATGATGCGGACATTTAACCCACCACCCTTGATAGTTCTTCGATTGATGTGATTCCTTGTGCGGCCCTATTAAGACCATCTTGTAAAATAGTAACCATTCCGGCTTTAACCGCTAAGGCTTCAAGTTCATGAGCCGTTGCGTTTCGTGTTATCAGTTGAGATATATCGTCATCGACAATCAGTACTTCTGCAATAGTTGTTCGGCCTACATATCCCGTTCTATGGCAGTGTGCACAACCTTCTTCGTGGGCTTTGTAGAGCGTAGAAGGAGGATCCCCTACCCACGGAAACGTATTTTTAATAGTGTCACTCACTTTTATTGGTTCATAACATTTATCACAAAGTCTTCTAACCAGACGCTGTGAAATAACTCCACGTAATGACGATGCAACCAAAAATGGTTCAACACCCATGTCGATAAGTCGAGTTGGAACAGCAGAAGCAGAGTTTGCGTGAACTGTTGAGAGGACAAAGTGACCTGTTAGAGCAGCTTGGATACCAATCGATGCGGTTTCACCATCTCTCATTTCACCAACAAGAATCACATCAGGGTCAGCACGCAAGAACGATCTCAGCGCCTTAGGGAAAGTCATTCCTGCTTTGGTATTAACCTGCATCTGAGTTATGCCTTTGAATCTATATTCGACAGGATCTTCAATTGTAAGAACTTTAATGTCTGGGGTAGCTATTCGATCTAGCGTTGCGTATAGTGCTGTAGTTTTACCAGAACCAGTTGGACCTGTAGCTAATAGAGTTCCTTGAGTTGCTGTGATTAGTGGGATATAACGGTCAAGAACCTGTTGCGAATATCCAAGGTCTTCAAGCTTGGCGACTTTTGATCCTCTATCTAGAAGACGCATGACAGCACCCTCTACTCCCCAACTTGTTGGCAGCGTTACAAGTCGAATATCAATTGCACGATTTTCGATTTCAATATCAAAACGGCCATCTTGTGGAATTCTTCTTTCCCCAACATCTAACCCACCAATAACTTTCAAACGGTTAATTATTCCAGAAGTAGTTGATATCGGGTATTTGTTTATAACATGCAAAACACCATCTATACGATACCTAACGATAACGTCTGCCCCGTTTGGTTCGACGTGCACATCAGAGGCGCCTTGCTGTGCGGCATTTTCAATTAATGTTTTCACTAAACGAGCAATTTTTCCATCGCCACCATCATCTTTAATGGTTACTTCTTCTACTTTTTCATCGTCTAGATCAACTTGAATTTCTTCTGTTCTACCTCTTGATTCAAGAATAGTTAGAACATCTTTTATTGCAGCCGGCTCTGCAACGACAAGTTCAACTTCTTCTCCAACAAATAACTGTTCGATATCGTCTAATACTGTGATATTTGTTGGATCAGTAACAGCAATGCGGATATGACCATCATCGGTTTTTAGAGGGACTGCTAAAAGTCTTTTAGCACTAGCAATTGGAATCTGCTCAAATCGTTCCGTATCAACCAAAGGTAACGTCACATCAATACATTTAAAACCCTGCTTTATCCATGCTGCACGCTCTAAAGTTTCTAACGGTACTCCTGAACGGACTAAAGCACGAAGTGGTCGCATACCGAAATGCCTACCGGCATCTATAGCTTTCATCACACGGTCACGATCATCGTAGCCGGCTTCTTCTAGCGCATCAACGAAAGCTAGAAAATCTTCACTTATTACAATTGAAGATGATCCAGCTTTTGAAAGAGATCCGTCCTTGTCTACGACAGCAGGGACTAGAGAATCAGCAGATTCTTCTACTTTTTCATCGTCGTCTCTGTGCGTAGACATGGTCATTATTTAGTGCCTTCTTCAGTTCTAGATACTAGGTTCAAGTTGCATTTTGTGCTGTCGCCAGGAACTGAAGTACCGTCGACTCTTGTACAACCATCAGCACCAATTTCAGCTCCTTGGTCCCAACCTAGGACTTGAAGTTTTAAAGTTGCTTCTATGGCATCGGGACCTTCATCAGATTTGAATTGAATATCCATTGAGTTAATTACAATAATTCGACCAATGCTTTTATCAGTCAGATCTGCCATGAACTTAATAAAATCAGGCATTTGACCTTTTACAACTATTGAGAAATCAAATCTCAATAGTTGTGGAGCAAGCGTTGCATCTTGACCTGCAGTTGGTTGCGCATTCGCAACAGCTTCTGCGCTTTCATCTACAGGGGTACCTTGTAGCCAAACCAAGTTGGAGTTGACTGCACGTTCTGTGACGCGAACAATAACGTTCGAAATTGCAAGAGTGCTTGGGATACGTGACCGTAGGTTTCCAAGTCTTTTATCTATATCCTCTGGATCTAGCTTTTTCGCAGCTGCAAGTTGTGCTTCTGCGGCATTTTTTGCTCTGGTTGCCTCATCAGCTTTGTCTGATAGTTCAGTATATTTTGGGTAAATGATCATCGCGAAAAATGCGAGTACAAGCACACCGACACATATGGCTAATAGTAGGCCGAGTTTCTTTTCTCGTTGTTGCATTACTCCCCACCTTCGTTGTTAGATGAAGTTGTTGTCGTTGTTGACTTTGGCTTCGTTGTTGTCGCCGTTGTAACTCTTGGTTGAACTTTTTCTTTTGTATTTACGTCAACCAATTCCAAGTTTGCATTGACAGTCACACTTTCATCATTAGCATCAAAGCCATTAGCAACTTTTATTGCTTGACCTTCAGATAGACCGCCTACATAACCATCGCAAGTTGACACATTTGGTACTCTAAATGATTCTGTTAACGGTGCGGTCCAACGGAATGAACCATCTTTTGTGCCCGTATCTGGATTAAATTTAAATGATCCAACACCAATTTTCTTTGTACTATTTGCTGTTGAAATTCTGTCACGCCAATCGCCAAATACGTTGAAACCAGGTGATGGGTCAACTACTTCAGCTGCTATATCGACAGAAGTTCCTTCCTGTGCAGAAGTTAAAGCCATAGTTTTAAATGAGGTTGGCACTCCAGCAATTTCTGGAGATGACGACTTAACCGAGCACACTACTTTTGTAAATGCAGGTACTCCTTCCTCAATGGCTTGAACGGCACTTTCTCCAACTTGGAGTTGTTCGTTCTTCTTTATTACATCTGCATATTTAACAATTGCCTTTTCTGCATCTTTTCTATTTTTATTTGCATATGCTTCTCGACTCCATGCGTAAGTAAGAGGCAAGACTGCAGCAGCTCCAACTACACCAACAACAATAAGACCCAGAAGGATTCGGGCTCTTTGCTTAGCTTTACGTTTCGAAGCAACCTTTTGAGCATCGAAAACAGGGTTAGGTAATATTGCAAAAGGTTGTGACGAAAAGTCTGAATATGCTGCTGCTAGTGCTTGGAAAGCAACTGGCTTTTCGTGGTCTGCTATTGACATTTGAACACCACGAGGTTCTGGCACTGGACTTATGTTAAATCCTGCATCACGAACTCGAGTTAATAAGGTAGGGATTGTTGCTCCTGCACCAAGAACGATAATGTCAGATGGAACATCTGTACCTTCACGTTTCCAGAACACAAGTGTTTTTCTAAATTCTGAAACAAGTTCGTCTAAGAATAGATCTGTAATTTCAGCGGCACTTTTTCCTGCATCAGAATTTTCACTTGTTCCATTTAAAGATGGATTAAAGCCGGCTTGTTCACCAGCAAAAATTCTTCTTTCTAGTTCGTCTAAACCTCCAACACGAAGCGATCGAGCAAGGAGTGGTGTTCCACCTTTTAGAACAATCATCTCTGATGTTGATCGCGCTACTCGCAAATATAAACCGTCAGCTGGTAGTAGGAATGAAGCTGATGTTATTGGTGCTCGTCGTCCACCAAGCCTTCGCCACACTGGGTCTAGGTCATCGGACTCAACGGCTGCTAAGACCATGTTGATTGCAGTTGATGCACCGCGAGGGTCGCTTGCGTCACGTACTTCGTTAGGGTTTCCAATAATTAAACCTGCAACTGATGCTGCGCCTGGAACGATCGGTAGGTTTTCTTCAGCAACAGCCATCATGGCTGCACGCATTGCACGATCAGGTACGCGAGGGACTTCAACACGTCGAACGTATTGGCGTCCACCAGTAAATGCGACACGAACTATATCTGCCCGACCGGGAATAGATTTTAATGCACCATCAAGAGCTTTTGCTGGAGTCTTGTCACGAAAGTGTTCGACTCGCACATTTCCGTTTGGTTCAACGTAAGCCACATGTACTTCTGTACCATCAACTTCTATACCAACAAGCGTACGTGGACCTTGTTGATTAGCTGGCTTAGCATTGCCATTGTCTTTATTTTTCGCCACTAGGCACCTCCTACACGACTGTTATAGTCAGCCAAAATGAGTCGTCCGTGACTGTCGGATACGGAACCAGTCGGTTTAGTATCGTGTTCTAATTCGTCATAAAAATGATGGAACTTAATGCATTAAATCCGGTAATTCCCGACATTTAAGAGAATTTCAGCTGCTAGGCAGATTCGCCCTGAAGGGGTTCTTCGTGGAAAATACCTTCAATATGAGCCAATCTTTCAGCCCTGTCACGTTCCACTTCGTTGGCTACCTTTTGACCACCCCATTTAACGAGGGAATTAAGCTGATCTTGACCAACATGGCCTACTAATACGGGGAGATCTATGGCAAGTACCTTCGCCAGCACTCTTTCTGGGAGTTCCCAAGCCAGTACACCTACTACTTTACGGATTCCACGAGCCCAATCGAGGATCTCGAGGTCTTTTTCGCTGTGAACCACTACGATTACGGCTTCGTCTTCGTCATCGCCTTTTCTGTGTATCGGCAACGAAAGACGTGCAGCTACTGTTCTTGCTGTTTGGCTTGTATCTAATACGGCTAGGTCGCGTTCCATGTTCTCACCCTAATCATTCTTCTTAAATAGATTTCTTTTTCGTTTCTTCTTCGGCGAGTTATTGCCATTAGATGAGAGGATTTCATCTAGAGGATTATTTAAATCTGGGTTAAATTCTTGGGTTTCGTATTCATTTCCTGCTTGACCGGGTAAAACTTTCGACCATATTCCATCTAATAATTTATCGACATCATTTTCTCCACTTGTAGCAATGGTTCTTGCCATGTTGGCGTTCCCTACCCATAGTTGGCGGTCATCAGCGATTACTGAAAGTACTTCTATTTCACGGCTCGGGTGATTTGGATCTCCTCCACCAAGAATGGCTTTAATATCTTCTACTTCTCTACCGACGTTATCGACTTTTTGATTTACAACCATTCCTACTGTGCTTGGATCGATACCTAAACCTGGAAGGCGTTGTGAATCTTTTGGTCGACACATTGCTTCTACTGCTCTTCTAGCATCTAAAAGTGTTGCTTGTTCATTGTTGACCACCATCACTACACGACTTGCTTCTGTTAAAGCAAAACCAGAAACTAGCGGGTCGCGCAATTCGACTGGACAGTCGAGCAGAACTACATCGAATCTTTCACGGAGTATTGAAAGTATTTTTTTGTATGCAGCTGGAGAAAACTTTCTTCGGTTCGTTCCTGTTTCTGGACGAAGTGGGGCTAACAAAGCAAATAATCCTGACCGTCGATCGTACACTAAGTTTCTAGCAATTGATTCTCCATCAATGTGACTTTCGTTTAATAGTTCGCGAACTGTCGGGTTATATAGGCCGAGTCTTGTTCCTACGTTTCCAAATGCGATATCTAGATCAACGATACAAACTTGTAGTCGTGTTGTATAAGCTAAACGTGCTGCGAGGTTAACAGATATTGAGGTCTTACCTACTCCACCTTTTGGAGAGTAAACACATATTGTTAATGGTTCTGCTAAATGTATGGCTTTTCTGTTATCTGTTCCATCTGGAAATTCTGAAAGCGAACTATTTGTTTGGGCACCTGCTGGTTCCATATTGCTATCAAACATTGTCCACATCTGTTGTGAACCATTTTTGTCACTTGGTCGGAATGCTACTTCTGGAGTGAAACTTACAGGAGAGGAATCTTCAATGTCGTATGCGTTTAAGTCGGCATCATTTGATACATATGCTTCAAGTTCTAACGAATCTCCTTGCGAGTATGGGTGCGCTAAATTTTGATTATAACTTTGGTCTACATTAGATGTTGTATCCGTTGTAGCCCATGAACCCATTGAAGTATTTGTAGTTGCTTGGTTTTGTGCTTCTGGTTGTGTTTGTGTGTCGTTCTGTGGTGATGAGAATGCTTGTGAAATCCATTTTTCTGTTTCTGCGAGTTTCGCTTGATCTGTTGTAATTGAGTTCTGTTTTTGTGGTTGAACAGAATCATCTGTGCGTGTTTCTGAATTTAATACTGGAGCGATTTCATCATTCCAGAAAGCATTGATATTTCCTTGCGGGACTTTCTCTTGAACTTCTGGAGTTTGTGTTGGAGGTGTTTGCGCTGAGAAAAATTCAGGTAAAAATGAAGGCGCATCTTCTTGTGCAGATACGGTCCTCTCAAGTGCTTTTGCTTGTTCTTCTAGTGCTTGTTGTTCTTTTAGTTTTGCTTCTTCTTCCAGGCGCTGTTGTTCTATAGGAGGAAGAAATTCTGTTTGTTGCGGTGTGACTTGTTCAGCCACAACGTTAGAAGCAGGTGGAGTCGTTTGATTTAATGTTTCTGGTTGCACTGGCGTTTCTTGTTGTATTGATTGTTCTGGTTTCGCTGGGATTAATGGGGCTAATGGAGTACTTGTTGTTGGTCCGGCAAACCATTCGAGTGGAGATGTTGATTTGTTTACATCAATTGTTGCTTGGTTAGATACTTGCTCCTCTGGAGTTTGAGGTTGCGATTGAGTTGGCGGAGGAGCTTGAACCATTGGTTTGAATTGGATGTCTGCTGGCGTTTGGGTTCGCGAAGAAAAACTTACTATTCCTGCATCTGGTGGTTCTTCGATATATTCGTCACCGTCGAATCTTGGTGGTAAGTCTTGCATTCCTGAATGTGCAAATATAGCTCGACGTAAAGTATTCGCTGTTGGCCGTGGAGAACACGATGCAACATTTAATTGACCTATCTCTGTTTCAGTTGATTTCCATGGGATAAGAATGACATTAGAACGAACCAATGCAATCACTGCTTCGAGTGGTGCTACTCGTTGAGATAGAGAATCTGAAACTATGATGATGGCATTATTTGTTGCAATTGATTTTGAGAGCGATGCTTTTACAAAAGAGTCATAGTCAAAGCATTCAGGATATACATCGAGTTCTAGATCGCCTTGAAGTGCGTTGTGAACACTGGGTTCAGCAACGACAAATATGCGCGGCTTTGCGCTTGGCTGAGTATTTCCATGTATAAGAGTTAATCCCACTATGCGCTCCTCGCACCTACATAGATATGTCGGCACGTC
>CAUJDU010000135.1 GCA_963169585.1 Actinomycetota bacterium | reverse complement strand
TACAACGTTGATTGTCCCAACTACTACGGTTCCTCCAACTGTGCCTCCTGCACCTCCCGCCACTCCGGCTCCTACTGGACCTGCGCCTACTTTGCCATATACAGGTGCCGCTACTTTAGGGCTAGTTCAAGCCGGTGGTGGATTAATTGTTACTGGTGCTGGGCTAGTTGCTGTTGCTGGCGCAAGGAGAAAACAAAAAGCACAAGAAGCACAAGAAGCTAAAACAATTAAGGTGATTGCAGGAGCAGGTCCAAACCCAGACCTAGAGCCAATCGAGCTTGAAATCCAAGTTCCTCAAACTCCTGAAGCAGTTATAGAACCGTTAACTGGTGTCGAGATAGACGAAACAGACATCGATGTATTAGCCGAAGATCTGGTAAAACCAGAAGCTCGTCGAACTAACTACCGACAAGGTGAAAATCGCGACGCATCTTTGAAAGGCTACAACATTCCAGATGGTTTGATACCAGCATCCTTGCGTTTAAATCCGAACCAAAGTACTCCAGCTAGAGATACTTGGGATGGCCGAAAAGGTCTTGGTATTCCTGAACGCTATTTCGATCGAATGGGAGCGTTAAGCCGATAACTCTAAATCGAGTAAAAACACTTTAAAGGGGTCCAATCTTTTTGGCCCCCTTTATTTTTGTGAAAAATTCTCCTCCGATTGTACAAAAGCGACATTACTCGCCTAATATATTCAGCCTTGCACTTTTTCGAAAGCAAAAGTTTCGGAATGTGCGCAAGATTTAATCGAAGTTTGCCAAGGCCGCTGGACATAACCAGAATCCGGAACCAGGCAACGCAACAAAATTCACGCTCCCGATGCTTTACGCTTTGAGGAGCGTTGGTGTGACTAACGCTAAAAATCTAAAGAAACGAGCCAATGCCATGGATAAAAAGGGTATGCTCGGAGTTAAAGTCGGAATGACTCAACTCTGGGACGAAAATAACCAGGTAATCCCTGTGACAGTTATCAAATGTGAACCCTGTCATATCTCTCAACTCAAAACTCAGGACCGTGATGGTTACCTAGCAATTCAACTTGCGATGGGGACGAAGAAAGAAAAGAATCTTTCTGCTGGAGAAAAGGGCCACCTTAAAGCAGCAAAAATTGATAGTGCTTCAAAGTTGGCAGAACTAAGAGTCGATTCTCTTGAAGGTTACGAACTTGGTCAATCTATTTCTGTTGAACAATTCGAACAAGGTGAAGTTGTAGATGTAACCGGTGTTACTAAAGGACATGGTTTTGCTGGTGGTATGAAACGCCACAACTTCAAAGGTCAAGGTGCATCACACGGTAACCACAAACATCACCGCGCACCAGGATCGATCGGTGCATGTGCTACACCAGGACGCGTATTTAAAGGTCTAAGAATGGCTGGTCATATGGGTCAAGTTACAGTGACAACCCAAAACCTAAAAGTTCTAGCTGCCGACGCAGAAAGAAATGTGTTGATGATTTCTGGTTCGGTTCCTGGCAGTAAAGGTTCTGTAGTGTTTGTTCGTTCAGCTGCTAAAGCTCCAGCAAAGAAGGTGAGCAAATAATGGAAATCACAGTTAAAACTTCAACTGGTAAAGACGCTGGCAAAGTAGAACTTCCTGAGCAATTTTTCGAACAAGAAGCAAACCTATCATTGCTAAACCAAGTTGTGCTTGCTCAACTCGCAAGTTCACGGCAAGGAACACATAAAACTAAAAACCGAAATGAGGTTTCTGGTGGAGGTCAAAAGCCATGGAGGCAAAAAGGAACAGGACGTGCGCGTGCTGGTTCTTCTCGTTCACCTATATGGCGTGGCGGTGGAATGACACATGCTATTCGACCTCGTGATTATTCGCAGAAAACACCAAAGAAAATGGTTCGTAAAGCATTGCTTCAGGCTCTCTCGGATAGAGCATTCGAAAATAACATTGTTGTTATTGACGATTGGAAGTTAGATGCTCCAAAAACTAAAGATGCAATCAAAGTTTTGGAAGCTCTTGAACTTCGAACAAAAGATGTTAAAGAAAAGCTTCCTCGGTTACTAGTAGTTGTTCATCACACGCAAGAAGCAGTGTGGAAATCTCTTCGAGGATTGAGCGACCAAGTGCAACTAATTTTGCCTCGCGAACTTAATGCTTACGATGTTCTTTGTTCAGATAAAGTTGTTTTTTCTAGCGACACACTCGAAGCTCTACTTCGAATTTTGAAAAAAGAACATATTGATTCTTACGATCCAATGGATGTTTCCATGGAAGATATTGTTGAGGCCGATACTGATGCGTTAGAAGGTGCCAAATGAGTGCAAGTACAGTAGATTCTCGCGCAGCAGCACAAGCGCGAACATTAACTAGATACAGAGATATTATTAAGGCTCCAGTTGTATCTGAAAAAAGCTATGCAGGATTCGATGAAGGTATTTACACCTTTGAAGTAGATGGTAGTGCTAACAAAGTCGAAATCCGCCAAGCTATTGAAGCCTTATTTGAAGTTAAGGTTCAAAACGTAAGGACTCATAACCGAGACGGAAAGCGAAAGCGAAACCGTAAAACGGGAACTTGGGGAAAGCGTGCTGATAAAAAAATTGCTGTCGTAACCCTGAAGGATGGCGACAAAATAGAAGTGTTGGGAGCATAAATGGCTATTCGATCACGTAAACCAACTAGCCCTGGACGTCGTTTCCAGTCAAGCTCAACTTTTGCTGAAATAACAAAAACAACACCAGAACGCACCCTTCTTGCAAAAAAGAATCGTACCGGTGGACGTAATAACTTGGGCAGAATGACTTCACGTCACCGTGGTGGTGGGCATAAGCAACAATATAGAATTATCGATTTTCTACGCAATAAAGATGGTGTGAAAGCCAAAGTTGCAGCTATTGAATATGACCCGAACAGAAATGCTCGTATTGCATTACTTCACTACGTTGATGGTGAAAAGCGATACATTATTGCACCAAAAGATTTAGCTGTAGGTAGCTTTGTTGAATCTGGCCAAAAAGCAGATATCAAAGTAGGTAACGCTATGCCAATGCGTTACATACCTGTTGGTACTGTTATACACAATATTGAACTTAAGCCAGGTGCAGGCGCAAAAATGGCCCGAGGTGCAGGTGCTGCAGTTCAACTCGTTGCTAAAGAAGGCCAATACGCGACACTTCGACTTCCTTCATCTGAAATGCGTCGAGTACTTATTGATTGTCGTGCAACTATTGGTGAAGTTGGAAACTCTGAATTTGGTCTTATCAAAATCGGTAAGGCTGGACGAAACCGCTGGAAAGGGAAGCGACCTCACGTTCGTGGTGTTGCTATGAACCCTGTCGATCACCCGCATGGTGGTGGAGAAGGAAAAACTTCTGGTGGACGTCACCCTGTTTCTCCTTGGGGTGTTCCTGAAAAGCGAACTCGTTCTAAGAAGAAGAAGTCAAGCGAGATGATTATCCGTCGTCGTCGAAGTCGTGGATCAAGAAGGTAATTGTTATGGCACGTAGTTTGAAAAAAGGCCCATTTGTTGACGACCACTTGATGGAAAAAGTGGAAGCACAAAACGAAGCAGGCACGAAAAAAGTTATAAAAACTTGGTCACGCCGATCAATGATTATTCCTGACATGGTAGGACACACCATTGCTGTTCATGATGGGCGCAAACATGTTCCTGTTTTCATTTCAGAATCAATGGTTGGACATAAACTTGGCGAGTTTGCAATAACAAGAACGTTTAGAAGCCACTCTAAAGACGAAAAGAGAGGGTCGTAAAAATGAAAACAGATGTAATTTTACGTCCTTCGACTCGTGCAACAGTTCGTTATGTCGGTCGATCTGCGTATAAAGCTCGCCACGTTGCGAACCTGATTAGAGGCAAGCAAGCAGAACAAGCACAAAATATTTTGTTGTTATGTGACCGTGGGGCAGCAGAAGAAATTGGAAAACTTTTAGATTCTGCAATTGCTAATGCAGAACACAATAACCATATCCCTGTAGAAGAACTAAAAGTTTCTGAAATTTTTGTAGATGAAGGTCCAACTGCAAAACGATTTCGCCCAAGAGCACGTGGACGAGGAAACAGAATATTCAAACGTTCTTGCCACATCACCATTGTTGTAGAAAGAATGGATGCTGACGAGATCGAGCGTAAAGCTCAAAAAGATTCTGATTCAGGTGCAGCTAATGCTCGTGAACAGCGCCGACGCCGGACTCAAGCATCCAAAGCAGCGGCTGCTGCTAAAGCGAAAGAAGCGCAAGACAGCGCTGATGAGGATTCCTCGTCGGCGAATGCAGAAGCTAAAGCTTCTGATCCAGTCGCTTCGACTAAGGAAACCTCATCAGCTAGCAAAAAGGCTTCTGTTGAATCAGAAGACAAGCCTAAGAAGAAGCCTGCGGCGAAAAAAGCAGAAGTTTCTGACGAAGAAAAGCCAAAGAAAAAACCTGCAGCTAAGAAACCAGCGGCAAAGAAGACCGAAGACAAGACAGAAGAAGGTGACGCCTAATGGGTCAGAAAATTCACCCGTACGGGTTTCGCTTAGGAGTTTCAACAGACTGGAAGTCACGTTGGATTGCTAGTGGTCGTGAATATACAGAGAACATAGTTCAAGATAACAAAATCCGAGAATACTTAACTGATGCTTTAGAGCATGCTGCATTAAGCCGTATCGAGATTGAAAGAACCGGCGATCGTGTACGTGTAGATATCTATACTGCACGACCAGGAATTGTCATCGGTCGTAAAGGATCTGAAATTGAAAAGCACAGAAAGAAGCTTCTTCAAATTACCCGAAATCCAAAAGCTGCATTGAATGTACAAGAAATCAAAACACCTGAACTAGACGCAATGTTGTTAGCTCAAGGTGTTGCAGATCAACTTGCTGGACGAGTTTCATTTCGTCGTGCAATGAAACGTGCTGTTCAAACTGCACTTAAAGCTGGAGCGCTTGGAATTAAAATCCAATGCTCGGGACGTTTAGGTGGAGCAGAAATGGCACGACGTGAATGGTATCGAGAAGGTCGTGTTCCTTTGCATACCCTAAAAGCAGATATCGATTACGGTGAAGTTTCTGCGAAAACTGTTTCTGGTCGCATTGGTGTAAAAGTTTGGCTTTACAAAGGCGACATAGTTCCTTATAAAGCAGCCGCAGATGACAAAATCTCGCGTGAAGCTGCAATGGCAACAGGTGAAACATCTGGTGGAGCAACTGAACCTACTTCGACTCCTCGTGTTGTATCTTCTGGTGGAGGAAAACGACGCAAAGAATCAGCTGAAGAAATTCCAGCAGAAAAGATTGCCGAATTAGAAGTTGATGAAACACAAAATAAAGCACTCTTAGGTGAAGCAGATCCAGAATTAGAAAAACTATTGGAAGAAGAAGAAGAAATCGAACGTCGAACGGCAAAGGGTGGACATGAAACTCCCCACTTCCGCGGCGGGGAGGATTAAATCAAATGTTGATGCCTCGTAAAACGAAGTACCGCAAGCAAATGCGCGGAAGAATGCAAGGACTTGCCAAAGGTGGCACGTCTCTTAATTTCGGCGACTATGGAATTCAAGCGCTTGCTCCGGCATACGTAAGTAACCGACAGATTGAAGCTGCTCGTATCGCTATGACTAGATACATTAAGCGTGGTGGAAAAGTATGGATCAATGTTTTTCCTGACAAGCCAATCACACATAAACCTGCTGAAACTCGAATGGGTAAAGGTAAAGGTGGAGTTGAAGGTTGGGTTGCTGTTGTTAAACCAGGACGAGTAATTTTTGAGCTCTCAGGTGTAAGTGAAGAGGTTGCCAGAGAGGCCATGCGCCTTGCAATTCATAAACTTCCAATGAAGTCTCGTTTCATTGTTCGTGAGGAGGGTGAATAATGTTTGCTAGTCAATACCGTCAATTAAATGATGCAGAACTCGTCACTAAGTTTTTGGATCTCAAGGAAGAATTGTTCAACTTACGTTTCCAAAATGCTACTAGTTCACTTGAGAAGCACAATTTAATTCCTGCATTGAAAAAGGATATTGCACGTGTTGAAACTGTTCTTACAGAACGCAACTTAACTGCATCTGCTGGCGAAAAGAAGGATAACTAATGAGTACAGAAACCCAACCGCAAGTACGCGCTAGCCGTAAATTTCGTGAAGGAATTGTTACTTCAGATGCAATGGATAAAACTGTTGTTGTAACAATTACGTATCGAAAGCCACATCAGCAGTATCGAAAACTGATTATGAAATCTAAGAAACTATACGTACACGACGAGAATAATGAAGCCGGAGTTGGTGACCGAGTGCGAGTCAGCGAAACTCGGCCGATAAGTGCAACAAAACGTTGGAGACTTGTCGAAATTCTCGAGAAGGCAAAGTAGGCCAAAATGATACAACAAGAAAGTCGACTAAAAGTCGCCGACAACACTGGAGCACGAGAAGTTTTGTGCATCAAAGTTCTAGGTGGAACACGTCGTCGTTACGCACGTCTAGGTGACATTTTTGTAGCGACCGTTAAAGACGCACAACCAGGTGGCCAAGTTAAAAAGGGCGAGATCGTTAAATGCGTTGTTGTCCGAACTAAAAAAGAAACACGCCGACCAGATGGAAGCTACATTCGTTTCGATGAAAATGCTTGCGTCGTAATTAAAGATGACCGTTCACCTCGTGGAACACGTATCTTTGGTCCAGTTGGACGTGAACTTCGTGACAAGAAATTTATGAGAATTATTTCGTTAGCACCGGAGGTCTTGTAATGAAAATTAAAAAGGGCGACCGCGTTCGCGTAATCTCAGGGAAAAACAAAGGAAAAGAAGGCGAAGTTCTTAGAACTTATCCTTCTAAGAATATGGTCCTTGTAGAAGGTGCAAATATTGTAAAGAAGCATCAAAAGCAAGTACGTTCAACGATGCAAGCAGGAATCATCGATAAAGATATGCCAATTCATGTTTCTAATGTCATGCTTATCGATGCAGATGGTCAAGCTACTCGTGTAGGAGTTCGCATCGAGCAAGTAGATGGGAAACGTAAAAAAGTTCGTTTCTCCAGAAAGACAGGGAGCGTTATTTAATGGCACCTCGACTTAAAGAAAAATACAACAGCGAAATACGCAATTCTCTTCAAAGTGCTTTGAAACTTAAGAACATCCATCAAGTTCCAACGCTAAAGAAAATTGTTATCAACTCTGGAGTTGGTCGAGCTACTCAACAGGGTAACTTGATTGAAGGGGCAGTCAAAGACTTGACAGCACTTTCGGGTCAAAAAGCAACAATCACAAGAGCTAAGAAATCTATTGCTGGTTTCAAACTTCGTGAAGGTCAAGCTATTGGGGCAAAGGTAACACTTCGGGGCGATCAAATGTGGGAGTTTTATGATCGTTTAGTTACTTTGTCTATTCCAAGAATTAGAGACTTCCGTGGGTTAAACCCAAAGAGTTTCGACAGAAGAGGTAATTACACTTTCGGAATCAATGAACAATTGATTTTCCCAGAAATAAGTTACGACGATGTTGACACCACAAGAGGTATGGACATCACTATTTGTACATCTGCCAACCAGGACGACCACGGTCGAGCGCTTCTAGAAGCTCTCGGATTTCCGTTCCGTAAACCTGAGCAAGGATAAGAGGATACATGGCAAAGAAAGCTCTAGTAAATAAACAGCAAAAAGAACCAAAATTTAAGGTTCGAGGATATACGCGATGTCGCAAATGTGGCCGCGCACGATCCGTACTGCGCAAGTTTGGTTTGTGCAGGATCTGTTTCCGTAAATTGGCACATAATGGGGAACTCCCTGGTGTTACTAAGTCGTCGTGGTAAGGAGAGTTTGAAATGAAAATAACTGACCCGATTGCAGACATGCTTACCCGAATTAGAAATGCAAATGTTGCTATGCACGATAGTGTTGCAATGCCTTCTTCAAAACTTAAAGAAGCTGTAGCAAAAATTCTTCTACGCGAAGGTTATATCGAAGAATACGAAGTAACCCAAGAAGAAGGAAAAGCATATAAAACTTTGACTATTGGAATGAAATATTCTCCTAAACGAGAACGAGTAATTACAGGTATTCAAAGGATCTCAAAACCTGGATTGCGTGTATACACTCCAGCTAACCAGGCACCTCGAGTGCTTGGTGGAATGGGAATAGCAATCCTTTCAACAAGCAAAGGCGTGATCACTGATCGCGAAGCCCGAGCTGGTCGCGTAGGCGGCGAAATACTCTGCGAGGTGTGGTAAAAAATGTCAAGAATAGGTCTGAAACCAATTCCCTTTGAAAAAGGCGTAGAAGTTTCTGTTTCTGGTTCAACTTGTAAGGTTAAAGGTCCTAAAGGTGAACTATCAAGCGAAATTCCTGATGTCATCAAAGTAGTAATCGAAGATGAAACTGTAGTTGTAACTCGCGAAAATGAAGAGCGCCAAAGCAAAGCTCTTCATGGCCTTACGCGTCAGCTAATAGCAAATAATATCGAAGGTGTATCCAAAGGATATACAAAAGCTTTAGAAATAGTTGGTGTTGGATACCGTGCTGCTGCTCAAGGAACTTCCAAGCTTGATATGGCGCTCGGATTTTCTCACCCTGTTGTGTTTGAAGCTCCTGAAGGAATTACATTCGTTACACCAACGCAAACAAGAATTGAAGTAAGTGGAATAGATAAGCAACTTGTAGGTCAAGTAGCTGCAAATATCCGTAAACTTCGCAAACCTGAACCTTATAAAGGTAAAGGTATTCGATACGAAGGCGAACACGTTCGTCGAAAGGCTGGAAAGTCAGCTAAGTAGTAGAAGGAGGCCTGGCCTCCTGAAAGGTAAGAAATGTTAAAGACATCGAAGAATGCGAGAACACGTAGACATATTCGTGTTCGACGCAAAGTAAGCGGTTCTCCCCAACGACCTCGCTTGGCGGTATTCAGGTCAAACAAACACATTGTTGCTCAAGTAATTGATGACATAAATGGCTTAACTTTGGCTAGTGCTTCAACAAACGAAAAAGGATTTGCTGGTGCAACAAGCAATGTAGAAGCAGCAAAGAAAGTTGGAACAACTGTTGCTCGACGTGCAAAAGAAAAAGGTGTTTCCAAAGTAGTTTTTGACCGAGGTGGATATAAATATCACGGTCGAGTGGCAGCAATCGCTGATGCAGCCCGCGAAGAAGGCATCGAGTTTTAGAAAGACGAGTAAAATGACAGACGCAACAACACCAAATGCTAACGCTGATAAAGAAGTCGGATCTAAAAAAGGCGGACGATCAGGCGGACGTGACAATCGCGATAACAACCGAAATGAAGCTCCTCGTGACCCACATGGTCTCGAAGAGCGAGTAATTGCGATTAACCGTGTCGCAAAGGTTGTGAAAGGTGGACGCCGGTTCGCTTTCACTGCTCTTGTAGTAGTTGGAGATGGAAACGGAAATGTTGGCCTTGGATATGGGAAAGCGAAAGAAGTTCCAGCAGCAATCCAAAAAGGTATTGAAGAGGCAAAACGAAATGTCTTTTCTGTAGCTTTAGCTGGAGGTTCTGTTACCCACCTAAATGTTGGTATCCATGATGCTGCACGAGTTATGTTAAAACCAGCAGCACCTGGTACTGGTGTTATCGCAGGTGGTGCTGTACGTACAATTCTTGAGGCTGCAGGTATAAAAGACATCCTTGCTAAATCTCTCGGATCAGCGAATGCAATTAACGTAAGCTACGCAACAATAAATGGCTTGAAAACATTGAAGCGACCAGAAGATGTTGCCCGACTTAGAGGAAAGTCTCCTGAAGAAGTAACAACAAAAGGAATGTACGCAGCTTACAAAGAAACACAACGTTCTAGAAAAGATATCGTAAAAGAAACCGCAGAGGTGGTGGGCTAAATGGCTCAAATCGTAGTAACTCAAATCAAGAGCACAATCGGGCAAAAACCAAAAGCTAGAGGTGCCATACGCGCACTTGGCCTCGGAAAAATTGGCCGTTCACGTGTTCATGAAGATAATAAAGTCGTTCGTGGAATGATACATGGTGTTCGACACCTAGTAGTAGTTAAAGATGCTAGCGATGCGTCGGTAAAGGAACAATAATGATTAAAGTTCATGATTTAGCTCCAGCGCAAGGTGAGAAGCACGCTAAAAAACGTGTTGGTAGAGGTATCTCTGGAAAAGGCGGAAAAACTGCTGGAAGAGGTAGTAAAGGACAGCATGCCAGAAATACCGTATTCGCTGGTTTCGAAGGTGGGCAAGTGCCAACATACCGTCGTTCACCAAAAGCAAAAGGTTTCAATAACCCATTCCGTGTTGCATATCTATCTCTTAACTTAGATACGCTAAATGAAGCATTTAACTCAGGGGATAATGTAGATCCAGGAAAAATGCGGACTGCTGGTATTTTGAAGAAACAAGGTTTTGTTAAAGTTCTTGGTCGAGGAAAAATTGAAAAAGCAATGAATGTAAAAGCGCATGCTTTTTCTGCAAGTGCAAAATTAGCTATCGAAGCAGCTGGTGGGACCTGCGAAGTTGTTCCTCTCCCGTGGGGCGATAAACGTCGACCTGTCCAAGGAAATCAACACACAAACCACTAAAAGTAAAAGAAGCAACCAGTATTTTTTTCTGAGTTCGATTTACTAGTTTCAACTAGTAAATCTCAATATCACAAAAATCCTGGTTGCTTTTTTGTGTATGTTTGTAGATATTGAAGATGTACAAATTTCTAGAGGGTCCGACCCTCCTTTTCGGTCAAACTAGACATTCTGGTTTTTTGTTAGTGTTTGAAGTGGAATATAAATTCGATCACTTTGTTGGTTACAAGTATGGCAATAGCTAGGTTGAACCATGCGGTTCTTTATGTACGTGATGCACATCATGCTGCACAGTTCTATAAAGATGTTTTTGAAATGGAACCAATCCTGGAGATGCCTGGTGCTGTTTTTTTAAAGGCAAAAAATTCTCTTAACGATCATGATCTGGGGCTTTTTTCACTTGGGGATCAAGCACCCATCCTTCCACGGGGTGCTGCTGTTGGCTTATACCATTTAGCTTGGCAAGTTGAAACACTCTCAGATTTAGTAAAATTTGAAAAGAAACTTCGTGACCTCGGCCACTTTATTGGTGCCTCTGACCATGGTGTTACTAAAAGTGTATATGGACACGACGTTGATAAGAATGAATTTGAAATAATGTGGATCGTACCTTTAGAGCTGGTTGATACTGGTGATGAGATAAAAACCCAAAGATTAGATCTAAATAAAGAAATAGCACGATTTGGGGCAGATCTTTTGGGGCGTCAGGTTTGATCATAAAAAGTCTTTAAACTTATCGTCATAATGGGCAATTTAGTGTCAATTCTCCACTAGTATAAATAGCGTTTCGTTAGTCGCTAAAAATAATGAAAATAAACCGACAGCTTCTGACGTACATATATTTGGAGGAATGTAAGTGCTAGACCGTCTATCGTTAATGTTTAGGATCGAAGATCTTCGAAAAAAGATTCTATTTACCCTACTAGTTATTGTTATTTATAGAGTCGGATCATTTATCATATTGCCATACGTAGATCATGGGACTGTTCAAGATACTTTAGGAAATAACGATATATTTTCAGACCAAGGTGGAGGGCTTCTTAACTATTTTGCTTTGCTCGCTGGTGGAGGTCTTCGAAACTTGGCTGTATTTGCTTTAGGAATCATGCCTTATATTACAGCTAGCATTATCATGCAGCTCTTGGGAGAAATTATTCCGAAGATAAAATCATGGTCGGAAGAAGGAGCTGAAGGAGAAAAGAAGAAAACTCAAACAACAAGATACATGACAATGTTGTTAGCACTTCTTCAATCTAGCGTACTGGTGTACCAATTAAATCAAGGCCAACTTTACGGACAAAGTTTTCAACAATCAAACGACCAGACAGTCCAGTCGTTTTTAGTTTCTGGCATGAATACACCAAAGTTTTTATTCATGATTTTAACGCTTGTAGCTGGAACAGCCCTTTTGATGTGGCTTGGTGAATTGATCACCCAAAAAGGTATTGGAAATGGAATGTCTATTCTTATTTTCGCTTCGGTTGCTAGTTCTGTACCATTTCAATTTGCTGCAGTTTGGACACAAGGTGGTCAAGGTAAGTTTGCAGTAATTTCAGTAATGGGATTGATCATGATTGCTGGTGTTGTGTTCATCGAATCTGGTCAACGGCGAATTCCAGTTCAATTCGCTAAGCGAGTTGTGGGTCGAAAAATGATGGGTGGACAAAGTACTTATATCCCGATCAAAGTTAATACAGCAGGTGTTGTGCCTGTAATTTTTGCACAGTCACTTTTGCTATTCCCAGCGTTACTTGCAGGTTTGGCAAATAATGAAGCTTTGCGTAAATTTGTTGACAAGAATCTAATCAACGGTCAATCTTGGTGGTATCTATTAGCTGAAGTTATTCTGATTATGGCCTTTGCTTATTTCTATACATATATAGCCTTTAACCCAGCCCAACAAGCAGACATTATTCGAAAGCAAGGTGGATATATCCCAGGTATTAAGCCAGGTCCTGAAACTGAGCGTTATTTAACTCGAGTTGTGAATAGAATTACCTTGCCAGGTGCTATGACTATTGCGGCAATTGCTGGTTTGCCAATAGCGGTTGTTATTGTCTGGAATATTACACAATTCCCTTTCGGTGGTGTTTCTATGCTCATCCTTGTTGGTGTTGCTCTCGAGACAATGAAACAGATTGATTCGCAAATGTCATTGCGTAATTATGAAGGTTTCTTAAGTAAATAGTGCTCACGCTAGCTCGCAAAAGCTAGTGATCCGACCTGACTTTTAGCAACTAAACGCCTATAGTTTTATCTAGATATATGAATGCATCACCACGTATTATTCTCTTTGGTAAACAGGGCGCGGGTAAAGGAACGCAAGCTCAACTTCTACTTGCACGTAGGAATCTAGAGCATCTTTCTACGGGAGATATTTTTCGTGCTGCTATTAAACAGAATACTCCTGCTGGTAAAGAGGCTCGTTCTTTTATAGACCAAGGTGAATTAGTTCCAGATGAAACTGTGATTCGTGTTGTGACAGAGAAGTTTGAAACTACTCCAGAATTGTTGAGTAAAGGTTTTGTTCTTGATGGTTTTCCCAGGACTCAAACGCAAGCGTATGCGTTAGAAAAACTTTTAGAAAACTTGGATGCCCCGTTACATTGTGCAATAAATATGGAGATTAAACGTGAAGTAGTCCTGAATAGGTTGACAGGTCGAAGAGTGTGTATCGAATGCGGGAGTAATTACCATATAGATAATCCACCAAAAAATCCTTGGACATGTGATGTCTGTGGTGGGGAAGTTCGTCAAAGGAAAGATGACAGTGAATTAGCTATTAATCGAAGGCT
>CAUJDU010000134.1 GCA_963169585.1 Actinomycetota bacterium | reverse complement strand
TATTCCTAGTGTATTAATTCTAAATGGTTATGGGATTTCTAAAATAAGAGTTTTCGTTTTTACATTAATTGGATGTGCAATAATTGATCCTTTCTTAATATATAGAGTTGGATTTTGGCTTTCATTTTGTGCAGCTGGTGGCCTATTTTTTGTCGCCCCTAAGTTAGAGAATTTATGTAAATCTGAAATCATTCGAAATACGCTTGCAGCAACTATCTGTGTTCAGCCAGTGTTGTGGGTGGTATTTGGTTTTGTTGTCCCTGTTCGTTGGTGGGCTTCAGTAATAGCTGTCGGTGTTGCTGAACCTTTAACCACAGTGGGTATGTTCGTAGTGTCTGTATTGGCTTTCCTGGGACCCGAATCTACGATTTCTCGATTGGCAGTTTTACCTATTGAGTTGGGGTGTAAGACTATTAATATGATCGCAAAAATAGGAGGCTCTCAAGCTGGCTATTGGTTTGGCTGGACATTAACTGCAATAGTAGTTTTCGCCTACACTAGGTATATAAGGAATATAAATAATAGTTCGAAAGAGCACGTTGTCTATGGCCGACTCACAGGTTTATTACGTAATCGGAGATGATCCAAGTTCTCGGTCTAATGACATGGCTGGTGTCATCAATAAAATTGTTGGCGACAACGATAAGTCTTTGTGTGTAGATAATTTTGATCTAGCGGATGCTGATAGCGAAGACTTACGAATCCAAGTAATAGAAAATACTGTAAATGCGCTTTTGAGTCCTCCTTTTCTAACTCCTATGCGCGTTGTCGTTTTGCGAGATATCGGTGCAGCAAGCACTGACGAGCTTTCTTCACTAATTGAATATTTAAAAAGCCCTACACCTTCATCTTTTCTTGTTGCTGTTCAAGGTGGGGGAAGAATTTCTCCAACATTAACAAAAGCCTGGAAGCCCATAGTTACACAAGTAGGGTCAGCTAGAGAGTCGACAAGTGATCTTTTCAAAAGGCTGACTCTGGAAAAGAAAATCAGTTTTGAGCCAGGTGTTCGTGAAGAAATATTTAAACATTACGGGGAAGATGGATCAAAAATCACAGCTTTTATTGACCGTGTATCAAACATCTATGATGAAGGTTCAAAATTGAGCTTTGAAGAAATCGGCGATTATTTAGGGGAAACAGGTAATGTCGCTTTTTATGAATTAGCTAACAAAATTGTAGAAGGTGAAATTTCACAGGCTTTAGAAATTTGTTCTCGAATGTTAAATTCTACATCTGCTCAAAATGCGAAACCTATGCATCCACTCCAAATAGTTGCACTTCTAGGTAGCCATTTTAGAAAGTTAGCTTTGTTAGATGACAAAGATATTCGAAACCAAAATGATGCTTTTGTTGCGCTGGGAAGTAAGGGAAATCCTTATGCTGCAAGGATGAGTTGGGAACAGTCAAAAAGGCTAGGCAGTGATGCAATAATAAGTGCACTAGAGATTTTATGTGCTATTGATGTTATGTCTAAAGGTGCGAATGCTATCGATCCTGAGATCGCAATTGAACTTGGGATAATTTCTATGTGCCAAGTTTGCAGCGATAGAACAAAACAAGAGAATACAAAAGTAGTTGCGACTTTTAATGAAAATTTGTACTTGTGAAATAAACAAAAATACACACGTTACAAAAACTATCTATTTCGCTTTATTCGCTTTATAAGCTATAATTTGTATATAAGCCCAGGAATGCGCGTGGAGACGCTTCATTCACCAAAGGGAGAGTTCAATGAGCTCCGTTATGGAAGATAATCTACCGCCTCGTAAATTTACGCGACACCATCTTATGATGGCCTTTTTAGGGTTAACAATTTTGGCTGTTGGTGTGACTACTGTCTTTACATCAAGCTCAAGTAGTGCACAAAAACCAACTACACCTAAGGCAAGCTTTAAGTTAACAACTAATAATTCATCTGTAAATCCAGACATTACTCTCGACTGCGAAAAGCCAAAATTAACTCTTGCGGTAATGATTGACCGTTCTGGATCAGTATCTGGAGTATCAACGAACCCAGCAGAATACAAAAAGAGTGTAAATAAGTTTGTTGAAGACTTATCTAGTATCTTGATCTCTCGCGATGGTGAACTAGACGTCTTACTTTGGGGCTTTGGTTCAAGATCAATTATTCAGAATGATAAAACAACATCAAATGAGATAATTACAAAGGTAAACTCTTCAACTTCGTTAACAGCAATGAAAACAGCTGTAAATAATATTTTCTTTTCTACCTACGCAGATGGATCAAATGATCTTTCCATGAACGGAAACACAACAGCATACGCCATAGCTAGAGGATATAATGCAGGTTATCCAACTAGTGGCGTTTACACGATGACTAACTGGGATGATGCTTTAGTCCAAGTAGAAAACTTAGCGACTACAACAGGTTATAATAATCCAGCTCCTGGAAAACATATCGATTTAGCTCTGATGCTTACTGACGGTGCACCAAACGTACACAATGGCACAAATAGAGTTTTCGAGGCAGGAGATTTAACTGGCTATAGTGATGCAGCAGGAAGAGTATACGCCTCAAAAACTGTAACTGATCTACGAAATGGCAATGGTCAGCCTAAAATGGCAGTACGTGGAATATTGATAAATGCCTCAGCGGATACTGCAATGAATGAAGTCTTTGGTCCAGCTAACTGGTCAAAAGCAGAAGACTTTGAAGCTGATTTGGCTAAAGTGTTAGATCAAATCATTAATTCAATAGATACAAATGTTGCATGTCAGTATGTATATGTTCAACCAAAGATTTCAGTTAGTGCACCAAGTTCTTTAACGGTTGAAGAAGGCCAAAATGGTACTCAGGTTGTCAACTTTAACGTGAAGAATACTTCTACCATGACAGACAGAAAAGGCGTTTCAATCCCCTGTGATTCTAGATGCAATTTAACAGATGTATCTTTTACTTATAATGGTCAGACGTATCTAATCCCTGGAACACTTTCATTTGGTGGTTCGGGCCTTAATGGAACATTTTCAATTACAGTACAACTAGGTGAATCTATACCAGGTAACCAGATCACTTTCGATACTCAGGCTCAGTTGAAAACAGATTCTATGATTAGGCTTGATCCTTCAATGACGGACAATATAGCGAAAATGCCAAAGAGCATTAACATAACGATTGAGCGGTTACCATTACCTGCTTAAGGTTAAAAATATTAAAAGAAAAGCAGCTACTAGTTAGCTGCTTTTTTCATTAGGCGAGAAGTTTTTCTAGCTGCTGTTTTTTTATGAATACGGCCTTTTGATGCTGCACTAGCAAGTTTTGATTGCGCAAGAGAAACTTTCTTCGGGGCATCTTTCGATTTTTCAGCCACAGCAGTTGCTGCTGATTTTTGTAGAGTCTTAAGTTCTGATCTTACGTCAGCATTACGAACTCGAGCTTTCTCGTTAGTTATTACTCTTTGCTTTTGACTCTTAATATTTGCCACTATTACTCCTGGTGAGAAAAGTTAATTTCTGTGTGTTTCGAACAAATAAGTTTAGCAGCTTTGCTAGTTTTTCTCACCTTGACGCTAAATTACTAGGGAAATGATAGATCAATCGAAACTTAGAAACGTCTGTATTGTGGCTCATATTGACCATGGCAAGTCGACATTAGCAGATAGATTCCTGGAGCTATGTGGGGCAGTAGACCCTAGAAACATGCGTTCTCAATACTTAGACTCAATGGATATTGAAAGAGAACGTGGTATCACAATAAAAGCACAAAATGTGAGATTGAGCTATAAGGGTTTTGAAATCCAGCTAATAGATACTCCCGGACACGTAGATTTTGGTTATGAAGTTTCGAGATCTCTAGCTGCTTGCGAAGGTGCAATATTGCTTGTTGATGCCAGCCAAGGAATTGAAGCTCAAACGTTAGCAAATTGTTTTTTGGCCTTGGAAAATGATTTAGAGATAGTCGCAGCAATGAATAAAATCGATTTACCTGCTGCTGATCCAGATAGGGTTGCTGGAGAAATAGAAAAAGTCTTGGGTATCCCGACAAATGAAATTCTTAAAATAAGTGCAAAAACAGGAGAAGGTGTTGCCGATCTTTTAGATGCTGTTATAGAAAGAATCCCGCAACCTGGTGGTGATTCAAACGAAAAACTTCAAGCGTTAATGTTCGATTCGTACTACGACCAATATCGAGGTGTGATTTCATCAATACGTGTAATGAATGGAACTCTAGATTCAAATTCTAAGGTACAATTTATACATCAAAATACAAAGCATGAAATAGAAGAACTAGGTATACGCCGGCCTGCTCCAACCCCAGTGTCTCAATTAGGTCCGGGTGAAGTTGGGTATTTGATTGCTGGGATTAAAGATGTTGGACAGGCTAAGTCTGGTGAAACTGTCACTTTGGCCTCAGATCCAGCTCAGCCGTTAGAAGGATATTTGGATCCAGTCCCAATGGTTTTTTGTGGACTTTATCCAGTGGATGGAGACGACTTTGGCAATCTACGTGAAGCCCTAGAAAAACTTAAACTAAACGACGCTAGCTATACTTTCGAACCTGAAACTTCAGGGGCTTTAGGTTTCGGCTTTCGTTGTGGATTTTTAGGCCTATTACACATGGAGATTATTCGTGAGCGCCTAGAGCGTGAATATAACTTAGCTTTGGTTGCAACTGCCCCGAATGTTATTTATTTTGTAAATTTAAAAGATGGTACCCGTAGCGAAATCGAAGCACCTTCTCAAATGCCTACACCTGATGCAATTGATTTCATAGAAGAGCCTTTCGTTAAAGTTACCTTATTGACTCCAAAAGAATATGTTGGAACTCTTATGGAGCTAAGTCAAGAACGCCGTGGTGAGTTAATAAATATGGAATATCTCTCCACAGAACGCGTGGAACTCAAGTATGAGATTCCGTTGGCTGAAGTCGTTATGGACTTTTTTGATGCAATGAAATCAAGAACAAAAGGTTATGCATCGCTTGACTATGAGCAGTCTGGTTTTAAGCAGTCGAACTTAGTTAAGGTTGATATCTTACTTAATGGGGTTGTAGTCGATGCATTTTCATCGATTGTACATAGGGATAAATCTGTTGAATATGGCAGAAAGAT
>CAUJDU010000133.1 GCA_963169585.1 Actinomycetota bacterium | reverse complement strand
GTTGAACCTAACAAACCGCAATTTAACATTGCCCTTTTTGAACGGTCCAACCCCGTGTGAACTAAACTGGTTTTGTTTAACCCCACGGATGGAGGATGTTTGTGTCTGAAAAATTACAGAGCTCTATCGAACGTGGTGTTTTGCATGCCCTGCCAACTTCAATATTAGTTATTGATTCAAACGAGCGGGTCATACTTGCAAACCTCGGTGCAACCCGACTGCTAAAGACCCAAAGAGAATATATTGAAGGCGGTCCCCTATCGAGATTTTTAGATCCAGGTGTACGAATCGGCTCAGCATCTAGAACAGTTGCTTTTCATCTACCAAATGAAACTATCGAATTAGTTGCAGTTTCTAAAGAAATCATCATCGACGAAGATATGGTAAACGTTGTTTTACTGCGTTCGTTACATACTGATAGCGAAGGATCATTAACAAACCTAATTTCTGGATTCTCAAAATCTCAAGATGATCCATTTTTGTATATTTGTAATGCGTTAGTTGATCTAGAAATTACGAAATATGCATGTGTACGGAAAACATATTCTACCAATTGTGAAATATTGGCCAGCACAACAGATAAAACAGAAATCTTCTCACTCTCGCCTTCAGTGGCAAGGACCGTATCTAAAGACGAAACTACTCATGTAGAGATCGTAATTATCCCCGATAACATTCAGGGTCTTACAAGTGAAGATATTTCCACAATTGACATGTTTATTTCCTTGTTAAACTTACGAGTTAATACTCAAGAAACAGCCTCAGACGCCAGCGGTTCAGAAACAGCCTTAGCGCTGGCATTAAAAGCTGGCGACATGGGTATGGCATTTTTTGATCCATCTAGAAATGAGTGTTACCTATCAGACCGTCTTGCAATATGGTGTTCAATTAATCCAGAAACATTTTCAGGATCAATAACTGACTGGCTATCTAGCTTCAGGTCAGATGATAAAGAAAGAATTACAAAACTTTTTTCTGAATTGACTGAACATAAAAAATTCAAAACAGTTGTAAACCTTGAAACGCTAGAACAAGATATGAGACTCGAGTTAACAGGTAGACCTCTAGAACCTGGGATTTCTGATCAGTGGGTCACAATTGCTCGTCCTTTCTCTGACGAAGAAGAAGTACAAGCAGCATGGCAGACAAGAATTGCAATGGAAGAAACTGCAAGGGTTGAGGCCGAAGAACAACTAGAATTATTTGAAAGTATCTTGGGTGACACGCTGTTGCCGACTACGAGCGATGTTACCATTCAACAATCGAGACAAGATGCGGGAACTTGGCATATTGCACGGCCTTTTGGTAAAAATTCGAGCGTATATTGTGTAGGTGCAGTAAATGCAATGAGTCGTAGCCAAGCAATTATTGGGGCAACGGTTTTAACCACCATTGCAGATGTACTAGCAACACAAATTGAAGATGTTGATACTTATGTTTCATTAATTCGAGACCATGCCAGAGCAAGAGATATTGAAACCACAATCGCTTGCGTCCGTGTAGTTGATGGGCACATAACAAGTGCCACACACAATGGTGCGAGTGTATTTATTTCAGGTAAATCCTTTACTGGCAGTCATCACATTAGCGAAACAACAGCTCTGAGCTTAAGCACTCATTCACAAGCTACTCCAGAGACTGTCGAGGTTGCTTCTAACGGTAGACCTTGGAAAATTATGACTACAGTTATTGAAGTTGTTTCCATAATTGATTCTTACCAGCCCAGAGAACACAACCTTGAAAGCCCACAGCTGATCGATATTGCTGAACAAGAAATGCAAGAAAATACAGAAGTAATCGATCAAGAAATTGAAGATAATGTTAATCCCAAAAGTTTTGACAAAAATGTAACGCCCTTTAGATCAGGTTCAATAAATCCAAATAGCTAGTCTAGCTTTTTAGATTTTTAAGTTTTTCAATTAGCTCTGGCATGACTACATTCACATCAGCAACAATTCCTAAATCAGCAACCGAAAATATTGGAGCTTGATCATCAGTATTGATCGCAATAATATTCTTTGAACCTTTCATTCCTACTAAATGTTGAGTTGCACCTGAAATACCACAAGCAATATAAACTTGCGGCTTAACTGTTTTTCCTGTCTGGCCTACCTGTTTTGAATACGGCACCCATCCTGCATCAACAATTGCTCTTGAAGCACCCGTTGCCGCTCCCAGTTCATTAGCACAGCCAACAATTAATTTTTCATAGTTTTCCTGGCTGCCTAAACCTCTACCTCCAGAGATAACAATTGTTGCTTCATCTAGGGCAGGTCCATCGCTTTGTGTTATCTCACTATTTATTATTTCGCTAGAGGCCCCAGCTTCAATGAGATCTCCAGCTTGAGCTCTAACAACACTACATTGAGTTGCCGAATCGGCTTGGGCAGAAATAGACTTAGGCCTCAAAATAACAAGTTGTGGTGATGTACCACTTGATTTTGCTTTAAGTACTTTCGATCCCCCAAAAATCATGTGTGTAGTGACTATTCCATCTGAATCTAGATCTATATCAATCGCATTTGCTAAAACATTTCTATCTGCAAATACGCTCAAATGAGCAAGTACATCCCGACCAAGATAACTTGCAGGACCAACTACGATCACATCTTTCGAATTTGACTGGGCGGATTCACACATTCTATTTATATAACCAGCAAGGCCATAGCCACAGAGCCCTTTGCCGCAATCAACTCCATGTAATTCGTTTACTCCGTATTCGCCTAATTGTACGCTGGCTGCGTCTACATCAAATGTGGAATTAGAATTTGAAACACTAAGCACACATTTAATCGAACTCCCTAGCTTTCGTGCCAAGCTAGCAATCTCAAAGGTATGGCTCGCTAGCGCACCATTTGAGATCTCACCAACAAAAATAACATCTATATTTTGAGCTTCCATTTATAGCACTCCAGTTCCTTGTAGATATTCAATAATCTTGTCTGCTGCAATCGACGGATCTTCGATCCTTACACCAGCTTGGCGGTTAGGTGCATCATCGATGCTGATGACACTCTGACTGTCAATATTAAGAGATTCAAAATCAACACCTAGGTCGCTTAAACTTTTAACCGATACGGGCTTTGATTTCGCTGCCATGATGCCTTTGAAATTTGGATAGCGAGGCTCAACGACACCTGCAGTTACACTTACAACGGCAGGTAAGCTTGCTTTAAGCGTATCGATACCTTCGTTACTTTGCCGTCTGATCTGAATTTCATCACCATTAACCTCTACCGAAGTTGCAAAAGTTAAAGCACTTATATTCCTTAATCCCCCAATTTGGGCAGGTATAGTTCCTGTATAACCATCGCTAGATTCAGTTCCGGAAATAATCAGATCAATGTCACCCAAAGTATCGATGGCCGCATTAAGCACTTTTGCTGTAGCTAATGCATGAGAATTTTCTAATGCACTATCTGAGATAACAATCGCTTCGTCTGCACCCATAGCTAAGGCAGTACGAACTCCTGTCGTTTCACCGTCTGGCACCATAGAGATCACAGTAATTTTTCCCTCACCGGCAGATTCGACGAGACTTAAAGCAATTTCAACCCCATAAAGATCTGCTTCATCTAAAACAATTTTTCCCGAGCGGTTGAAACGAAAACTCGAGTCCAAGCTACCTTCAACACTTGGATCAGGTATTTGTTTAACCAATACAGCTATGTTTATGCCCATAATTAGGTACTCCTTAAGGATTATTTCCAATCAAGTCGGTTATAGCTTACGAGAGAATCGGCTTTAAGAGTAGAATGGTGGCATGACTTACGTAGACAGTGCCCCAAGTAAAGTAAACAGCCAAGATTATTATCATATGGACTCACTCAAAGAAAATGGCTTTGCCATCCTTAAAGATGCTGATTTCGAGGTTCCAGAAGAAGAATTTATAAACCTTGAATATATGGATTGGAAATCTGGTGGTGACACAAACTTTGCACCAATTGCTTCAGCATTAGGTGATATGGAATGTGCCGGGTTCTGGGAACATGACAAGCCAGACAAAGATGGAGTATGGACGCAGAATGCACAACACTGCCCTACAATCAAGAAATATGTTGAATCGATGAATACAAACTATGGTCGTGTAAGAACCATAAAGTTAAATCCTCAGGACTATGAGCAAGCATTGACTCAGATTCATCTAGACGATAACAATCGAATCAACCCTGTCGGGTCTGGTTGGGTAGTTCGAACTTGGCTCGAGCTCACAAATAACCCTGGCGCAGCAATGATTTTGCGTACTAAAAAAGATGATGTAACTAGCGAAGTTCAACTTCCGTTACATAGAGGCATGCGTTACGTTGTTGACTCTGAGCGGATGTACCATGTTGTAATGAATCCAACAGATAAACCGCGCTTTTCTTTGATAACCAGTATTGAATCTTCTGAGCAAATGGAAAAGTGGATTCAATCCAATTCCTAAACATAAAAACCCTATAAATAATACAATTTAAGACAAGATAGTCTTTTTTGTATCTATTTTTTTCAGCTTAACCCCTTCCATTCGTTTATTACCTGTGGGAAACTTAACCTAAGTGGGGAGGTTTAGCCGATGGGGGCAAATCGTGGCGACGATCAAAATTTCATAAATAATCTCAACAATTCAAAAAGCCTACTTCTAGGTATCGACGAAATATCGACATGTGAACTTGGGCCATCTCATGACGATCCACCTGTACTTGCCTCGAAAAATTGGCGATTCGATGCCCTTAACTTGATACATCAAATAAGCCATGACGCATTAGATACAACTTCAGTTGCACCTATCCTAAAAGATATCGCTTCTATTATTACAAATTCGTTTCCGATCACATTTGCTGGGATCGAAACTTACGTAAACAATAAAGTTGATTTTTCAACTATTAGCCAGTCATTTGATTTAGATTACAGCCAACCCATAATTGATATTCCAGAACTTTCAAATACTTTGGCAGGCGAAGTTGTACGACGAGAAACAACACTCGTACTAAGTGATACACAAACTAATAAATATCAAATATGCCCGAGCTATCCAAGACCTAGTGATCTTTATCATTATATTGGCGTTCCTTTAAGAATTGATGGAGCAGTCAAAGGTGTACTTTCTATCGCCACGTCTCATCATATAGTTGTAGATAAAGAAACTCTTGCCTGGGCTGAAACAATCGCACATCACATTGCAGCATTATTAAAAAGAGAATCAGTCGCCGAGGAATTAAAAACCAATGAAACTTTGGCTGCAAATATGTTAAATGCACTTTCTACTCCAACGATGATATGCACAAAAGATGGTGCCATAATCCACGCCAACTCTGCCTTTCGTTCAATAGTGGAGGTCTTTCATTCAAAAGTAATAGATGAGAGTTCTACAAATATCTACAGGCTTTTCGAAAGCACCCAACAATCAAACTCCTATATATATGATTTAAGAGAACGCCTTGAAGATCTATTTAATGGCATTTCCCAAAATATTCGTATCGATCTACTGTTGACAAGAGCAGGTTTCCATCGCTGGTACTTAGCAAGTATGTCTCTTATGTCTGACGGCAATCGTGCAATAGTGATGCTTGTAGATATTTCAGATCGGAAACATGCAGAAGAGCAGCTCAAGTATGAGATGCTCCACGATCCAGCCACTGGCTTAGCCAATAGGATACTTTTCCATGATCGAATCAATTCAATACTATTAAAAAATGCAAGGTTGGATCGTCCAACTTGTATCTTTGCCTTAGAGGTCGGTAGATATGCTTTTATTGTAGAGTCACTTGGCCACGATGCTGCAGACCGGCTCATAACCAAGGTTTCAAAAAGGCTTGAAGCATCACTTTCACTCGAAGATCTAATAGCACGAGTTGGTTCTTCTGAATTCGCAATATATGTAGAATCAATAAGCAACGCTGACCAATCTCGCGATATTGCCTTGCATCTCATCGATTTGTTTAGAAGCCCATTTGAGATTGATGGGCAAGAGATATTAATTTCACCATCGGTTGGCATTGCCCTATCGAATCCTCAAGATCGAATTGATACAGATATGTTTCTACATGATGCACATGCAGCGATGACACAATCAAGAGAAAATATAGCCACCTGCTACTCATTCGCCAGCGTTTCAAGATCAACTATGGCATACAAGAAATTAAAGCGAGAAAGGGATTTGAATAAAGCTATCGAAGAAAATCAGCTTGTTGTTTATTACCAGCCCGAGGTGGAGCTGGTAACTGGGAAGATTATTGGTGCTGAAGCCCTAGTGCGCTGGCGTCACCCTAAATACGGTCTAATTCAGCCCGATGAGTTTATTGACTTAGCTGAAGAAAGCGGCCTAATAGATGCGCTTTTTGATCGAGTATTTGAAACAGTAGTTTCAGATGTACGAATACTACATTCAAACGGTTTTGATTTTACAGTTTGGACAAATTTAAGTGCCAAACAATTTTTAACCAACGCAACTACACGTCTACTTTCCGAAAGAATCACCAACTCAAACCTGCCATCGAATATGTTTGGAATAGAGATTACAGAAACTGCGGTTATGGAGAACTCGGAAACTGCAAGCAAAACATTAACAAAACTCAAATCTGCTGGATTTGTATTAGCACTTGACGATTTCGGTACAGGCTATTCTTCGCTTGCATATCTACAAAGCTTTCCAGTTGACATCATAAAAATTGACCGTACATTTATTAGCGAGCTTGGCAAAACGAAGGCTTCTAATGAAATCGTATCAGCAGTTATTGGTTTAGCCCACGGACTTAATCTCAAAGTACTTGCTGAAGGGGTTGAAACGATACAACACCAACAATCGTTGAAAGACCTGGGTTGCGATTTAGCACAAGGATTCCTCTATTCACACCCAATGGAATTCGAAAAGCTCCTTAAATTCATCAAAGAGCGTTAGATATTTAAGTTACTCACAACTTACAGATAGAATCACATTATGATCCCTTATCTTGATGCAAAATCTGACGGCAATATCCGAGTTCATCATCTAACTCCATTAGCCACAAAAGACTCCCCTGTTTTAGTTTTTTGCCACCCAACCGGCTTTTGTGGTTTAACTTTTGCCAGCGTATCTTGCCATTTAAGAGGACTTAATGTTTTTGCTATTGATATTCGATCTCACGGCTATTCTGATCGTAGCGATGTAACCAATTGGTCTAGATTTGCTAACGATATCCAGTCTGCCTCTCAAGAAATCATTAGTTATTGCAAGACCAAACAGATTATTGGAGTTGGAATCTCATCTGGATCAAGTGCACATATATTAAATGCCGCAAATTACCAAGATTTATACCTTGGGCTCTACCTTTGTGAGCCAATTTTAGTTCCGCCTGGAACAGAGCTTAAAGATCGACAAATGCTTGCCGATTCTGCTGAATACAGAAGAGATACTTTTTCTTCAAGAGATGAAGCTTTCAACAAATTTTCATCTAGAGGTCCGTTAAGTATGTTACATCCAAGTGCACTTGCTCTTTATTGTACTCATGGATTCAAAGATTGTGAAGATGGAGTAACTCTTAGGTGCTTAAAAGACGATGAAAAAAATATCTACTTATCTGGTGGAGGGAATAAAGTATTTGAGGCATTATCTTCGATACAAGCCCCTACGAATATTGTTTATGGTCAATTTTCTAAAACTGTAGATGCCAAAAGAGCTGAGTTAATTGCAAATAATATCTCAGATGCACGAGTAGAAGAATTAGCAGGTGCTGGCCATTTTACACTTTTAGAGCAGCCCTACACTGGCGCAAATAGCATTTCGATCTTTGTGGATTCACTCTTCAACTAAGGTTAAGCTCGTATAGTGACCTTGGACATACCTGATACATTTTCTCCATCATCGTTTTCGCAGTTCATGACGTGTCCCTTAGCATTTCGTTTTTCCTATATAGACCGCATACCAAGCCCTGCGTCGATTGCAGCAACTAAGGGCTCTATTGTACATAGAGCATTAGAACTATTGTTCAATCGCCCGAGCACACAACGCACAATCCAAAATTGTCATCTCGACTTAGTTTCAGCATTTTCTCAGTACGAACAAATCTCAGACTTAGTCGACTTAAATCTAGATGAGCTACAAAGAAAAGAACTAGAAGTTCAAGCACATGATCTAATAGATAAATATTTTGAAATTGAAGACCCAAAAGAAATTAAACCAATTGGTCTAGAAGTTAAACTACAAGCACAAGTCGATGGGACGACTGTTCGAGGCGTAATAGATCGGCTTGAACTAGACAAAGCAGGAGAACTGATTGTCACCGATTACAAAACAGGCAGTCCTCCACGAAATAATTCTGAATCATCAAAACTAAATGGGGTCAATTTATACGCGCTTTTATGTCAAGAAGTTTTTGGTCGCATCCCAGCAAAAGTTCAATTAATTTATCTTGCTAAACCTATCACCATTATTGCAGTTCCAACTTCGAGCACTTTAAGAGGAGTTAAACAAAGAAACAATGCTATTGTTCAGGCAGTTAAAACAGCTTGCACTAAAGGGGAGTTTCAACCCAACCCTTCTGCACTGTGCTCATGGTGTGGATATCAGAAACTATGCCCCGCCAAAGGAGGAACACTTCCAGTTGCTTAAAAAAATTGATAGCTTTGGCGATAAATATATAACTCTAAAAAGATCCCCAAAACTAGATGCAGTATTTTTCAGACTTTCACATAGTGCAGATCATTCACTGATATGGTTTGTACTTGGAGTGATTCGTTTTGTGATACTTCGTGACGAACGTGATTTTGCCAGATTCATAATTGTTATGGCAGTAGAATCTGGACTCACAAATGGCCCTATAAAATATATTTTTAGAAGATCTAGACCCCATGAGCGTGAAGGAACATACAAAAAAGGTGAGAAATTACCTTATGGCTTAAGAATGCCCATAACCTCCTCCTTCCCTTCAGGGCATGCAGTATCAGCTATGTGTGCGGCTTGTATGTTGTCTAGTGGATATCCCATGGTTGCCTTCTTCGTTTTCCCGTTGGGATTACTTGTTGCATACACTAGGCTCTATACTCGCATGCATCACCTAAGTGATGTTTTAGCTGGTCTAGCTCTAGGACTATTTTTCGGATACCTCGCTACTAGATTTCTCGTCTTTTAAGAACTAACTATGTAAACGCTTTTCTCCAGTTACTTGGGACCACTCATAAGCAATTGGATCTCGCCACAAAATATGAACGCAATCGTTATCTTCCAAAATATAAAGGTGTACAGATATAGAGTTCTCAGCTAAATCTGCCAATTCATGCAATTTGTCGATTTCGTTAACATATGTTGTGCTCAATTCATCAATTATGGATGAAAAGGGTTCAGTAGCAACAACCGCACTGTTACATTCAATACAGGCAGAGATTCTAGGGTTGTCATCAGAGTCCATAGCTTTAAGCAATATTTGAGACTGATTTTGGTCTAATTCAACATAATTTCTGTCTGAATCCAGAATCTTGCAGGTCATGCTTTAACGCTATCATCTGAGATGGTAACTTCTCGACATTACAGGCAAGTCACATAAGCCAGATAAATCTCTTAAATAGCTAGCTTGGATCTGACAGAACTTGCGTAACTCAACTAGCCTTTCGGGGTGCTCAATTCCCAAACCGACATTATCGAAATCGCTCGTTCAAGAGAGGTGCAAGAGGATATTGTCACCATTGATTTAACGCTGCTAGATAAGCAAGATGGAGTAAATCTACTTTCAGGTAACTCTCCTGAAGGGTTACCTAACAAAAAAGAAAAGAAACCATATTTCATAACAAAAAATCTCAAAAAAAAACATGCCATTATCGCTGGAATTTTAGTTTTTGCCCTCATATTCAGTGCGGCTTATGCAGATAAATTTTTTCGTGGCGACAAAATTGCATATGGTGTATCAATAGACAATGTAGATGTTGGTGGATTAACAACAAAAGCTGCTAAATCAAAACTTGAGAAAGCAGCAAACAAAGCATTAGATACACCAATCTTATTTTCTGTTGATGATAAAGAATTATCAATTTCTTCACAAGATTTAGATTTGACATACGACGTAAATACGAGCATCGAAAAAGCAAAAGCAATCGAATCTAATTACAACCCTCTTGAAGTTGTCCCAGGACTTTTCATGCGGTACACCACCGGTAAAGATATAGAACCCGTCATCAAATATAACAAAGAAAAATTTGAATTAGTAATCCAAAATATTGTTAATTCACTTTCTGTAGGTCGAGCAGATGCTTCAATTGTGATAGATGGAATAGATGTAGAAGTTATACCTGCCAAAACTGGAGATGGAGTATCTGAAAAGCAAGCAATTACAGCCTTAAAGAAAGCCATCTCAACTCTTTCTAGAGATAAAGTAATCCTTAGATCTGAATCTGTTCAAGCACAGATTTCAATTAGGGAAGCACAAAGGACTGCTTCAATACTTAAAAAAATGTTTTCTAAAGAAACTCTAATAACTACACCTGGTGGAAATTCTATAAATGTAAGTCCACAAGTATTAGCAAGTGCCATCGTTATTACACCAAAAGGAAAAACACTTGAATTAAAAATAGATTCAGAAAAAATTCGTCAAGCAATTGGAGATCAACTTAGTGCAGTTGAGCTCGCTCCTAAAGATGCAAGTTTTTCTGTAAGCTCCACAGGAGTCAGCGTAATCCCGAGTGTTGCAGGAAAACAAATTGATTTCAACGCTGCACTAACATCATGGATATCTGGTTTACACACATTTGAGGCAAAGGTCATTGACCTTGAACCAAAAAGAAATACTGCTTGGGCACAATCTCTAAATATTACTGAAATGGTTTCTTCCTTTTCAACAAACTTTACTCCTGGTCAAGCGAGAGTCAAAAATATTGCTCGTGCTGCAGAACAGGTAAATAACATTATTGTTGAACCAGGTGAGACTTTCTCTCTAAACCAAACACTTGGTAAAAGGACTGCTGAAAATGGTTATGTCAAAGCACCAGTATATTCAGATGCAGATGGTTTCTTTGAAGACTTTGGTGGAGGCGCAAGCCAATTCTCTACAACTCTTTTCAATGCTGCATATATAGCCGGGTATAAAGACGTAACTCACACACCTCATACAATTTATATTGAACGATATCCGAAGGGGCGAGAGGCTACGTTAAATTGGGGCTCAATCGATATGGCATTCAAGAATGACTCCAATTCTGGAATACTTATCAGAACATCATTGGGAAGATCGTCTATCTCCGTCGCACTATATTCAAGCAGAGAAGGTCGAACAGTCAAACTTGAAGGCCCAGTGGAAATTGCGCGAATCCCTATGGAAACTCAATATAGCGATGATCCAAATTTACCAATTGGAAAAGAAACGCAAACACAAGGTGGCTATCCAGGAATCGTGGTCGAAAACTATAGGACAGTAACTAAAGATGGAAAAGAAGGCAGACGCGAACGTTACCGCTGGACATATAATATGGTACCTCGGAAAGTAACTAGAGGAACCAACCCAGCGACTCCCCCCGCAGCTTAGGAGGCCTCCTAGAGACTAGAGATTTTCAGTCAGAACAAGTTCTATCTCCCCTGTTTCTTCATCTTGGAAATATGAATACCCACAAATCTCTGCTAAATATTCACGTCCTTCACCCGGACCAATAGCTATTAGTTCATCATCAGGCAAAATTTTGGTGTTTCCTTTAGGCCTATACAGATATCTAGCTGAACGACGAATAGCAAGAAGAAAGAAACCAGTTTCTATCTCGAGATTGGTTTCACTAATAGTCTTATTGGCAATTGTGCTTCTATTTGCAACAGGCATTCGAACAACCACTTCATCACTTTCTCCAAGTGAAATTTGCAAAATGGGATGTAGTTCTTCATCACGTTCAATTAGCCAAACTAACTGTTGTGCAGCATCACCAATATCTTCAGCAGCTCCACCAAAACGCAATAGCCCTCTAAGGCTCGATGGATCTACAACTTCTGAAGCTGCCCTTAAAATCCATATTTCAAGATGCTCGCGCATCTGATCAATACGATCTTCCAGATGTGTTACCTCAGCAGCGAGAGACCTGTCGGAAAATAAAATTGCACTATAGGCAAGCCCAACTGCGACCTCAGAAATATCTTTCATCTCAACTAGAACATCAACAGCTCTATCTAAGTCAGTTAAAGCTACGTCTTCAATCGATGGAGGGACTTCAAATGCGGGTGCACCAGAAAGCTCACGAACCCCAACAATCCCATCTGGTGAGCCCCGCAAAATAAGAATATCATCGGGCAAAATTACTTCGACACCATCTGGGTCAATAATCCAAGCACTATTTCGCTTAATAGCAACTACCCTCATTGAATATTCTGTAGGGAGTTCTAAATCTTCTAGAGATTTGTGAGAAATAGCAGAGTCATCTCGTACACGAACTCTATGTGACACCTCTTGAGCATGTGCAAGGTCATGCAATAAGGCAGGTGGGATTCCTAAATTGTGTGTAACGATCCTAGATACATCAACAGCTGCCACGCTCATTCGTTCAATAGCACTGATAACAAGTAGCACCGAGCTCATTTGTTCTGCCTCGCGAACAGTTCGAGCTGCCAATATGCAAATCTCACGCATATCATGAATACGATCCAGCATGTCAGATTTCAGCTCATCTACTTCTTCAGCCATGTCACGGTCATTAAAGAACAGTGCCGCATAAGCCAAGTCAACCATCAATTCTGAATGATCTTTAGCTTCAGCCAACATAGTCCTTAAGTTTCTTGGTGACTCATCCATCATCTGCTCCTTTTTACAGTGAAATCTATTCTGATATAAATTTTCATAAAACTAAAACTCCAATAGTTGACATAAGCACTACAGCACCGATTAGATCAGAAACACTAGTTACTGTTGGTACAGCGAAATTATCGGGATCAAGACCAAATCGATACGTGATAATAGCCGTAATATAGCCGATAATATTTGAAAAAGTTGTTGCTATAAGTCCCGCTATTAATGAAACTAGAATTAATAAGATATTCGAGGGACCTGATAAATGTCCAACGACAGTAAATACTGAGACGAAGATACCTATCAACAAAAATATTGGGACAGCAAGAGAATACGCTATCGCAAAATCTTCACTTGCACCTGGAATACTTATCTTGTGGCTAGGAAGTGTACCTAAGTGTAGTTTTGTTGATATTCTTGCGCTTAAGATTGAACCTATGGATCCGTTGATACTTAAAAGTGGCGGTACTAAGACTAAAAAAATTGTAAATTGACTCAAGGATTCGAGTCTCCCCTGTACAGTAATTCCAGCAAAGATTGATATTAGTCCTCCAACAATAATTACAGGAGTTGACTCTCTAATAATTCGTTTCAATAACATATATTTTGAAAATATACTTAGCAAGAATATTGCAATAGCAGCTGCCGCTGATACAAAACCTACAAAAGTGCTAATCCACCCAAGTTTAATAAAAATAGTTGCGAAAAGAAGCGAAGGAATTGTCACTAAATCGCCTGTTGCCGTAACTATTGGGGCAGCTATATTGTCAAGGTCCCAATCACGTTTAACACAAATCTTTGCTAAAAAAATGGTAACAAACAAAACTATTAACGTTGGGATTATCGCACCAATAATGGAAATTGTAAAAAAATCTGCTAGTGATATAGCTTTATCTGTTCCAAAAGCTTCAGAAACAATTTTTGCTAGCAAAGCTAATACGAATGAACAAAAAATAGATAGTGAAATTGATGCAAGTAAATTCTGACCAACATTGGTATTTATCTTTCTTGAAAATCGTAGTTCTCCCAACCTTGCCATCGTTGAAAGTCGACTTGCCAATGCTCCAAAAACATTTCCTCTTAACCCAATTGCGGCTGGTGCAAGCACAATTAGGCCTGGGAGCTCGAGCAGTGTATCTGTTATTGAACCCAAAATGATACCTGCCGCTAAAGCAGTGAAAAGAGAAATACCTAAAGCTATCGAACCTGATTTAACGCTGCTCTTATCGACTGAATTAAGGAACATCACACGTTTAATAATGCGCTGTGATGTAGGCCGAATTTTCATAAATATCCAGGCTAGACGGGCTTTGGCGCAAATTAGTGCATTATTAGTAGAATGTATACATTATTACTATCAGATATGACACAAATAGATCAGGTAATAGCACGGATGCAAGAAACTACATTTTATATCTCACCACAAGCTTCACAAGAACAGCGGGCAGCTGTTTCCCTGTTCTTAGAAGATAAGATCGATTTTGAAGAGCTATTGAATACCTTAGGATTTCAAAGAGGTCCGTTACTGCGACGAAACCGAAATCATAGAAATAAAATCCGAAGGGATTTGACCGGTAGAACGGCAACCCAGTTAAGGTCAATATCCACTAAGGAATTCCCGGAGCCAATTAAAAACGCATTGAAAGAATTAGACTGCCCACTACTGTGGATTAGCCTACCAAGAACTTCCAAAATAGTGAACGATACAGAAATGTTAGAGGGACTTTTTAAAGTATTTTATGATGACCCTTACAAGCTAGGACTCATTTTAGGAGAATATTTTCTAGGTAGACATGATATAACTCCATTTTTTAATTCAATAGCAAATAAATTCACTTACCAAGCCAGAGATTCGTCAACCAGGAGTGAAACTATAAAATTATTCTCAGCCGGATTTTTTGTTGGGTTAAGAAGGGTCCCTAAAGACCAATATGATTTTATACTCCAGAGTTTAGAACCAAATGACATTATTGGTATTGCCGAAATGTTAGAAGGAGTACGGGGTATATCATTTGGCACTAATAATAGAACTAGCTTAAAAGATCTAGACAAAGATAGTTTCCTAGCAATTTCTGCCCGAATTAACGAAGAGGATACAAAAAGAAACAACAATGAAGAAATATCAACCGAAATATACGGTCTATACAATCAGCAATGGGATCAATGGCTAGCATTACGCCTGAGAACACTTTTAGAAACTTATGAATCTAGCTATCCCAGATTTACTAGTGATGCACCATTTGTATTTGAAGAATACACTCAATTAAAAGATGCCTTCAACCCACATACTTACCCCGAAACGGCATCGGTATTAATTCATGTAGCCCACAGATGGGAAGGATACAACGCCCAGGAATTAACGTTTGAAGTTCTTGAATCACTATCCCGTTCACCTGAATATATCGTTCCAACAATCGCATTTCTAGACGCGCTTAGAAGCGATCAAATGATAATGACTTCACAGACAGCCAAACAACTGCTAAAAAATATTGAACAAGTTCTAGGCACTAAAGTATCTAAAATTTATTCACAAGCTGATATAGATATTACTACTGCCCAGGAGCTACTTTTTGCAGCCACGATTGCCAACATGAACAGCATACGTTTATCAAAAGAGGCTGAAACCGTTCTAGCGAACCACCCAGGAGCAAGTGCTATATACCTAGCTCAAGGTGACCCAAGCCATAATTTCATGAGTGAAGTGATCAGCCGTAAGGATGCAGTCGTCTACATTGCTCTCATAGAACGAATTAAGAGTTCACGAATTCATCCAGAGTTAGGATTTGAGGATTTAGAAAAAATTGATGAGAACTTTGATGAAGTTTTAAAGATTGCAACAGCTAAAGGTCATTCAAATTCTCCAGATGAAGTAGCGAGTAGATATTTTCATAATGCTGGAAAACTTAACTCTCTATATAGCGTCTTACAAGTAGCAAAATCTCAAACTAGGAACAGACTAAACGAGTCTCAAACCCAGATACTAGATAGGGCTAATTAATTTGCTTGAGCTGAGCTCCACAAAGCTTGGTCTCCATAAAAACGGAAAAGGTTAGACAGAATTTCTTCCACTCGACCTTGTATGGTTTTAAACTTTTCATTTTCACAACTAATAGTGACGACATTTGAATATATAGAAACAGAATCAACACCTAAATCTAAAAGTAGTTTAGCCAAAACATCTGAGCCGCTATTCTTATCTACCTGAAAGTCTCTATCGGAATAAGAAGTAATTTCCATTCCAGTTAGAGAACGATTCAATGAATATATATGCGATGATTGGCTTGCACTGACTACTTTTTCGAAAGAAATATCTTGTCCCATGACAGTCTAGATTAGCGCTTCCTGGACTGGATTAGAGAACGAATCTTCAAAAATATTCCAAGAAACTCTATGTAAAGGCGTCGGACCTAAGTTCCTTAAGGCAAGCTTATGGGTTGGAGATGGATAGCCTTTGTTAGACTTAAATACAAAATCGGGATAATGGCTGGCAATCTCTTTAGAGGCCATCCAAGTATCTCTATATACCTTTGCCACAATCGATGCCGCAGCAATCACATGAGATATGTTGTCCCCTTTCACAAAAGTTCTCACCACTCTCTTTGAATCCTTTAGAAAATCGTAGTGTCCGTCCAGTAGGATCTCATCAATTGTTATTCCTGTTAGTTCAACCTCAGTAATTGCCCTTTTAGCCCCAAGAGTAATTGCTTGAGACATCCCTATTTTGTCTATCTCTTTGTTGCTAACAACTCCTATACCTATTGCTTTGGACCACATACGAATCTGTTCGGCAAGGACTTCTCGCTTTTTTGCTGATATTTTTTTTGAATCACGAACCCCTTCAATAGTTCCTTCACCTGGAACAACGGCAGCAAGAACTAACGGACCTGCCCATGCGCCTCTCCCAACCTCATCTATACCACATACACTTTTTCCTCGAGCGATAATTTCACTCTCTATTTTATTGTCGGGATAAAATATTGGTTTTTTCAAATTAGAACTCCATTTAAAACTCGGCACTAGCTGGCCGAGTCATTAAGTCTTCAACATCTTTTGGAGATACACTACCCTTTTCTATTACTTTTGTAACAGCAGAAACTATAGGCATTTCAACACCAGCCATTTGTGCGATCCTATTTAATGAGTTCGCAGAAAATACTCCTTCAGCAATTTCTGAAGTTATCTCCTTAATTTCATTTAACGTTTTTCCTTGGCCTAATAAGAAGCCAACCGTTCTATTCCTCGACAAAGAACTTGCACAGGTAGCCATCAAATCTCCAACTCCTGCTAATCCAGAGAATGTTGAGCTTATACCTCCTTGCGATACTCCTAGCCTTGTAATTTCAGCTAATGCTCTTGTCATTACTGCAGCTTTTGCATTATCGCCATAATTAAAACCATCACCAATTCCAACAGCAATAGCAACCACATTTTTAGCAATTCCACCTATTTCACACCCAATCGTGTCATTTGAAATGTAGACACGAAACTGTTTTGTCATCAAAAATGACTGGACTTCTTTTGCTAATTCAATCGATGAACTAGCAACCAAAGTTGCTGCTGGATAGAGCTGCGCAATTTCACGAGCAAGATTTGGCCCTCCCAGTACAGCGATCGAGTCCATCTCTTTTCGAGGATCTGCATCTTGTATAACTTGGCTCATCCTTAAATCACTAGATTGCTCAAGACCCTTTGTGACTGAGATATAGGGCATTTTAGGGTCTAAGAACGAAAACTGCTTTATTGAATCACGAAAACCAATCGATGGAACAGCAAATATAACATGGCTAGCTTGTTGCACTTCTTCTTGTGCTGCAGTGATGAAGATATTCTTTGGTATTTCTATACCTTCTAAATATTTTATATTTTCTCGAGAACTCTGCATCTCTTGTGCTCGCTCGTGGTCTCTGGTATAGAGAACTACATCAGTATTATTTGAAGCAAGAATTGATAGTGTTGTACCCCAGGAGCCTGCACCTATCACCGCAATACTCATTTAACTAACCACCTTTTCTTTAGCAATACTAGTTGCTACTCTCATTTTTTCTGCCAACTGTTCTCTTGATTCTTCAACATCTGCACCCTCTAGCAAAGTATAGGGTTTTGTCACAATCACCCAGTGGGACTGACGGAATCTTGGTTTAGGAAATTTATTCTTTCGCCAGAAATCTTGTGCCCCCCAAGTGCCAACAACAATTATAGGTACTCCGGTCTTTATTGCTAGTCGCACAGCACCAGTTTTAATTGGAAGCTGCACAAGGTCCTCTGGCATTGTTGATTCTGGATAGATTCCAACGAGACGTGAATCTTTTAAAGCATACTCTGCATTTATGAGAGATTCAGATGCTTTAGAAGTATGACGTTCAACTGGTATTTGGCCGCAAGTCTTTATGAACCAACCCACAAAAGGGATACTAAATAATTCCCTTTTTGCTAGAAAATGAATTTGACGTCTCCTTCTTCGGCAAAGATATCCAATCGCGAAGGGATCTATGAAAGAAATATGATTGCTAACAATTATCGCAGGGCCCTCCTTGGGAAGAAAATGTTCGCCTTCGATTTTTGTCTTAACAAATAATGAATATATAGGCATCAATATTGCTTGAGCAATTCGGTACATGATTGATGAATATTTATGCATTCGCAATAGCATAATGGCAATGAAATGTGCTTTGGTGATACCAGTAAAGACTTTTTCAAGCGGTAAGTCGCGTCTTGCTAGTGATTTAACCCTTTTCGAACGGAAAAATTTTATTGTTAAGAGTCTTAAGAACTCTATTGATGTTGCCAAAAGGTCTAAATTTATAGATGAGATACTGATAGTTTCAAATAGCAAAGATATGGCTGATATTTTTATCAATATGGGCTTAAAATTTTGCTATACGACAAATACATTGAATCGAGCACTGGAACAGTCTGTCCAATCCGTAGCAAGTCATGTTGATAACATCATCATTTCAGCAGCGGATCTTGCAAATGTCATAAGTTTTGAGCCAATCATAGGCAGTTTAGGATACGACAGAATAGTCCTGTGCCCCGATCGACACCGTATCGGCACCAATATTATCGCACATAAGTCTCAACATAAATTGAGTTATTCTTTCGGAGCAAACTCATTCATAAAACACTTATCTAGTGTATCTAGGCTAGCTAGTCCGATTGAAATATTGCAATCAAGTCAGTACTCTTTAGACGTAGATACGATTCACGACCTTAAGCTAAGCGAGTTAATGAAAAACTAAAAAGAGCCACCCGAAGGTGGCCCTTAAATAACAGTCGGTTCGAATTATCGAGCGCGACGTTTTGTAGCTTTCCGCGCAGTAGTCTTTCGAGCTGCTGGCTTACGAGCTGCAGTTTTCTTAGCTGGAGCTTTTTTAGCTGCTGGCTTACGAGCTGCAGTTTTCTTAGCTGCTGCTTTTTTAGCTGCTGGCTTACGAGCTGCAGTTTTCTTAGCAGTAGTTTTCTTAGCTGCTGCTTTCTTAGCTGCTGGCTTAC
>CAUJDU010000132.1 GCA_963169585.1 Actinomycetota bacterium | reverse complement strand
TGTCTACAATGTTTGGGATGCAGCAGATAAGGAAATAGCTACATTAAATTATTTTGTAACTAACCTTTCAACAAATCCATCTGGTATAAACGGTAATAGCACCTTAGATTCAGACGACCATCAGTCATCATTTCGCATATTTCTTCCACAAAATTTTGGATTAGCAAATTATTCAGTCAACGCCTATGTAAATTCTGACCCAACAGGTATACAATGCGCTCTTCCATCTCCAGCATCAACGCAGTATCCAGGAATCAACGCAACATATTCCAGCTATTCCGTAGTTACATGTCATTTCACCGAATCTAAAGAAATGTTACAAAATCAAACTGCACAAGTAACATTCCAAGTCGAAACACCTTGGAATTTTACCGGATCAACAAATATTTATGGTTTATTTACCTCAGATTCTGAAATGAGCGAATCAACCCGTGTAGGGACTGGGCTTCAAGGTGGTTCAACATTCACTTCAATAAATAGCAATAACGTTAGTGATGTAACCTTTACTAGAACTTCAGGTCAAGCAAATATAAATATTGAAAGCGTACCAGCAGAGTCTATTAACGATCATCCTGTTGTAAATAAACCATGGGAAATTCAATTCATGGTTTACAACATCAGAGGCACCACAATTGATCAAATAAACTTTGACATTATATATGAACAAAACGTAACCATAACATCTGCTAGCGCATCTTTTGGAAGTTTGGATTTTACTAGCAAAATATGGACTGGAGAATGGTCATCTGCAAATACTCCACTAGTAATTACTCTTAGTGGACAGGTTGCAAATAATCCTGCCCAAAATGCTATGGTGCAGCTAGAGGCGACATCCGTTTCTGCAGGTGGTTCCCAAATCACAACATCAAGTTCAAGCAGCCTCTGGGACTATTCCGATTACTCTATCCTTTGGGATGTTACCGACACTTCAATCAGTTCATCATTTAGCACTACAGGCGCAATAAATAGTGGGACAAATGTTAATGTCGAACTCGAATGGAAAAATGAAGGTCCTAATGACACAACATATATTGGACCGTGGGATGTTGCACAAAAAATATTATTGGTATTTATGCCAAGTGAGTTCACTTATAACGGTACTTCATCGTCCAACCTTGATTGTTATGGAGGTGATGATGTCGGACAAGGAGCACTACCTGACGGTTATAACTTAGTTCTTTGCATGATAAAAATTGTTGATAATAATTACAATTGGCCATCAGGAACAACTGTAAGCAGCTATATCAGTGGTACTGCCAATTCAGATTTTGTTGAAGGTTCTACGAAGTTCTATGTATTAACACTTGCATCAACAACATTTGAAAGTGATGGAAATTTAGAACAATTTGTACAGACGAATAGCTACCCTTCTTTTACAGAGCTTGCTAACGACACTACAAATAACGTTGATGTCTTAACATACAACTTGGCACAAGCCCCTACGACAACTACAACAACAACTACTACAACACAACCTCAGACTACAACCACGCAACCATCGACACCAACAACTACACGACCACAGACGACAACAACTCGTGCAACTACAACGACACAGCCCAGATCGGTGACTACAACAACAAAACCAAGAACACCAACAACTACACGACCGGGAACACCAACCACACGAAAACGAACAATACCTACCCTGCCAAATGTTGAAAGACCAGCAAAAAGTGAATCACTAACCAGGGCTCTTAAAGAATTACAAGCCCGAAATGAAGGGAAAGTTAGTTCTAAAACTAATGTTTCTCCAGATCAAGAGGTTCGTTCTAGTAAAACTCGTAAGTCCTCATTGTTAAGCGTCCGAAATATTCTTATATTCTTACTCCTATTTTTGATTATCGCATTCGTAGTTGGACGTGAAATCTATAACAGGTTAAAAAAGGAGAAGGAAGACTTTATGGCACCACCTGAAGATCACGAGTGGTTCCGTAGATAAAAGTATCTATTGATGTATTGCTTGCGATAATGCGCTAGACCAAATTTCTTTTATCTCTGACACTTCTAAATCAACCGCTAGATCTGAATCATGGGCAATCTTGCATCTATCATTACCCGCTCTACCAATAACAGTTGCACTAATCGCAGGATCACTAAATTCTTTCATCACCTTTGCAAGGTCATCTTGATGCACGCCGATAACGAACCGTGCTGGACCTTCACCAAATAATGCCAAGGTCGTTTCACTGTTTGATTCTATTGCCACATCAAATCCAATTGAACTTGCACAAGACATTTCTGCCAAACAAGTTACGAGCCCGCCATCAGAAATATCGTGAACGGCAGAAATAACACCATCGTATGAGACTTTACGTATCGCATCACATGTTTTTAATGAAGAGTTAATATCCAGAACTGGAGCCATTCCATCACGTAGATCAAACATTGTTGCTAGTTCACTACCAGCAAGTGTTACATGGCCTGAGCCGCTAGATTTTGCTGACATCGGTTCTACTAGAACAAGTACATCATCTTCGTTGAATGCAACACCAGGAATTTTTCCTTCTATTGATTCTCTAGTGCCGACAACACCAAATACTGGAGTTGGATCGATGTTCACACCATTGCTTTCATTATAGAAACTTACGTTTCCACCAACAACTGGGGTTGAACTAGCCAAACAAACATCGCTTGTGCCACGTACAACTTCAGAAAAAGTATTCATTACTTCTGGATGTTCGGGGTTTCCAAAATTCAAGTTATTTACAAGAGCTTTTGGTACAACACCTACACAGGACAGGTTTGCTATTGCTTCTATTGCGATAGCAACAGCACCATGATATGGGTCAAGAGCACACCAGCGCCCTTTACCGTCGACTGTAATTCCAACGCCTGCTTTTGCTCCATGGACTCGGATAAGGCTTGCATCTGCGCCAGGTTTTACAACAGTTTGTAAAAATAGTTGGTGGTCATATTGAGAATATATCCATGCTTTACTTGCAATAGTTGGTTGCGCTAAAACTTTAAGAGTTTCGTTGTTGAAATTTTTTGTGTTAGAAAATTTTTCTGCCAATATATTGTTTGTATCTACTTTTTGCCTATCATCTAGTTGCGTATCTCGAATATTTGGCCGATTATATTCTGGCCCATCTCCAAGAGCACCTACTGGAACATCTGCCAAGATTTCACTATCGAAACCATCTCTGAAAATTCTAAATCGTTGAGAGTTGTTGACTTTTCCGATTACCGAAGCGTCAATCTCCCATTTTTTTGCTAATCCTAAAACTGCATCTAGGTTTTGTGGAGTAACAATTGCCAACATTCTTTCTTGGCTCTCACTAATCATTATTTCAGCTGGAGTCATTCCAGTCTCACGCAGATGAATTTTAGCTATATCGACATCTATACCCATTGAACCAGCTGCTGCTGTTTCAGAGGTAGCACAAGAGATTCCTGCTGCCCCTAGATCTTGAACTCCGACTGCTAAACCTGATTCTAATAGTTCCAAACAAGCTTCTATTAGTTTCTTTTCTGTAAATGGATCGCCAACTTGAACACTTGGTCGTTTAGTCTCGCTTGTTTCATCAAAACCTGCTGAAGCTAACACTGATGCTCCACCAATACCATCACGCCCAGTTGCACTACCTAAAAGCACCGCTAAGTTTCCATCCCCACTCGCTTTAGCTAATGTAAGCCGAGATTTTGGCAGTACTCCAAGTGCCATAACATTTACTAGCGGGTTTCCTTTGTAGCATTTATCGAAAATAACTTCTCCACCAATTGTAGGAACACCAACAGCATTTCCATAACCGCTGATTCCACTAACTACGCCTTCTGTTAAATATCTGGTTCTAGCATCGTCCAAGTTCCCAAAGCGAAGCGAATCTAAACATGCTATTGGGCGTGCACCCATAGAAAAAATATCACGAATAATTCCACCAACCCCTGTTGCTGCACCTTGGTATGGTTCAACGGCACTTGGGTGATTATGGGATTCTATTCGAATTGCGAGTGCCATATCATCGCCGATGTCGATAACGCCGGCGCCTTCTCCTGGCCCTACTAGTACATGTTCGCCTTGAGTTGGAAAAGTTTTTAGATATTGGCGCGATGATTTATAAGAACAGTGTTCCGACCACATGACAGAAAACATTGCTAGTTCAAGATCGTTTGGCGCACGACTGTCTAATACTTGTGTTATTGCTTCGAGTTCGTCGTCAGTCAATCCAAGTTGACGATGTAGTGGAGTTTGGTTTTCCATTGTAGCTGTCAATTAATTCTCCTCAATAATCTAACTACCAAATTCAAAGCCGAGATCAGGTGCTCCAAGGCTTGTAACAAAGGTGAGCCCCATCTCTTCACATTTGCCAGCTATCTCGCCTCCGCGATCTAACAATGCCGCAACTGCGACGATTTCACATCCAAAATCTTGAACTGCTCTAACACTTTCCATTAGTGAACCACCCGTAGTTACGGTGTCTTCAACTATTAAAACTCTTTGTCCAGACTGTAACGGGCCCGCGATTAAGCTAGAAGCATCACCATGGTCTTTGGCTTCTTTTCTTACAGCAAAAGCATTTTTTCCTGTTACTTGCGCTACTGCCATTGCAACTGGAATTGCGCCAACCACTATTCCACCTACTGCATCGAATTCCAAAAGTTTTTCATCTTTGGCCTTGAGCGCGTCGATTATTGCGTGACCGACAAGTTCAATACAGTCCCCGCGAAATGTAAGGTTGCGTCCGACACAATACCATTTAGATTTACGACCAGATTTAAGTGTGAAATCACCTTCCGTTACGGCATATTTACGAAACGCATCTACCATTAAGTGTTGAGTAGGACGGAGGTCGGTTGTAGCTTGCGTATCCATTTTTCTCCCTTGTTAAGCAGGCAACGCCATTCTGGAACTTACTACTGCGTCCATAAAGGAACGTAGCATTTCTGCACCATCTGAATTTCCTAGAATTTCTTCACTGGCACGCTCTGGGTGTGGCATTAAGCCGACAACATTTCGTCGTTCGTTACAAATTCCTGCAATGGAGTCGCGCGAACCGTTTGGATTATCTGTATATCGCAAAACGATTTGGTTATTTTTTACCAGATTTTCGTATGTCGAATCATCGCAGGTGTAGTTACCTTCGAAATGGTTTATAGGAATTGTCAGACGTGTTCCTTGGCTGAGCCGTGAAGTAATAGGTGAAGATGATACAACTTCGAGCCCAGTCTCTTGGCATATAAATTTCATTCCCACATTTTTTTGCAAGGCACCTGGAAGCATTTTTGCTTCACAAAGAATTTGAAACCCGTTACAAACACCTAAAATAGGAACGCCTTTTTGCGAGAGCTTTTCAATAGCTGGCATTATTGGCGAGAATCGAGCAATAGCTCCGGTGCGAAGATAGTCGCCGTGTGCGAATCCCCCTGGGATTATTACTCCATCGATACCTTCGAGGTTTGTTTCATCGTGATAGAGAACTTTTGCGATTCCGCCAAAAAGTGTTACTGCATGCGCAACATCGGCTTCACAGTTTGTTCCTGGAAAAACTGGGATAGCAATAGTTGATTGAGACATTTATGCGCTCACACTTTCGTTGGCTGGTGCAATATCAATTGAATAGATTTCTATGACAGGGTTAGCTAAAAGGTGCTGACACATTTCATCTACCTCTGCTCGTGCACTATCTATATTGTTTGATTCAACATCAAAAGTGATTATTTTTCCGATTTGTGCGTTAGATACTCCATCAAAACCTAAGGCGGGCAAAGCTCGCATCACTGCAGCAGCTGAAGGATCTAAAACACCTGGAAGTGGAGAAACATGAACAATAACTGAGTAAACCGCCATATCTAGAGTTTACTTTCTCGACAGCGTATGCGGCGAACCGATATTATTAGCAATATGAGCAATACGCAAAAAAATCTACAAGATGCTGAATTCAAAGACCAAAAATTAGAAAATGTTCTTATATCAATAGAATCAGGTGGATTAGTTTCTTTATTGTCTGCAGCAGGAATACATATATTTTCTATACAACTCGCCGCCAATCCTATCGCCATGGATTCATATATTAAATTTTTATTCGTTACAGCCGGTGCAACTGTAGGTGTGTTCAGAAATACAAATATTGAGTACGAGGAAGGCCCTGACTATTATTGGTGGTATAGCGATCCTACTAATAGAGCTACCGGACAATGGCGAAAAAACGAAGGTATAGTCGACGGTATTTGGCACCTAGCTAAATTGTCTGTATATCCGACCGTATTCGGTTTAGCTGGTTTCGGGGTGGGCCATCTAGCGGTCTCCCAAGAATGGGCTCAGCTGTTACAAGAGTACCAAATGCCTATTTCAATAGCTCTAGGATTCGGTACAGGTGCAGCAGTTTTGAATTCTCTGTCACGTAAACCAACACATGAACGAGTAGCCAACATACCAATCTTAAAAGACATTTTCCAAAGTCCTGTTGAAATGCAGGCTGACCTCTCTCAAGAAAGGAGTAAGGGTGCACTAAAAAAACTTATTCGTAAGGTAATAATGCCAACCCTCGCAGCTACCACAGCAGCTTCAGCACTATTATTTGGTAACTACAATCAAAATGATATACCAAAAATTGCGAAACTAGAAGACCTTACGCATCAACAGGGACCTCACCAAGTAGTAAGTATAGAAATTGGACCTGATGGTGAATGTATTTTTGATCCAAAAACTTTGACCGTTAAAGATAAGGAAGTTGTACTGATAGAAGCTACAGACCAAATTGAAATGGAATTTGAGATTGATATGCCGTTAAAACTCCCAGACAGAAGAGAAACCCTGAGAATTAATGGAACAGAAGCTATACGATTCAATTTTTCTAGCGACTCAAAAGCATCTAATATTAAACGGAGGACCCTGAGCTGTGCTAGCGATCAAGGCCTACAGCCAAGATCAGCCTTAGAAATTTACCGAAGTTTAAACAAGGATTAGAAACTAATTAGACCCAACCTGAGCTGGGAAAAGTAGCCTCAAAATCCCAGGACCATACCTAGAGCGATTCGTCAAGCAACTAACAAGTTACCGAGGCTATAGACAGAATAGTTATTGGCCAGTATCATCGTATTGGGAAGAGAAGGAGCTTAACCTATGGGAAGTCACCAAGAAGAGTATAAAGTATGGAATGAGACGTATGGCATATGGGAAAGACATATGCGTTGGGTGACTCACCCAACTGATCTGGAATCTAAAAGGCAAATAGTCCAATTACGAATGGATGAACTTAAGACTCAAGTTCCTGTGGCTGCCGGTTTGATAACTTCTAAACTCCAACAAGCAGTAACCCAGCAACCAACGATAATACTTATTGAAGATTTATTAGCTGCTATAACCTTAGACTTAGAACAAATCCTAGATGAATATTCCAAAAGTGACGACACAATCCACCCTGACTTCCTCGCATCAAAATATTTACATAACATAGTAAAAAAATTCGAAGGAGTTACGCAGGATCCAGAAACAGCCTTGAGTATCTGGTTAGGCTCTAACGATTTCCAACAATTGTTGTTAATTGCACAAAGTAGATCAAATATCCAACCCAAATATCGAGAATTATGGGAAGAGGGACGCAACTACGCTATCGCACAACAACGAGCCGGACACACAAGACCACCAGACTCAGAAGATACAATAGCAACCTGGACCGAGCCCGGCCAACGAGGCTACAAAGAACAATGGAACCGCTTCCAAGAACAACTAGAAGTAACGACAGAAACTGAACCAAATAGACCAAGCACTCCAATAACTCCAATACCGATAGCAGACCCAAGTACAGATACCACATGGGCTGGCAGAAGCAAACTTGGAATTCCAGGACGGTACCTAGAACGAATCGCAAACGATACGTCTACTGGCGACACACCAAGAAGTTAAAACATAAAAGGCTAACGGACCCAATCAGAAAATCGTAAACCAGTAATCCGTTCGTATGCTTCAATATATCGCGATCGTGTTCCTTGAATTACTTCGTCAGGCAACTTTGGTGGAGGTGGTTTATGATCCCAATCTGACGAATCCAACCAATCTCGCAAATACTGTTTATCAAATGAAGCTGGAGACACACCAACCTCGTAAGTATTAGCCTGCCAATACCTTGACGAATCAGGAGTCATAACCTCATCAATCAAAATAATATCTTCAACACTATTTCCGCCAGCAAAACCAAACTCAAATTTAGTGTCACACAAGATAATTCCAGTATCAAGAGCACGCCTAGCACCAAACTCATATAGCTCAATCGATTTTGCAGCAATAAAATCATAAACATCTTTACCTACAAACTCACGCGCATCTTCAGGAGATATCGCTTCATCATGACCTTGTTCCGCTTTTGAGGTAGGAGAAAAAATTGGAGTATCAAGTTGCTCGGCCAACTGCAAACCTTGTGGATACTTAACACCATGAACAGAACCAGTTTCTAAATATTGCGAATAACCATGACCGAAAAGATAACCACGAACAATACATTCAAGACGTATTGGTTCAGACTTTCTAACAAGCATTGTACGGCCACGCAACAAGTCATCAGCACCACGCGCAGGAAAATCTTCCAGCTCAGTAGAAATACAGTGATTATCAATAATATCCTTAGTATTTTCAAACCAAAACGCACTCACACCATTTAAAACAGATCCCTTATCAGGAATAGTTTCATTCATAATTACGTCGTAAGCGCTAATCCGATCACTTGCAACCATTAACAGTTGATCATCACCAGCATTATAAATATCACGGACTTTCCCTTGATATAGATGCTTTAAACCACAGTCTTTTAACTTTTGTGGATCAGGTGAACTGTTAGCATTACTCGCAATTGAAGAAGTCATAATTTCCTTAGCTATTTATTTGATCAAAAACCACATCGGTGTGACGAACCAGCCGCGCAGGGTCAAAACATAGCGCTCGTTGATCTGGACCCAAAGCACTAGTTACACGTTCATCTTTTTCACAAAGTTCCGACAACGATATACGTTCCGCAAATGCACGTTGAGCAAGTTCTTGAACAATCCTGTACGCTTCATCACGAGTCAAACCTGATTCGACCAAATTCAACAAAACTGTTTGAGAATAAACAACACCAAAAGACGCTTCAATATTTTCAGTCATCCGAGCAGCATTAACTTCCAAACCAGAAATAATAAATGTAGCGTTCTTGGCCATGTAATGGATAAGTGTTAAAGAGTCTGCAAGGATAATTCTTTCAACAGACGAATGTGAAATATCACGTTCATGCCAAAGAGCAACATCCTCAATTCCTGCCATCAAATTTCCGCGCAAAACTCGTGCCAACCCACAAAGCTGTTCACACTTTACAGGATTACGTTTATGAGGCATCGCCGAAGAACCCTTTTGTTTACCTTTAGCAAACGGTTCAAAAACTTCAGATACTTCAGTCCTTTGCAGATGGCGGATTTCGAGAGCGATCTGTTCAATAGTTGCCCCAAAAGTTGCTATCGCATAGAGCATCTGAGCATGACGATCCCTGGCTAATACTTGGGTCGAAGGAACAGGTTCAAGACCTAGAGCTTCACAAACTTTCCTTTCAACTTCAGGCTCAATATTAGAAAAAGTTCCAACAGCACCAGAAAGTTTTCCTACACTAATAGCTTTTTGTGCATCCTTTAAACGAACAAAATCGCGACGCACTTGCAATAACCAAAGTGCAACTTTAGTTCCAAAAGTTGTTGGTTCAGCATGAATACCGTGAGTACGTCCCACCATAATCGTTTCACGAAATTGATTTGCACATTCCAACAAAGCAGAATCGAGTTTACCTACTTGATCTAAAACTAGATCCATAGCTTTTGAGAGGATAACCGATTGGGCAGTATCTACAACATCTGACGAAGTTAACCCATAATGCACAAAACGAGATGCACTATTCCCCATTTCACTTTGAACTACATCAACAAAAGCTGCAACATCATGATGAGTTATGGCTTCACGTTCTAAAACTTTTCCGACAAAGCTTTGGTCGATTACCGGTTGAGTTTGTTCAACGGTTTTTGCGTCTT
>CAUJDU010000131.1 GCA_963169585.1 Actinomycetota bacterium | reverse complement strand
CATTAATGCCGTTAAAACGTTTATTGAGATATTTAGGTCTTGGGATCACAGGTTCTATATTTATGAGCCTAGGATTGCTATTAGGCTCGATTGGATTTTTAAGGTATCTACAAACTCTATCTACTTTTGATAATAATTTGGACTTTATTCCTTACTTGCTAGTGTCTGTCGTAGATTTAGCCATTATAGGAATTTTGTTTACGATTATGACAAGGCCCAATCTGATAAAAAATCGTTCAGATAAAGTTAGGAAGTGAGTAATAATGGGACCTACGAGGAAATACATTAAAGATCAGTCTTCTGGTCAAATTAACGCCATCTCAAGGCAAGATATCGAAAATAAACTCGATGAGATCGATGAGATAATACAAGACGCAACTGACAGCAGCAAAGAAGTAGTTAGGTTTGCTATCGGTGCAGGTGTTGTTGGTTTGGTAGTTATTGCTTTTTTTGTTGGTAAACGAAAGGGTTTACGTGCAAGAACAATTGTTTCTTTCACAAAAGCTAGATAAAAATGAAAAAAAGACTATTTTCGGTATTTGCGTTACGAACAATGTTTATTAAAGGATTTAAAAATGGGTCAACTTTTTGGCGATACGGTTTTTATTTTTCTCTAATATTTAAGATCCTGAAATGGCTATTTTCTAAACCAGCACCACAGAAGGTAGACGAGTTTGAATTACATCCCGGTCAATATACGATAAACGTAACAAAGAATAATAAGATACGAAAAGACGTGTGATAATCATGGGTTTATTTTTTGAGATTAACGACCTGGTACTAATACTCGACGCTAAAGGTAGAAGATATATGTTTTCGCTGCTCGAAGACGGAGAATTTCATTGCCATGCTGGGATAGTCGCTCACAATGACATCATCGGATCACAAGCTGGGTCGAGTGTCGAGTCAACAAAAGGTACTACATTTCGATTGTTGAGCCCGACACTGAGTGACTATATCTTAAAAATGCCAAGAGGTGCTCAAGTTATCTACCCTAAAGATCACGGAACAATAATTACTTATGCTGATATTTTTCCAGGAGCTCGAGTTTTAGAATCTGGAGTTGGTTCTGGTGCGCTCAGCATATCTTTATTAAGAGCAATTGGTCCTACAGGACAACTCATTGGCTACGAACTTCGTGAAGATTTTGCTGCACAAGCACAAAGAAATGTAATTAAATACATGGGTGATGATCTAGCTTGGAATGTTGAAGTACGAGACATATATGAAGGTATTGATGAGACTGACTTGGACAGGATTGTTTTAGATCTTCCTGAACCTTGGAATGTTGTGTCCCATGCAGAAAAAGCACTGGTTCCAGGCGGAATGATTATTAGCTATTCGCCATCGATAACCCAAGCAGTTAAAACGCGAGAAAAATTAGAAGACTCAAATTTTGGTATGGCATCAACCTTTGAAACATTGTTACGTGGCTGGCATATCGATGGTCAAGCAGTGAGGCCAGATCACAGGATGGTTGCACATACAGGATTTCTTACAGTAGCGAGATTACTTAGTGAGAACACATCTGCTAATGCCAGCGATAAAATATTGAGAAGACATAAATAAGTTTTCGAGAGTAGCATCCTCGTGTTTTCCAGGGTCGGACCCTGGAAGGCCAGGGTCCGACCCTGGGCCTTATCTCGTCCTATGGCTCAATGAATATGCACTCGCCTGGACATTCTTCAGCAGCTTCAATAACGCCGTCGAGTTCTTCATCTGGAAAATTAGCTAAACCAGTAGGTCCTCCAGGATTAAATACCTTGTCACCCTCTTTTACATAAGCTAGACCATCATCTAGAAGTGTGAATACATTAGGAGCAATTTCTTCACAAAGGCCATCGCCTGTACATAAGTCCTGATCTATCCAAACCTTCATTATTTATCCCTTTCGGTGGTTCGCTCGCGAGTATTACCCATTCTATCGTCACCAAAGGCAACAATACTAAGCGTGTAGAGTGAGCACAGCTATTATAACGCATGGTAGCTCTAAAGATTCCCAATATTCGCGACGAAGCCGTATTAGTCTAAGGGATTATTAATAACTAGAGGTAACTAATGGATAATGACAATATAGATCATGGTAGCGAAGAGACATTCGAAACAAGTGACGGATTGCCAAGAAAAAAAGATCTCCAGGCCGAGATAGATGTCCTTCAACGCAAACTTTTAGAAGCACCTAAGAGAATCAGAACACTTGAAGAAAAGTTGATAGATATCAAAGCTCAATTATCAGATACCTCCAGACGAAATGAACGATTAAGTGCAACTCTTCGTGAAGCAAGAGAACATATTTCTGCGCTACGTGAAGAAGTTGAGAAGCTAACGTTGCCACCAGCCGCATATGGAACCTTTCTTGGAAATAATGAAGATGATACTGTCGATATTTTCACGGCAGGAAGAAAGATGCGCGTTAGTGTTCACCCTGAAATAGAAATTGAAGGAATTCAACGTGGGGATGAAGTCGTATTAAATGATTCTTTAAACGTTATTGAAGTTCGATCTGCCGATAAACAAGGCGAGTTAGTCATGCTCCGAGAAGTGCTCGAAGATGGCAAACGCGCTTTGGTGATGGGAAGAGGAGATGAAGAACGAGTTTGTGAGCTCGCAGACTATTTGATAGGAACAAAACTTAGGATAGGTGCCTACTTGCTTTTAGACCAAAGATCAGGACTTCTCATTGAGCAGATTATTCGTCCAGAAGTTGAACAACTTGTCTTAGAAGAGGTCCCAGACATTGGTTATGAAGATATTGGAGGACTTGATTCTCAAATCGAAATGATCCACGATGCAGTTGAATTACCTTACATGTATGGAGATATTTTTAAGGAACATGAATTAGATGCACCTAAAGGAATTTTGCTTTATGGGCCTCCGGGATGTGGTAAAACTCTTATTGCTAAAGCAGTCGCTAACTCATTGGCGAAACGAGTAGCCGAGAAAACAGGAGAGGCAAAAAAGACTTCTTACTTTTTAAATGTTAAAGGTCCTGAACTATTGAATAAGTATGTTGGCGAAACAGAGCGTCAGATACGTTTAATATTTGAACGGGCAAGAGAAAAGGCTGAAGAAGGTGTTCCAGTAGTAATTTTCTTTGATGAAATGGATTCGCTTTTCAGAACTCGTGGTACAGGAATTTCTTCAGATATGGAATCAACTATCGTTCCGCAACTTCTAGCTGAACTTGATGGTGTTGAACTGTTAAGGAATGTAATCGTTATTGGAGCATCAAACAGGGAAGACTTAATAGATCCTGCTATTTTGCGTCCTGGACGGTTGGATGTCAAAATTAAAATTGAACGTCCTAATGAGTCAGCTGCGCAAGAGATCTTTAAACGTTATCTAACACCTTCTCTTCCAATTGCCGAAGATGAGTTAAAAAAGAATGACGATGATAAAGAAAAGACTTTGGCCAAGATCATCAAAAATGCTGCAGAGACTATGTATGAAGAAAGTGATGAAACAAGATTTCTTGAAGTTACCTATCAAAATGGCGAAAAAGAGATCCTGCATTTCAAGGATTTTGCATCAGGTGCAATGATCGAAAATATTGTGAGAAGAGCAAAGAAGCTTTCTGTTAAAAGAACAATTGCTGATGGGCCTAAAGGTATTTGCACCCAGGATTTAATTGATTCGATCCAGCAAGAATTTCGTGAGCAAGAAGATCTTCCAAACACAACGAACCCTGATGACTGGGCAAAGATTTCTGGAAAGAAGGGTGAACGTATTGTTTATGTTCGTACTCTTATCAAGCGTGGAGAAGATACACAAGGCGGCAAGGAAATTGAACGCGTGACTACAGGTCAATACCTCTAGGAGGCCTGGCCCGGCAAAATCCCCAAAAGGTGTAAAGTGTAGATATGACCAATGTGATTATTTTGCATGGAAAGCCCGATGATTATGAATATTTCAACCCAGATTCTCCTACCAATTCGCAATCTCATTGGGTACCGTGGCTACACAAACAATGTCAGATAAACAATATTCGATCTCATACACCTGAAGTTTACCGCGCATTTGAAGCAACCTATGAAGATTGGGCAGAAGAGTTTGAGAGATACCCAATTACACCTGAAACAATTGTTGTGACCCATAGCTGCGGCGGAGGATTTCTTTTTCGTTATTTAAGTGAAAATAAAAATGTGCGTTTGAAGAAATGGATTGCTGTTGCGCTGTGGCTTGATCCGTTTAAATTTATGCAGCTCACGCTAAAAGAAATTATAGAAACTTGGCCAGAATTTCCTATCCGAACTTTTAATAACTATGGCCACTTTTGCCAAGAAGATATGGGAACGAACAAGTTCCCTGAACTGCTAGAAGAAGTTCTAGGAGGCCTCCTTAGGCCTTAAGCTTTTTCGTCGAGGGGGGAAGTCTGTTCCCAAGAAAGATATTCGGTTGCATCAGCAATAGATAAATTTTTCAATGTCATCTGACCAATTCGATCTGACGCATTAAATGTAGCTCCGTCGACTCTTTCCATCGAGAGATTTTCAGGTGCATAAGATGAGTTCCTAGATTCTGTATTAATTATCGTGTAATCGTCTCCACGTCGCAATTCAAGCGTTACGCTACCCGAAACATATTTTGAAACTGCATTTCGGATGCCATCTCTCAACATCTTTGCTTGTGGATCGAACCAGCGACCTTCATAGAGGTAGCGCCCAAGTTTTCTGCCGGTAATACAATAGTTCTCTAATACTTCTTCGTTAAAGATGGTTGTCAGCAATCGTTCATAGACAATATGAAATAGTGCCATCGCTGGTGCTTCGTAAAGTCCTCTAGATTTTGCTTCAATAATACGATTTTCAATTTGGTCACTCATACCAATTCCGTGTCTACCGCCGATTTCGTTGGCAAGAAGTACCGCTTGAGTCATTGATACAAGTTGAGTGTCATTGATGCGAACTGGTTTACCATTTTCAAATTCGATAGTCACAATTTCTTTCTCGATTGAAATTGAATCGTCCCAAAAGGAGACCCCCATAATGGGTTCAACGATTTTCATAGTTGTGTCTAAATATTCAACATCTTTAGCTTCATGAGTAGCGCCCAACATATTTGAATCTGTTGAGTATGCCTTCTCAGCACTCATGTGATAATCAATTCCCCTCGCACTTAACCAATCAGACATTTCTTGACGGCCACCCAATTCTTCAACAAAATTTGAATCCAACCAAGGCTTATAAATTCTTAAACTGGGATTCGCAAGTAAACCGTAACGATAAAATCGTTCGATGTCATTACCTTTATAAGTTGAGCCATCACCCCAAATGTTTACACCGTCTTCTTTCATAGCGTTGACAAGCATGGTTCCAGTAACGACTCTGCCAAGTGGTGTTGTATTAAAATATGTTTTTCCAGCAGTTCTCACATGAAACGCACCAGTTTGTATAGCAATAATTCCGTGATTTGCTAATTCTTCTTTACAGTCAATGACACGTGCAATAGATGCTCCAACTAATTTTGCTTTTTCAGGAATAACATTGACATTAGTTTCATCCGGTTGACCAAGATCGGCAGTGTAAGCCGCAGGATCGGCACCGTGTTCTTTCATCCAAGCAATAGCACAAGTCGTATCGAGCCCACCGCTAAAAGCAATACCGACTTTTTCACCAATGGGTAACGTAGAAAGAATCTTTGACATAACAATCCATTCTAGTTCGTATCCACATTATTTTGTCGAAGTGATTAGACTATTCCAATGAATTCTGAGTCAAAACGTGAAGGTATAACCAATACGAGTCCTCTTTGGGAAGGACGATTAGGTTTGGCCACTTCTGAGATATTTAGCCAGTATGTAGACAGTATCGATTTTGATATCGTTTTAGCCCCTTATGACGTTGAGGTTTCTAGAGCTCATGTTCGAATGCTGAAAGAGACAAAAATTGTTGATGAACAAACTTGTCAAAAGATTCTCGATGCATTTGATGTGATATCTCATGAGATTTCTACAGGTGAGTTCCATGCTGGCCTTGTTCCAACGGATGAAGATATCCATACAGCTATTGAACGTCGATTGACTGAGCTAACTGGCGATGCAGGAAGGGCATTACATACTGGTAGGAGCCGTAACGATTTAGCCCAGATGAGCGGAAGGCTCTACACGAGAGATGCCCTAGAGAGAATTAAATACTATGTTGAGCATGCCATTGGAACACTTTGTGCATTGGCAGAAAAAAATATTGATATCGTTTTTCCTGGTAAAACTCATTTACAACACGCACAGCCAATACTTCTTTCACATTGGCTAATGTCCCATGCGTCGCGACTATTAAATGATCGTGATCGAATAATTCAAGCATATGAGAGAGTAAATGTATGTGTTTTAGGTTCAGGGGCAATTGCTGGTTCAACTTTACCTTTAGATATCGAGTTTGTTGCTAGAGAATTAGGGTGTACGACCATATCAGATAATTCAATATTCGCTGTTTCAACAAGAGATTATATAACTGAAGTGTTGTTTGTTTGTGCTCAGATTGTCTCTAATTTAAGTTGTCTAGGCGAAGACATCGTATGGATGACTTCTACAGAGTGTGGTTATGCAACTTTAAGTGACAACTTCTCTTCAGGATCTTCTATGATGCCCCAGAAAAAAAATCCAGATATCGCAGAACTTGTTAGGGGTAAAGCTGGTCTATCTATAGGTGCCCTAACTGGAGCACTCAGTGCGACTAAATCACAAATCTTCGGTTACAACCACGATCTTCAAGTCGATAAAGAAGCATTGTTTTCCTCTGTTAAAGATTGTGAACTTTCAATTGCTGCAATGGATGCAATGATGGAAACCACAGTTTTTAACAAATTAGCTTGCGAAAATGCACTTATAGATCAGCCGTTAGTTTTAGCAACTGATATTGCTGAAGAAATGGTAAAAAATGGTATTCCGTTTAGGATTGCGTATAAAGCAGTTGCTGTTTGTATTAAACGAGCTTTAGATGCCGAATTAAGTCCTGAAGAAATTATTCAATATATGAGAGATGATGATCTAATAGGACAAGCTGCGACTAGTGTTTTTGGCGACAAAGGTACTCCAGTTCTACAAGCAATTGTTAAAGGTATCGAAAGAAGGACCACTAAAGGTGGGACAGCCACTAAACAGGTACTTGAACAAATAGAAACTGTAACTAAAACTATCGCTTAGATAAATCGGCTAACATCTAGGTGTGGCAATAGCAAAGATAATTGGAATTGAAACCGAATATGGGATAATTTCCAAAGGGACCCAAGCGCAGTACGCAAACCCAATGACTTCGTCGGCCTTATTAATTAATGCCTATCTACATGGCAAACGTACGGAATTTGATTTTACGGATGAAACTCCAGCTAACGATGCTCGAATGTCTACTCCAACCGGCTCACCTATTTTCCCAGAAACGCATCTTGTTAATTCGATGTTAACAAATGGGGCAAGATATTACGTCGATCATGCTCATCCAGAATATGCTTCCCCTGAAGTATCTAATGCGTTAAGTGCAGTCCTTTTCGATCGCGCTGGTGAACATATCCTTTTACAGTCCATGACAGAAGCAAAAAAGCTTCTAAACGAAGGAGAGATAGTTGTATATAAAAATAATACCGACTCGAAAGGGAATTCTTATGGGACACACGAAGGCTATCTAGTTTCTAGAGACGTTGAATTCTCAGATATCATCAATGCTGTGACTCCACATTTCGTTACTCGTCAAGTCTATTGTGGGTCAGGTAAAATTGGTATTGAAAACTCAAACATGAAATCAACAGATTTTCAAATATCTCAACGTGCAGATTTTATGGAAGAACATGTGGGCCTTGAAACCACAATGAAACGCCCGATAGTAAATACACGAGATGAACCGCATGCTGAACCTTCAAAGTATCGCAGGCTACACGTGATAGTCGGCGATGCAAATATGTGTGATTATTCAACATACCTAAAAGTTGGAACCACCGCATTTGTCTTAGCAATGCTGGAAGACCAAGTCCCGTATTTTTGTGACTATCTACCTGTGCTTAGCGAACCAGTAGCCAGTATTAGGGCAATTAGTCACGATACAGAAATGAAAGTATTAATTCCGACAGATAGAGGAATGATGTCTGCTCTGAATATCCAAGAGTTTTATTTAGAACAATCTAAAAAATATGCACAACAAAGTAACCTTGGACCTTTGGGTGGTGAATCTGCATTGGATATTTTAGATACTTGGGAAGAAAGCCTCACTCTACTTGAAACTAATAAGGATGCACTTTTTGGAAAAGTGGATTGGATAACAAAGAAAAAGATTATTGATGGTTACAAAAATAGGGATAATTTAGAGTTAGATTCTTCCAAATTAGCTGCCATTGATGTTCAATACCATGATATTAGGCCAGAAAAACTGTTTGGAAAAATGCGATTAAGAGGAGAGATTGCTACTTTGGTTTCTACAGATGAAGTTGTAGATGCTGCTAACAATCCACCTGTTGATACGAGAGCCTATTTCAGAGGTAAAGTCCTCTCGAAATTTGCTGACCAAATTCATAGTGCGAACTGGGATAGTGTTACGTTCGATGTGGGACAAGCAACACTAAAGCGAGTTCCCACTTCAGAACCTTCAAAAGGAACAATGGAACATGTACAAAATCTTATAGAAGAATCTCTTGACGCACGTGAGCTTGTAGAACGGCTAGGAGCTTAAACTATTAATATACTAAGACCAATAATATTTATTGAAATGAGTACCAATTTGAGTTATTCAGACGTAAACTATAAGCAAGATCTAACGAGTTAGGTGATTCTCATGGCTGAGCAGCAACGAAAATCTAAATCAAAACAGAAGAACGATGAAGTTCAAGAGGAACAGGCCGATCTTTTAAGTGATGAAACAAATTCGTCTGCAATAAAAGATGAATTAGACGATCTCTTAGATGAGATTGACGATGTACTAGAAACAAATGCGGAAGAGTTTGTAAAGAACTACGTTCAAAAGGGTGGTCAATAGACCATTAGTTTTAACCATCTAGTTGTGGTTTACTAGTATGTTCACATGCACTCCAGATTTATACTCATAAACTGCCCTGGACTTGGAGTAGGCGATGTTAGAAATAGTTCACCAACGAATCACAGCGTTGAACAGCTACTTAGATATAGTCAAAATCAACAGCTCAATTTAGATTTATCTGGTTTAGAGTCAATTGGTTTCGACGCATTCGTTAGATACAATGGGTCTAGCCCGCGAAAGGCGTCAGTAACAGCAAGACTGGCTTCTAAAGTCGTCCATGGCAATGATGATTTTTCTGCTTTTAATGAACTTGGGGGAGGAGATGATAAAACTCTTCCTATATTTTCACAGTTCTCAAGTGGCCATGAAGAAAACAGCCAAGACGATGTATTCTTAATCTCGATAGGTAATGATGAATCATTAGTTCCTTCATTCGAGTATATAGAAGCCTTAAGCGATGAAGAAGTATCAATTCAACTGATGGATGTTATCGAAGCGCCACTTGTAAGAAATGAATTTGTTGTTGCTAATTATACCGATTTCAGAGAGGTGTCGCTAGAAGCCAATCCAACGCTCGCACTGGCATGTTTATCGCAACTTTCGAAGGCAATATCTAAAATTTTACCCAAGCTAGGCTCCTCAGACGGGTTACTTGTCGTTTCAACTACAGCTATTAACGCTACGCTAGAGAAACCACAATTTAGAAATGAACTAACTCCTATGATGTTCCATACACCAATGGGACAAGTTCACGACTTAGGACTACGTCTTCTTAGCGATATCGGACCTTCAATTGCAGAGTTTTTTGGTATTGAGCGAAGATCACTTATTGGTGCTTCTATGGGTAAATGGATGAATATAAAACAAAATCCACAAGATAGTCCTTCATCGCATATACACTCATAGGGATGGATTTCTCAAAAATAACACAACTTAGCGATCCAGGTACCTCATTTATCGAGTACTTGCGAGTCGCACAACCTGATTTATTACCTGATGTAAATAATGTGGATTTCACAACTGCTTTTGATGCGAGGACACTCCCTCATGCAACAACAGTTGTAGCACTCACCTATAAAGATGGTGTGATAATGGCAGGGGATAGAAGAGCAACTGCAGGACTTTCCATTGCCCATAGAAAGATGGATAAAGTTTTGCCAGCAGATTCACATTCGGGAATAGCTATTGCTGGTACTGCAGGAATCGCCATGGAACTAGTACGACTTTTCCAGGTCCAATTAGAGCATTACGAAAAAATGGCTGGTGAAGAATTAAGTTTTGAAGGTAAAGCTAATCAACTTTCATTTATGATTCGCAACAATCTTCCTATGGCTATGCAAGGTCTTCTTGTAGTTCCATTGTTTGCTGGCTATGACCTAACTCGAAAAATTGGTCGCGTATTTAGTTATGACGCAACTGGTGGCCGATACGAAGAGACTGATTACACTGCAACAGGGTCGGGTTCTGTTCATGCAAAGAATTGGATTAAGGCTGCATACGATAGACAAGCACAAGCTGATGAAGCAATAGATGTTGCTATACGTTCATTATTTGCAGCGGCAGACGAGGATGCTGGTACAGGGGGTCCGGATCTCGTTCGAAAGATTTTTCCTTCTGTAGCAACGATTAACGCTGAAGGTTTCCAATACTTAAGCGATGATGAAATCGAGCAAAGAGCCAATGTGCTTTTAGCCGGTCCTGAGCAAGGAGGAGCACAATAATGACTACTCCATTTTATGTCTCACCAGAACAGATGATGAAAGATCGTGCTGACTATGCACGCAAAGGTATTGCAAGAGGGAGAAGCCTTGTTGCGATTGAATATCTCGATGGTATTGTTATGGTTGCTGAAAACCCATCTAAGACTTTAAATAAAATTTCTGAAATTTATGACAGAATTGCGTTTGCGGGAGTTGGAAAGTATAACGAATTTCAAATGTTGCGTAATGCAGGAGTTCGACTTGCTGACCAAAAAGGCTATGCCTATTCTCGTGAAGACGTGGTTGCAAATGAGCTTGCAAATACGTATGCCCAAAGTCTGGGACAAGTTTTCACGAACGAAATGAAACCTTTCGAAGTGGAAATTCTTGTAGCCCAGGTGGGTAAGGCTTCTAGTGAAGATGAGATTTTCCATATTCTTTATGACGGAACGGTCATGGATGTAGAGGATTATTGTATTTTAGGTGGGAATAAAGATGATATAGAAGCCAAACTTAGCGCTGGATTTGAGAAAGATCTGACTCTTACGCAGGCTATAGTTTTAGGGGCAAGTTCACTTCGTGGTAATTCTGAGACTGATATAGATATTGCACAACTTGAAGTTGGCTATTTAGATCGCAATGCAACACGTCGATGTTTTAAACGTATGAAAAAGGACGAACTAGAAGAGATCTTCTAAGTGAACAAAAAGAGGATCTACGGTATTGAGAACGAGTACGGAGTTACGTGCACGTTTAAAGGTCAGCGACGTCTAAGTCCAGACGAAGTAGCTCGCTATTTATTTAGGCGTGTTGTTTCGTGGGGGCGTTCTAGTAATGTTTTTCTTGAAAATGGATCCAGGCTGTATCTTGATGTTGGATCTCATCCAGAATATGCAACGCCAGAATGCGATTCTCTCGTTGATGTAGTCACACATGATAAAGCAGGCGAAAGGATTTTAGAAGGGTTGGTCCACGCTGCTGAGAAAAGACTAAGAGAAGAAGGTATCCGTGGGGAGATTTTCCTCTTTAAGAATAATACTGACTCTGCAGGCAACAGTTACGGAAGCCATGAGAATTATTTAGTTCGGCGCGACGCCGACTTTGAAAAAGTGACTAATGTTTTAATACCTTTTTTAGTTACTAGACAAATTTATACGGGTGCCGGCAAAATTCTTCAAACTCCAAAAGGTCCTGTGTATGTGATGTCTCAAAGGGCAGAGCATATTTGGGAAGGTGTTTCGAGCGCTACAACTCGATCACGCCCGATAATCAATACTAGAGACGAACCTCATGCCGATGCAGAAAAATATCGTAGGCTACATGTCATTGTTGGGGATTCGACGATGAGCGAATATACTACATATCTTCGAGTAGGAACTTCTGCAATTATTTTAAGGATGCTTGAGGAAGATCAAGCACCCTGGAGGGATTTAACTTTTGAAAATCCTATTCGGGCAATTAGAGATATTAGCTTCGACCCTTATGGGAAAAAATTACAGCGTTTAAGCAACGGTCGAGACGTAAGTGCATTCGATATACAAAGTGAATATCTAACACGTGCTCTACGTTTTGCTTCTAGAAGAGGGCTGCCAGCTTTAGAACAACGTGCCTTAGATATGTGGGAGCATGTAATGACAATTTTTGAACGCGATCCATTTGAGCTTACAACCGAAGTTGACTGGGTTATAAAACATCACTTAATCGAAAGTTATAGAAAAAAATACGACTTAGATTTGGCACATCCGAAAATACAGTTGCTTGATCTGCAATATCATGATGTAAATAGAGAACGAGGTTTGTATTATCTTTTGGAAAGAAATAACAGGGTAGAACGTATTACAAGTGATGAAGAGATTGCACAGGCTATGACTGTACCTCCACAAACGACCAGAGCCCGATTACGTGGAGAATTTATAAAGGTAGCTAAAGAGAAGAAACGTGACTATACAGTTGATTGGGTACACTTAAAACTTAATGATCAAGCACAACGTACTGTGATTTGTAAAGATCCTTTTGTGTCACATGATGATAGAGTAGAGAGGTTAATTGCATCTCTATAAATAGGAAATCATGGCAAAATACCGACAAAAAACTGTCGTAGAAATAATTGAAGAGTATCCAGACCTGATGAAACTCAAACTTGACGATGGCTCGAGAGCATATTGTTTCACTAAGGTAAACGGCAGCGTAGCGCCGGGAGATCAAGTTATTGTTAATACCACTGCGGTAGATCTAGACCTGGGTACTGGCGGTTGGCATTTTGTTGTTTGGAATCTATCAAATCAAGATATAGATACACCACGCGGTGGACACATAATGAAATTAAGATATTCACCTTTACAGCTCGATGTAGGAGTTGAAGAAGAGAAACCAACTTGGGATAACGAACTTGATAATCTCGATAATATACCGGTAATTTCTGCCCCGCTGCATTCGCAACTAGGCCCGATAACTACGTTTCTAAAGTCAAAGAAGCCAGAATTAAAAATAGCCGTTGTAATGTCTGATGGTGCTTCTCTGCCGATAGCGCTTAGTGATCTAGTTAGGACTTTAAAGTCTAAAGATCTTATTGATAGCACAATCACATTTGGCCATGCTTTTGGCGGAGATTATGAGAGCATCAATATCTACTCTGCACTTTTAACCGCAAAAAATATCGCAAAAGCTGACCTGATTGTTACAACTATGGGTCCAGGGATTGTAGGAACAAATACAACCTTTGGTTTTACAGGAATTGAAGTAGCAAATCATTTAGATGCCGCAAAATCCATTGGTGCAAAAACATTCGGAGTTCTACGCTCGTCCAGTGCCGATACGCGAGAACGACATAGAGGTATATCACATCATGCAATAACCACATTTTCAAAAGCAACATATGCAAGTCATGTATTAGGTGTAATTTCAGATCATGAATTGTCTGGGCAGATGATTGGTCAATTAAAGGATGCAAATATTTATGAGCGTCATGAGGTACGTGAGCTAGAAAGTGTTGGCATTGTACAGTTGATGGAAAATATAGATTTGGATGTTCGTTCTATGGGAAGGACAGCTAGAGAAGATGAGCTTTTTTACGAGATGGCATGTGCTCCTGCGCAGTTAGCACTAGAGGGAATTTAATGGCAGAGCCCAGAATAGAAAGACTTATAAATCTTATTGCTTATTTAAGTGACACTAGACGAAGCCTGATGCTGCGTGAAATTATTGAAGTAGTACCTGGATATCCTGAAAAGTTTGACTCCGCTCGAAGAGCTTTTGAACGAGATAAAGAAGATCTTAGATCAATGGGTTTTGCAGTAGTCGTAGAATTAACACCAGCAGGGGACAGCGGTTATCGTATAGATAATGAGTCGACGTTTTTCGATATAGAGCTGGATGCTCAAGAAAGAAATATTATTGATTATGCCTTAGAGAACTTTTCTCCAGAACAAAACATTTCTAGGAATGCAATATCAAAATTAGGTGCTAATAATCCGGAGAATGACCTACAAGGAATTAGATCGCTTCCATTGCCAAAATATTTGAACCAGATCTTTGATGCAATAACAAAAGGTGTCGGTCTAGAACTTATGTATAAGGGTACAGTTAGATATATATATCCCAAGAAGATTACTGCAAAGAATGGTTTTTGGTATTTATCAGCAATTGATAAAGTCAAAGTCGCATCTAGGACGTTCAGGCTCGATCGTATCGAGAATCTTGTAGTGAACAATGAAGATAACCAAGAACGGAATAACTTAGATTTAGATACGGTAGAAATCGAAGATACCAGCAACGAAGAAAACCAAATCCAAGTTGTACTAACAGAAGCGCTTTCAGAAAATTTTGTAAAAACCTGGAAAGGGTTAAGCCTAGAGCAGCCGAACAGATACCAAGTTATGATTGAAAATTTAGATCTATTCGTAAACTCACTTTTTGATTATTCGGGTTTTGTTAGTGTGATTGAGCCTAAAAAATTAGTTGAAGAAATTGATTTAATTTTTGATGGAGTAGCTGCTGAATTGGAAGGTAGTAAATAATGCCTCCGGCAAAGCTAAGAGACGATGGGCGTGTACAGAGGCTCATTTCAATTGCATACATCTTATCGACTCGGACTGAGATCCACGTAGAAGAACTTTGTGAAAGATTAGAAATTACAAAAGAGCAACTTGAATCTGACTTAAACGTATTAATGTTTTGTGGATTACCTCCATATTCACCCGAACAACTTTTTGACATAATAATAGAAGACGATTTCGTGTCAATGTATTTCAATGATGTATTTATAGCCCCTTTAAGGATGAAAAATTCTGAAATAGTGCAAGTCCTTGTTGCTCTAGAAAGACTGAAATCAAATAGTGATAGTAAAAATGAACAAAAACTGATTGATACAACCATTTCTAAGATCAACAAGTCTCAAGATTCTCCTATTGAGGTTGAATTAATACAATCACATTTTATAGAGGTCATACAAGAGGCATTACAAAAAGATAATAAGTTGGAAATAGTATATTTATCGCTAAATTCGGCGAAGATTTCAAACAGGATGATCTCTCCAAAAGCTATCTACAATACTGCATCGACTTCCTATCTTCTTGCTATCGACCATGACTCTGGTGATGAAAGACTGTTTAGGCTAGACCGTATCCTCGATGCCAAAATTCTAACAAAAGAACCGTCTCTTAAAAACGATGAAGAGCCAAGCGCGTTGGAGTCTCTTAATCCAGGCATTGAGCAACTATATATCGACAATACGGATCAGTATGTCGACCTTAAAATAGATGAGCCTTCTTGGTGGATTCTCGACACTATCCCACAAGAAACAATTGATCAAAATACGAATACCTACAGGTTTTTCACATCCTCACCGTATTTTGTCGCCAGGATTCTTTTAAGTAATTATCCGAATGTCCACTATATTGGCGGTACTATAACGTCAGACCAGATTCTTAAGGCTGTACAAGACATTAAAGTACGGATGCAAGCAACTAAACTGGCCTGAATGACTAGCTCTATCGATTCTCACGGCACAAACGAAGGTGCTTCAAGCCCCAAAAGAGTTAAGAATTCTTTAAGTCAAGAAAACAAGAAGCGTGGGTTTATCGAGCTCGCACTCATAGTTGGTATTGCAATTATCGTTGCTGTCGTAGTTAGGACATTCCTACTAGCACTTTTCTTTATCCCTTCACCTTCTATGGATCCTACTTTAAAAGTGAATGACAAAATATTTGTCAATAAATTATCTTATAAATTTCATAGTCTAGAAAGGGGAGATATTGTCGTTTTTGACGCGCCACCATCTATAAGAACTGACGAAATTAAGGTATTAGTAAAAAGAGTTGTTGCACTTCCAGGCGAAACAATAGAAGGTAAGTGTGCGACTGGTGATGGTCCTTGTAAAGTAGAAATATTTATTGATGGGAAAAAGCTAAACGAACCTTATATAGGTGATGATATTTTTTATCTTCCTTTCGATCCGATAAACATTCCTGCTAACTCTGTCTTTGTTATGGGCGATAACAGAGGTAATTCCGAAGATGCGAGAGTTTTTGGGCCTATTCCATCGAATACAGTTATAGGACGAGCGTTTTTGAGAATATGGCCCTTTAGTGGATTTGGATTCTTGTAATAGTTATCCAAAAATTTTTAAGTCAGTTTCACTAGCATTTGCTGCTTGTAGATGACGTTCATACATGATTCCAGAAATAGCAAAATCTAGATTAAATTTATGGGCTAGTACAATGTGTGATCTTTTAAAGATCTGAGCATCCAATATTATTCCTCGGTAATGTAATTTTGCAGCCGTATTAAATTGCTTTTCATAGTCTTTTGGAGAAATATTTGAAAAATCTAAGAAAGTTTTTTTCGCAGTATCTTTATTTAACTGGATGTCTAGACTTTGAAGACTAAGTATAAAGAACTTTACATCAGCTAGCTCAAAAACAGGATTTCTGGTTAAGAAAGTAGTTAGGTCTTCAATCGATTTTGGATTAGTTATCCATAGAGAAACATTTAGTTTCTTTTCATGTGCTATCGATTTGAACTCTACAAACTTTGATTCAATATTTTTATATTTTCTAATTTTTTTCAGATCTACATCTAAGACAACACTTTGAGAATCTTCAATGCAGATGAGAGATTCGTGGTCTAGAAGAGATATTTTTTGCCAATCCTGCATCAATACATCCTAAATAGAAACTCGACTATCGCTAAATAATCCACAAAAAGAGTTTGACCAGGGGAAATGAGCAATTTTCACAAGTAGTAGCTCTAAGAAAGGGTCTAACCGCACAAAGTCATATTAGCGGTGTTTTTGCTAAACCCTTGTAAAGACCCACGTTTGTAAGGTCGATGTATTTATTAATAGAAAATATGTCACTGATCTTAAGGGAGCGGAGCATGACAACAATACGAGCAAACTGCCCGCACTGCGGCGATGTACAACTTAGAGTACATGATTTAACAGTACGTGTAGCATCGGGTATAGAGCATGGTAGTTACACCTTTACCTGTCCTAGTTGTTCAAGAGCAGTAGCTAAAGATGCATCTAAGAGGATTATTGATCTATTGATATCAACAGGTGTTGATGTCCAGGTATTTAAAGTTCCTGCGGAGTTAAGCGAGATAAAATCAGGCCCAGCAATAAATGCTGACGATATTTTAGATTTCCATATCATGCTCCAAGATGAAACTTGGTTTGATCAGCTTTTAATTGATACTCAATCTAGCGCACAAGATCGGGATAGCAAATGATCACAGCAATAGCATTTGTTGGTGGTTTTTTAGTTTGTATGATCTCTTTGGTTGCGCCACACTCACGTTCTAGTAAGTCAAGTATTGATGAATTCGTAAATTTTCAACAAACTCTTCGCAGTTTATCTACAACTGATATCCAAAACCACCAACATCCTAAGAAATAGGACTATTGTTACCCTGAAGGTGGTAGCTAAAAAATGAACTTAGGTGGAGCAGAAATCCTCGTAATTATTGTTATCGGAATCATGGTACTTGGTCCCGATAAGTTGCCTAGTGCTCTTCGTATGTTCGGAAAGACAATGGGCGAAATTAAAAAGTATCAGGATTTAGCCAAAGGTGAGATCTCTAAAGCAATGGATAGCACACAATCAGATTCAGATGTGCAAGATCAGGAGGATTCTAAAAAAATTGACGAAAACGAAAATGCAGTTGAACATGAACTCGAGATTAAAGAAACTAAAAAATCTAAAAAGCCTGATAAAGAACAAACTGGATCATTTGATACCGTAGCCCCGATTTTGGATGATGATTAGTAATGGTCAGATCTAAAGAAGTACCACTATCTGAAAAGGCAAAGATGTCTTTTTTTGCGCATATTCTTGAATTACGGAAAAGATTAATGATCTCATTTGTTGCCATTGCACTAGGAACACTTGTCGCATATGTTATTGCCCCCTCGGTAATAAAGTGGATTGCAGATTTCTATGTGCAAGCATCAAACCAACCGGATGTAAAACTTGCACAAACATCTGTGTTAGATGCTTTTGTTTTGCGCATTAAAGTTGCGACATATGGAGGGATCGTTGTGTCTAGTCCAGTTTGGATGTTTCAGCTTTGGCGTTTCATAACACCAGGTTTAGCTCCTAAAGAAAAACGCTACGCCATCCCTTTTGTAACCGCATCAGTGACATTATTTTTAATTGGTGGAGCTGTAGCATTTATGACATTAACGAAGGCTTTAGGTTTTCTATTGTCTTCAGGTGGAGTTGAATACTTCCAAGTAATAAGCGCTACAAGTTATGTCAGCTTTGTGACTATTATGTTCATAGCTTTCGGAATTTCTTTCCAATTTCCCGTGGTTTTGGTATTCCTGCTCTTAGCTAGAATCGTTAGCACGAAACAACTAAAGTCCTTTAGAAGGGGTGCAATTATGATAATTATCATATTTGCAGCAGTAATAACACCATCAGCGGACCCATATTCTCTATTCTTGATGGCAATACCAATGTATCTCTTTTATGAGATATCAATCTTTATCGGAAGGATGCTAAAAAGGTGACAACACAGAGCCTGCCAATTTCTAAAACAAAAAAGGACTATTACATTTCTGCAGCAGTTCTTGTAGCTATTGCTGCAAGTTCAGTATTTGCTATATATCTAACACACCCAACAAAATTGAAGAGTAATTCATCAATTGACATCTTTGGTTTATCTATTCCAAATCTACAAGGTGCAATAATGCGCCAACCTCGAATGTCGATAGTAATTCTACTTTCAATAATTATCCTTGTGACCGCATTCATCTTTATATCAAGAGAAGCCTTACCGTTCTTTTCTCGTCGGATAGCGTGGGGTTCGGCGGTAGTGGCTGGAGTTGCTCTTTTGGGGGTTGCTTTTTTTACATCGGACGGACGTTCAGGACCTTGGTTTAGATTTGTATTGTTGTGTCTCGTCTCATTAGCTGGATCAACTTTGTTAGCAGAAATAATGATTTTTTATCGCAAGTTTATTAAAGATAAAGATTTTAAAAATGTTATGTGGCATCGAATAGTTTTTGCTATCGTTTGTGCCTGCTTAGTTGGGCTTATGAGCGGGTCGTATTATCATTTTGCGATGAAAGATGGAGCTATCATCGATTATGGTTCCACAAATTCTATTAATGATATTAGTGAACAATTCCAGCAGAAAACACCAGAAAATCCAGGAGAACCAATTGAAACTGTTCCAACAACTTTTCCAGCATTAGGAGATTGAAGTACTCCTTAGAAAAATAGATGGGTAGAAGATGGACCTCCTAAACGAATTCAGCTCGCAGCGAGGTCTGGTACTCGATGACTTCCAGCTACAGGCTTGTAAAGCAATCATGGACGGATGTTCCGTTTTGGTGGCAGCACCTACAGGTTCGGGTAAGACTGCAGTTGCAGATTTTGCTGCTTTTACACAAATAGAAACCAGCAAACGAGTAATTTACACAACGCCAATAAAAGCATTATCTAATCAGAAATACGGGGAATTCTGCCGACTCTATGGTGAACTAAATGTAGGTTTAGCTACCGGAGATAGATCTATCCGTCCTAGAGCAAAAATTGTAATCATGACAACAGAAGTGTTGCGTAACATGATTTACGTCGAAAAGGAAGCATTAGATGATATATCTCACGTGATCTTAGATGAAGTCCACTACATCTCAGATAGATCACGCGGTGCTGTTTGGGAAGAAGTAATAATCCAATTACCATTAACCGTTGATTTAGTTTGTCTTAGCGCTACGGTTTCAAACGCAGAAGAAGTAGCTCAATGGTTAACAACTGTTCGTGGATCTACACAAGCAGTAATCCATGAAACAAGATCAGTTCCACTGTCATATTGGTTTGCATTTAAGAAGAAAAAACAGGGTATGCATGTGATGCCTCTGCTTTCTCATTCGGGAAAAGATTATCTCTCAATTCATCCTGACTTATATCGTGCTATGAGGCCAGCAAGCTATGAGCGAAGGGGTTCGCTTGCCTCTGCTCCTCGACGTTTTGATTTAATTGAGTATTTGTCAGACCACTCAATGCTCCCAGCCATCTTTTTCATATTCTCAAGGGCTGGTTGCGACGATGCTTTACTCGAATGTTTTAACTCGCATGTAACACTTACTGATAAAAATGAGAGAAGCAAGATTCGTAAAATATGCGATCATCATTTAGGAGAACTATCAAATGAAGAGTTTGATGCGCTGGATTACGATATTGTCACACACACTATGGAAAGAGGTTTTGCTCCTCACCATGCCGGATTAATTCCACCCTTACGAGAAGCAGTTGAACAAGCTTTTATCGAAGGTTTAATCAAAGTAGTTTTCGCGACAGAAACTCTTGCTGTTGGTGTGAATATGCCTGCAAAATCTGTTGTTATTGAAAAGTTAACAAAATTCAATGGTGAAGGTCACGACATCTTGACACCTGGAGAATTTACTCAATTAACAGGTAGGGCAGGACGTCGAGGAATTGATGTAGCAGGCCATGCAATAGTGCAATGGAATCGATTTGTAGATTTCGAACAGGCTGCTTCTTTAGCATCTACTCGTTCGTATTCGCTTAAATCCTCATTTCACCCAACATACAATATGGCTACCAATTTGATAAATTCTTATAGTCCAAGCCATGCTCGCCACATACTAAATTTATCTTTAGCGCAATTTCAGGCCGACGATGCTGTTGTCGCATTGGAAAGAAATATCGAATTAAATCACAACAGAATGAAAGATATCCGTAAAGAGTTCTCTCAAACAGATAATCAATTTGCAGCCTTGATTCATAAACGTTCACGATATTTGCAAATAAATAAATCAACTGATACGTCGGTATCTTCTGGAGATCAATTTATAAGAACTCTGCACGCAGGAGATGTACTAGATGGATTTAAACATCTTGAACCTTGTGTTGTAATTGTAAAAGGCAGTCCAAGAGGTACGCAGTATGTAAGTGTTATTGATACACACGGTCGCAATCATAAGTTGACAGGCGACCAAATAGATCATGGCGTAAAAGTTGTAGCTTCGATAGAGCTACCAGCTAAATCTACATCTAGATCAAAACATTTTCGTATATCAACATCTATTGCTTTAAAGAAGGCTTTGGGTTCATCTAATGTACAAGTAAAGAAACAGAAGAAGAAAACGAAAAAAGATTCGTATATCGAAAATGATCTGCTTGATGAATTTATAACTTGCGAAAAAGCATTAAAAACCCTCACAAAAAGGATCCAGTCGAGAGGACAATCATTAGCAAGACAATTTGAACGATTACTTGCACTCCTTAGCGAATATGAATATGTACAAGAATGGGAATTGTTAGATAAAGGAAAGGTGTTATCCAGGATCAACTCTGAAGCAGATATACTTATTTGTGAATTCATTGCATCTGGAGAGCTGGTAAAGCTGTCTTCACCCGAGCTAACAGGTTTGCTCTCTGCTTGCGTTTTTGAAGGACGTGGAGATCAAAGAGTCAAATACGGTAATTTCCCGACTAAAGAACTTGAGCGTCTCTGCATAGCGGGTGAAAAATTTCTCGAGAAATTAAATCGTGATGAAAGGGAAGCTGGAATTGGAGAATCTCGTGGACTTGACTATTCCATGATGTATGGGACCTATCTTTGGGCTAAAGGTAAACCATTAGATGAAATACTTAATAACTACGACATTGCAGGTGGAGACTTCGTTCGAGTCATCAAGTCCATAGTGGATCTTGTCAGACAAATAGAAAATGCGACCGAAGATGAAGCCCTTCGTTCATTATGTAGAGCTACAAATAGGGCCTGTTATCGTGATATCGTCGAAATCTCGAGTTAAAAGTAACTTAAGTTACCGAAATTCATTTTTTTTTTACAAAAGTTCAGCTATTAGCCAATATCAGTTCAGAATTTCGAATAGGATAAGTGCTTGTGATGTATGTAAGCGAATCTTTCACACAAGAAGAATCAGCAGCCCTCCGGCCTTATTTTACAAATCTAGAAGGGCCAGTTTTTGCGCTGACAAACTTACCTGAAGTTGTTAGGGGCGCACTCTTTGCAAGGTATTCAAGATCAGACAAAAGTCTAAGAAGGCTATTCTTAGATGAGTTTGTAGGGGATCTAGATATTTCTGGTGACGAAAGTTTCGATGCAACAATCGGTTTACAAAGGGCAGAAGATTTATACCAAAAGGTATTTTTCGAATATGGTGATGATTCTGTTGCTCAGCTAGGCGGAGTACATCTTGCTTGTGAACAAGCTAGCAATATTTTAACCAAGATTCTTGAGTGGGGAAGGTTGATGGCCTATCTCGAGCAATCTACACGCTATATCCCCTATGACACTCGTCTTGGAGGGAGATACCGATATATTCGTCCAAATGATATTTTAGAATCTCCTCTGGGGGCTAGATACGTTGGTGATATCGATTCTATCTTTGATGGTTATTCAGCTTTAATTCCTCAAATGATCGAATGGGCAAAAGAGAGATATCCGAAAGAACCACTGGATTCTGATTTTGTTTATAAACAAACCATTAAAGCAAAGGCTTTCGATTCTTTAAGAGGATTACTTCCGGCATCAACACTTTCAAATGTTGGGATGTATGGAACAGGACAGGCATATGAATCGTTACTTTTGCGAATGAAGGCTAATCCTCTTCCTGAAGCACAAGAGTATGCACAGCTGATGTTGACCGAACTTAGAAAAGTTATTCCTTCATTCTTAGCTCGTGTAGATCGGCCAGATCGTGGAGGTGCTTGGGTAAATTATCTAAGTGATACAAGAGACGATGTTGATGAAGATATTGAAAGAATATTTGGCAGCGATCATAGTGTTGGAAAAAATGAACCCACTTCAGTTACTCTGACTGATTTCGATCCCGAAGGTGAAAATAAAGTTGTCAGTGCAATCATTTATTCGAGATCTCATAAACGTGAAGCCGAAATAATCAAAGATGTAGAAAAAATGTCTACACAAGATAAGTTAGACATTCTTTTATCTTATGTAGGCGAGCGAGAAAACCGACGACATAAGCCTGGTAGAGCATTTGAACGTACGGGATATAGGTTTGATATTCTTAGCGATTACGGTGCATTTAGAGATTTGCAAAGACACCGGATGCTAACAATTGAATGGCAGCAGTTAACCCCATATCATGGATACGATATCCCAGAATCAATTGTTGAAGCAGGGGTACAAGATAAGTTCGAATCATTGTTATCAATTTCGAGTAATCTTTTTGATGCTTTATCAGATAGGTTCCCTGTTGCTGCTTCGTATGGAGTTTCACTACAGTTCAAGATTCGTTACGTTATGCAGATGAATGTTCGTGAAGCAATGCATTTAACTGAATTACGTTCTGCACCGCAAGGACATCCCGCATATCGTGATGTTGCTCAACAGATGCATACATTAATTAAGGATAAAGCTGGTCATGTCGCATTAGCTCAAGCAATGAAATATGTTGACTATGAGGTTTATGAATTAGAAAGATTAGGTTCCGAGCGTGCTGCCGAAAAGAAAAGATCACAAGCGAACAACGTCTAATCTCGATTTTTTTCCTAGCATGTTTGAACCTCGGAATTCAAAATTCTTCGCCTTGACGTGAGGCTAAGAAGTTGCTTGAATATAATTCGCCCGTATGCCTTTTCTCGTAAAAAGGGCGGAGCAGGGGCTAAGGGGGAAGTCTCATCGCTGAGTAGACAACTAACATTAGTGTTAGGCACCAAAGGCACAAAGGGACTTCCTTTTTATTTGTTAACAATTCTGGAATATTGCGAGCCTTCAAGCTGTTTCGAACCGTGAAAAGCCCAATTCGGGGATTTTTAGAGATAATACTTGACAAATATGAATATTTTTTCGAAAATGCAGTCAAGATTCACGACTTTGGCCAAAAAGAGAGATATAATCCGCGCTACCAAAAGGAGAAAAAATGGCTGATGACTTTGATGACGATTTCGATGATGACGACGAACTAGACGATTTAGAAGACGATGACCTCGAAGACGATGAACTAGATGACTTTGAGGACGATGATTCAATAATCGAAGATGAAGAGGACGAAGAAGAAACAGACGAGGAAGAGAATACAGAAGAAGATGAAGACGTCCTTGATCTAGAAGAGGAACTCCACCCTGACGATGTAGAAGCTCCG
>CAUJDU010000130.1 GCA_963169585.1 Actinomycetota bacterium | reverse complement strand
CTGGCTCAATCATTATTCCTCCGAATTATTCACTTATTGAATGTGTTCGTCTATGCTACCATTGCTCTTTACACAAAATTGGTAACAAATTAAATAAAACCGCATGTAAAAGGCCAAAATAATAAAGAGATCCCCAAACAGTGTCGAGAATCCCAATAAATTAGATATACCACAAACAAATCTCAAAGGATACCAATGACTAGCCAACCAAGCGCTAAGCCAACCCAGACGCCAGTAAAGATTGATTACGATGGAAAAACTTTTGAATATGAGGTCGTTGAAGGATCGGAAAACGAGCGAGCAGTAGATATTTCTACGCTCAGATCCGATACAGGACTCATCACTCTCGATTACGGATATATGAACACAGGATCTGTTGAATCCGCAATCACCTATATCGATGGAGATGCAGGAATTCTTAGATATAGGGGCTACCCTATTGAACAACTCGCCCAAAGAGGCTCTTTCATAGAAACTTCTTATTTATTAATCTACGGTGAACTCCCAACTTTGGAACAACTAAATACCTTCCGGCACAACATAAAAATGCATACGATGATCCATGAAGATATCAAAGAGTTCTATGACGGATTCCCTAAAGACGCTCACCCGATGGCAATACTATCTTCGGTGGTCTCTTCACTTTCAACTTTCTATCCTGATAGCCAATACATCTACGATCCTGACCAAGTCGAACTTTCCATTATCAGGTTGATGGCAAAGCTCCCAACAATTGCAGCATATGCCTATAAAAAATCTATTGGTCAGCCGTTCTTGTACCCTGATAACAGTCTTGATTTAACAGAAAACTTTTTGACGATGATGTTTGCTGTACCCTCTGAACCTTATGTTGCAGATCCAGTATTAGTTGATGCCCTAAAAGTTTTATTTATTCTTCATGCCGACCACGAACAAAACTGTTCCACTTCCACTGTCCGGATGGTAGGTAGTGCTGAAGCTAACGTATTCGCAAGTGTGGCCGCAGGAATTAATGCACTTTGGGGGCCATTACATGGTGGAGCTAACCAGGCCGTTGTCGAGATGCTTGAACGGATACAACTAGAAGATGATGGTGATGTATCTAAGGCCGTTGCAAGAGCTAAAGATAAAAGTAACGATTTCAAATTATTTGGTTTCGGCCATCGCGTCTACAAGAACTATGACCCTCGTGCAAAAATTGTTAAAAAAATAGCAGACGATGTCTTAAACGCACTTAACAAAGATGACCGATTATTAGATATAGCAATAGAGCTTGAACAAGTAGCTTTAACTGACCAATATTTTATAGATAGAAAGCTTTACCCAAATGTAGACTTCTATTCTGGATTGATCTACAGGGCTATGGGCTTTCCGACAGATATGTTTACTGTCCTTTTTGCAATGGGAAGACTTCCCGGCTGGATTGCAAACTGGAAAGAAATGATGGAATCGAATAAAACAAAACTTAATCGTCCACGCCAAATCTATACTGGCCCATCAGTCCGCGACTACGTAGAAATGGAAAACCGAAAATAAATCCCAAACCTAAAAGCGTCACAAAGGATACTGGTGTTCTACTAGCATTTATTGTTTTCACCTTAAGTTTTGGGCTTACATATTTTTTGACACAAAATAAAGAATATAGAACTCCCGAAATAAATGCCACAGGTAAAAACGCATTTTCAAAACCATTAGAAGACTTAACTCCAAGTGAGAATAGGAAATTCATTTTAGGTAAAAACTTATTTCATGGAACATCAAATGATTCACGATCTCTAGAATCTAGAGGAATTGGACCGCTCTACAATGCCATCTCTTGTGGACAATGCCATATAAATGGTGGAACTTCAAATCCGGATAGTTCACCATCGTTTAACGTAAAGACATATAATTCGAACTCGCCTACAAAAACAGATCCATACTATGGGGCCCAAATTAATTCGAACTCAACAACAAACTATTTTAAAGAAGCAAAAATAAAGATATTGGCAGATGGAAAATTTCAACTTACTGATTTAGCACTTGGTGAATTCCATGAGAATACATTCACATATCCGCGGATATCTCAGAAAGTAATCGGACAAGGCTTAATTGAAGCTATCCCTGACTCCTTTTTCATCGCGAAATCTGATCCACAAGACAAGAACAAAGATGGCATCTCTGGAAAAATCGCATATGCCTACAATATAGAAAACAAAACAGAAGAGATAGCTCGATTTGGAACTAAAGCGACAGAAGTTAGTGTCAGATCACAAACGCTAAAAGCACTTTTTGAAGATATTGGAATATCTAATTCCCTATTTGGGACAGGTGAATGTAGCGAACCTATAAATTGTACTCTTACTCCAGAAGCCACCATGCAACAAGAAGACTACCTGGTTTTCTACACAAGAACTATCGCTCCACCCAGGCAAAAAAAGCAATCTAAACGTGCCAAAGATGGACAACAAATATTTAATTCAATAGGTTGTTCTAGTTGCCATACGCCATCAATTAGATTAGAAAAAACTGATTTAGTTAAAAATGATTACACATATATTCACCCTTACTCCGATTTCTTGCTGCATTCCATGGGACAAGATCTAGCTGATCCAGGCACGATTGACACCAGAGGTGCAGATGAATTTAAAACAGCACCACTGTGGGGTTTAGGTCTTAGCAAAGATGTAAATGGATCGCTTAATCTGCTTCATGATGGACGCGCAAAAACCATTAGCCAGGCTATTTATCTACACGGAGGAGAAGGTTTAGCCTCTCGAACTAATTACCAGAAGCTCTCAAATAAAGATAAAAAAGCAATTATTGCTTATCTTAATACTCTTTGATTCGCTTATTTAGAAACAGAAACAAAGCTAGCAGAGCTTATTGTTTCACAACCCAGGCCCTTAGCTCTTGCAGCTAAATTGCGGTCCGAAGTAACTACTAGTACGGGCTTGTCTTTTGGTGTTACTCTTATTCTTTCGATGATAATATCGTCAGCGCTAATACCTGTTGGAGAATATACAACATGAATTTTCGACTGTATTCTTCCTCTTGTCCCTTGGGATTGTCCATCAAAAACAACTAGGCATGACGGGTGAAATCGAGTTTCTACACTTGTCGCACAAGCAATAACTCGTTCCCTTTGGAGTTCTAGGCTCAAATCTCCAAAAGAATTTAACGAAACGTTATAGCCATCAATTAGAACAACTAAATCTTCTTGAGTAAAAATTGTCCTCAAAGCTGCGTCAGACTCTAAAGACATCCCAGGAGGGATCACCACTGATTTACGTTTTTGTTCTTCAACCGCTTTAGGTGATTCGACATTAGGAGTAACTATATCTTGATTAGCTAGTGTTGAAACGTCACTAGACTTATTAGAAAGAATAGACCTAGTCTTATTCATTATTGTCAAAATTGTAGATGAAATCTCGTTAGCGCTTTTTTGCGCAACTATAAGTTTTTGAAGATCTTCGTATGAAAGTTCAACTTCAGATGACAAAGCACTAGCTAATTGCTCTTGCAGATGATTTATTTTTTCTGTTTTTGCAGATGCTTCATTTTGAGCCATTTTTAGACGTTTTTCGAGCTCATGTGCCCTAGAAGCCTCTTGTTCTAGCCTTGAATTAACACGGTCTTTCGCTTCTTTAAGCCGATTTGTCACTTCATCGTTGGAATCAACTTGTTTTTGTAAATTAGCAACTTGAACTTCTTGTCTTTGCTCTTTAACTCTTCTAGTTCGACGTTCTTCACGAAGTTCAGATTCGAGTCTGTCTACATCTGTTTTAAGAAGATCTGCCCTACTTTTTTCTCTTTCATAAGAATTTTGTAAATGTGTAATTTTGGTTTGTTCAGCACGTTGCGTTTCTCGCTGTTCTGTTTCCATCATCGAAACAGAACTAAGAGCTACAATCATTCCTAACGCATACGAATATTTTTCCGGTTTTTTAATCCAAAGAATAGAAGCTAAAAGAGGAAGATCATTTCTACTGGCAGCATCTTGCACCAACTCTTGAATTCGGTTGGAGTTCCACTGAGAAAATGCAACACCTACTTCTACTCTTGAAAAAAATTCTTGCGCAACCATTTCTTCGAAACCAGGATTGTTATGAATAGATTGAATAATTTGGGTTCGTGCCGTTGAGTTATTTAAAGCCTTAGCATCAAAATGAGAAATCCTTTTCAATGCTGTTGGGATAGTGCTCTCTTCTTGTTT
>CAUJDU010000129.1 GCA_963169585.1 Actinomycetota bacterium | reverse complement strand
TCCATCAAAAACATAACATTTCCCTTCCCAGAAACCTTTGTCTGCATACTCCTTGCCGTATGTTACGATTCCACCATCTAGTTGGTAAACTTTCTCGTATCCACGATTTTTCATCAAACTAGTTAATATTTCGCACCTTATACCACCTGTGCAATATGTAACAATTGGTTTAGTTTTTAGATGCTCGTATTCAGGCTTCTCTATCTCTTCTAGAAATTCCTTACTCGTATTTACTTGAGGGATAACTGCCTCTTTGAATCTGCCTACACTACTTTCGTAGAGATTTCTTCCATCAAAAAATACAGCATCTTCGTTCTCTCGAAGAAAATCATGGAGTTCTCTTGGCCTTAGTCGTTCTCCGCCGCCAATAACTCCAGTTTCATCATCAACTTTTACTTCATCTGGTACACCAAAAGAAACAAGCTCTTCACGTGCTCTAACGCTCAATTTAGGGTAAGCGTCATCTGGGATATCGCTCCATTTATAAAATATTCCTCTAAAAATTCCGCTCGCATTCATAGCTCTCTTATAAGCACGTAAATTTTCGATATCACCACCAAGTGTTCCATTAATCCCATGAGGACTGACAATGATCCTACCCTTGATATTGAGTCGTTCACATAATTCTTTTTGCCAACGAACAGTCATGTCCGGGTCAGTAACATTTACAAATTTATAGAAAAGTATGTTGCGAATCACCCATATAGTTTAACGAACAAGATCGCTATTGCCCAGTTCTCTTAGTTGTATAGATGGCTGATTTGGGGTTGAATGTAATCTTTGTTGTGGGCCAAAAGACTGGCGTACTCCAGCTAACACATTCAAAAGCTCACTATCTTGTGGTAGTTCTCGATGCTTGGCATCTTTTATAAGTCGTGCAAAATGCTTGTCGACTACCTTAGGGTTACCTACACTAATACTTGGGTCTGGATCGTAATCAATTGACCAACGTAGCTTTGAAGAAACGGGATTGAACACTGGATTAGCACCAACGGTTTTAGCAAAATGTTCACGCAAGCGAGGGTCTACGCGATAACCAACTTGTTCAGCTGCGATTGAATCTGGAACTCCAGCAGATGGAGGGTGCTCATCAAATCCTATAGGGATTCCAGTTATAACAGCGGCTCCAGTTTCGGCAAATAGTTCCCCTTCTTGAGTGGTTGAATATCTTGTTGGGAATCCCATCTTTCTGATCTCGCCCCAGGTTGCATAATTTTCAGGTAACTCATCTACCACAATTGTTTCCAACTGAGGTTGACCATCCTCATCGTAGAAGGGAACAGAAATATGCCATTTTGGATCTCCATAACCTTCGGAGGCTAGAGAAATATACATGGGGAGACCGTGTTGTTCCCAAGGATTCGTAGTATAAAAACCATTAGGAACGCTGGGAACGCTATGTAGTTGCATCTCTTGATTGATCACATCCGCAAAATGAGTTATTTCATGAGCTAAAGTCCATTCCATGCCAGAGAAATTTCTTATCTCTCCAGTAGTTGCATCAATGTCCATGTGAAGTTCAATCAGTCCGATTGCTGGAGTTGCTACACCTAAGACTCCTTTTGGATATTGTTCATCGATTCCTAAACCAATTTTTTCAATATCTATTTGTTCTCCTGCGCTATCTTCGGGGAAGATCGAGATTAATCCAAGCCTTTCTGCAATTTTACCTCCATGTAGTTTGCATGCTTGCTCTAATGTCCTTTCAATTGCAGCAATAGATTGTTTGCTAGGTTCATGGTCAACGAAAGCAACACGTAAGGTTTGCTCTTTACCGTCCTCATCTAGATAGTCATATCGCAAGATGCTTTTTATCCGATCTTCTTTCATGAGATGCTGATATTTGCGTGTCAGCGCCCAAGCATCTTTGTCTAAAGTATTACCTTCCCTTAGGGCTTCTGGATAGAGCTTTAACCAAACTCGATCTTCAATTGGTTCGGTGACGGCCCTTTCCTCAATAACTACTCCTTTTTCTTTTCTTCTAAAAGGAATAGGTAGCGGAGGTGGAATTAACCAAATTGGATTTGGTGAATAATCATGAGTTGGATCTGGTGGGATAATATCTCTTGGAACTTCAATTTCATAAGTTTCTAGTACCTCAACAGGTACGACTACCGTAACTTCTTCAATTTCCATTTCAGTAGTGAGATATGAAACAGAAATTGTTACACCTCGAGTATTCCCAAATTTGATATCAAGGAAATCCCTCGCAACAGGGGGAAGTTGGTCGGGATTTTCCTTGTATTCATTTAGAAGTCGAGCACTAGATCCAAAACCTACTTGCACCGCTAAATTTTCTAGAGTTTCTAAATCTTTCGGGCCAAGTATTGCCTCGTTTGCTTGAGTTTGAATTTCGGGTAGAGTTAGACCATCTCTTTGGGCATTTTCTCGGAGTATGTGAGCTATCTCGTCAGCACGCTCTTGGGCTAATTCGACATTTCCTATATTTCCTACACCTAGAGAAGTTAACGGGTTTCCCCATTCATCACTCGAAGTGCCTTGGACAACAATTGAAAGAATTTCGCCCCGAGAGTTTGCGATCCCATTTAACTCGCCAGAAATTGAATTAAGTAGATTGATATCTGGTGTAAATTCACCTGACTGATTTGTGCTTTGGCGGCCAAGTTCGCGAGTCACTTCTTTAGTGACAGGGACATTGCGGGTTTGTGTCTGTTCAACTAGGACAGTCTTGGATACTTCGACAGTTTCAGTTGGAATTCCAAAAAATCTATCGCTTAGGGAATCTGCTACTATTCGTGCTTCATCAATCCCGTCTTGTATGAATGAGAGACCAGGTTGTGCTCCGGTTATCCCAAGACTAGCTGCAGCTGTTAATGCGACAATCTTTGCATATATATTTGGGTTAGGCCAGATTCGTAAACCCCAACGTTTGAAATCTTTTTCGATCTCAACTTTTTGAATAGTCTCTATTGAATCTATACGGATGACTTGATTACCAATAAGTCTGTCTTTTAGATATTTCTGCCATCTTTGTCCCTCGCTAGAACGCGAAATACCAATCGTATTATCATCCATAACCCCGAACCCCCAACTTCACTATTACTAGACGGTAATTTGAATTGTAAATTATGAATCTTTGAATGTAAATATAAAGTTTCACCTGGTCACGGGAGTAAAAAGTGCAAAATGGGGCAAAAGGTACAGTACTTTGGAATTAAAAATCTGGCGGAGGGGGAGGGATTTGAACCCCCGGAGCTATTAACTCTCTAGTTTTCAAGACTAGCGCATTCGGCCGCTCTGCCACCCCTCCAGAACCCTCAATAGTACTCGAAAACAGTTCTACAGAATCAATTTCGCATCAATTTTCTTGAATTATTTTAATCATCTCAATCTCTTGTACATGTGGATCACGCTCCAAAGGGATTGACCTTCCCGTTTCTTTAAAACCCAATTTGATATAGAAATCTTTTGCACGTGAGTTTGACGAAGCATAACCAGTTATAAGGGAATGAGCATCTTCTTGTGTAGCGGCAAGTACAACATTTTCTACCAAGATCTGTCCGATTGATTGATTCCTATATTCAAAGTGAACCCACATAGAAACAATGTACCTTGAATCAGGTTGATCAGATTTTGTGAAGTAGCCAATAAGTCCTACTGGCTGTTCTTTATCAAAAGCAAAATAAAAATTAGAACCTTTCTTTAGAAAATTTTTCCAATCATCATCTGTTAACTTTGATTCTTTTTCATACGAACTTCCAAATGCATCAGGAGAATCAAGCAATGCAGCTAAACGGATGTCCTTATATTTTTTCCAGTCACTGTCTTGAGCTTTACGGAAAATAATTTCATTTTTCATATGTGCGCTCGGGGTTTTTCGAGTATAAAAACTTTTCGCCACCCATAAAAGGTTGTAGCACTTCTGGAATTGCAAAACTGCCATCATCTTGTTGCGCTTTTTCCATCAAAAATGTAATTCCGCGTCCAATGGCGATTGCTGTACCGTTCAGTGTGTGAACAAATTCGCTTCCGTTTTCGTCTTTAATACGAATGTTTCCACGCCTAGAAGCAAAATCTAGATAGTTAGAACAACTTGTAAGCTCTCTATAAGTACCTTCGCTAGGTAGCCATACTTCAACATCATATTTTTTTGCGGCTGCAGGTCCAAGATCGCCACTAGCGCAAGAAATTACTCTATAAGAAAAACCAAGAGCCTGACAGATCTCTTCTTCAATAGCTAAAATTTGTTCAAATATTTCCCAAGAATTTTTTGGATCTGCGTATACAAACATTTCAACTTTATCGAATTGATGTACACGAAATATTCCGCGTGTATCTTTTCCATACGTTCCAGCTTCACGCCTAAAACAAGAAGAAAATCCACAGTATTTAATCGGGAAAGTTCGTGCTTCAATATTTTGTCCACGATGTAACCCAGAGAGTGGAACTTCAGATGTACCAACTAAAAATAGATTGTCTTGTTCTAATTCATAAACCTGATTTCGATCTGTCGGAAAAAATCCAGCTTCTTCCATTGTGGATTCACGAACTAAAACAGGTGGCACAATAGGCATAAAACCGTGTTGCGCTAACAGCGAAAGTGTCCATTGAACTAGAGCAAATTCGAGTCGAACAGCATCGCCAGCTAAATACGCGAAACGAGAACCAGAAATTTGAGCACCTTGTTCACTTAGAACCCAGCCCATATGTTCGCCATAATCTGCATGATCCATTTTTGGGGGACCATAGGGTTCGCCAACTGTTTTTATTATTTCATAAGCATCTTCATCGCCTTCCGGAACAGTTTCGTGAATCGGGTTGGGAATCTGTAAAATTAATTCTCGGAAGCGAGCCTCGATTTCGCTTAATTGAGTTTCAAGTTTTTCTAGCTCAACCTTAAGTTCACCCGCTTGAGCCAATTTTATTTCACGTTCATCTGGAGAAGCTTTAGAAATTTCTTTAGAGAATTTATTTTTGACTGCTCTTTTTTCTTCAACAATAACTAAAAGCTCAGAACGTTGTTCATCGGTCTTAATAAATTCATCTAACAGTTCTGGTGCAACACGCTTAGCTTCTATTCGGCGACGGTAGTCTGAATCGCTGGAGAGTAATTTTCTATCGATCATTTAGTTTTATCCCTGTTCTTTTTATCTTAGGAACTCTTGACCTTTTTGAGCAGGTCAGCAAGCCATTTATCCGTTTCTTTCCAAACTTTCTCGGTTTTGTTCGATGCTAGAACTTCTTTGTCGCCAGCGATTTTATAAGAACCTAGGAATTTAATATCTGCTTGTTCTAGCCTAATTTTAGTAAGTGCGTCTGCAATATTTTTCTCTGAAATATGACCAACTAAGTCCATCAGAAAACAATATTGGCCTAATCGTTCTTTAGTCGGACGAGATTCGAGCTTCGTTAAGTCGATCCCTCGATCAGCAAATTCCGTGAGTATCGCAACAAGTGAACCAGGCCTGTTAGCTCTTTGGAAACCAACAATCGAAGTTTTGTCCTTGCCAGTGGGTGCATTGATTGAGTTTCCAATAACAATAAAACGTGTTTGGTTGATATCCATGTCTTGAATATGGCTGTCTAGAATTTCTAAGTTATGCGTCCTGGCAGCCTCTGTAGGGCATATGGCCGCAATAGTCGAGTCGTTTGCACGATTCACTAGGTTGGCAGCACTGGCTGTTGAATCACTGGCTTTAGTTGTCGCATTGATTAAATTCTTGTCAATAAAGCTTCTACATTGTGCTAAAGCGTGTGGGTGTGAAAAAACAGTTTGTATTTTTTCAAGTTCTGTACCTCTGTTTCCAGCTAAACACAGTGAAATATTATGATCGATTTCTCGTTGGATCATAGCCTCAGAATCAAAAACCAACATATCAAGAGTAAGTGAGACTGAACCTTCGATAGTATTTTCTAATGGAACAACACCAAGATCAACTAACTCATTATCGACAGCTTCAAAAACTTCAGCAATAGAACGAAAGGGTATTAGCTCACTAGCTGCAAGATCTGGCTGGCTAAGTGCAGCCTCATGGCAAAAAGTACCCTGCGGGCCTAGAAAGCCAACGCGACCAGGGGTTTGTTTGTCGATAGTAGTCTCAGGATTGTTAGTCAAGGGATTCATTGTACACCTAGGTGGGCCATTTAGCCCTGTAATATCCCCAAATTTAGTGCTTTTGGAAGGCGACAAATTGGTCGAAATAAAGATGTATGGCAACTTTTAGTGAAGAAGAACTTGAAGATCAGGTACGAATTGAGATCGGATACGATCGTTTTGCTACAACTAGCGTCCCATTTGGTTTAGAACCTGGATTTGGTTCACTAGCAAAAGCTATTGCTACACGTGATCGATATTATGGGACTAGTACGCCAAATAGGTTCTCGATGCTTGATGGAGTAAGTACAGTTGTACAAGGTCAGCCAAGCGTAAAAGCTATTGAATTTTTAGAAAAACTTGTTGAAGGACAAACCCGAAATACCGAATCTATTTCTCCTGGAGAGATATTTGATCAACTAGTTGAGCGATCAAAAGAACAAAATGCAAATGAGCAAGCAACGTTTTATTTTTTGTCAAATGATAAAACAAAAATTCTTGGTACGATAAATCTTAAAGGTCATGAATTAACAATCGAATATGCATCATTAAAGTACACATCAACAGAGTGGGACAGAAGGATTTTTCCTGATGTTAATGCTGAACCGGCAGA
>CAUJDU010000128.1 GCA_963169585.1 Actinomycetota bacterium | reverse complement strand
GGAGTGACCAGCAAAATGATGAGCTTTGGGCACAAGTGAAAGCAATCATAAATGCCACGTCATGATGCTACTAGCAGAATTATAAATCAATCGTTGAGGGATATCGAAGATGATATTTCTACGAAAACAAACCGCCGAACTAGGACAAATACGCGATATACTTCCTTGTCTGTGGACCGCTCGAACGTATCACCATTATCAAGAAATCGTAATACGTCCTCATCTCGTCAGGCTCGAACGAAAAGAAGCTCAACTTCAACCAAATATACTCGCAATAAGCAAGCACAAGTTATAAAGCTTCATGATCCTAAAAGTCGCACACGTAAACCTAATGATTCTCGAAAAATTGGTGGAGTTGTAGATCTTGTACGGGATAAATATGAAAACTTAACAAAACCAGATAACGCCAGAGATAAGAAAGTAATTTGGCATCCAAAAAGGCGAGCAAGATTATTCGCTGCAATATTATTAGCTCCATTTTTGTTGGTTATGGTTCGTCTAGTAGACGTACAGCTAATAAATTCAGAAAAATATACAACTCTAGGTGTTCAACAAAGACGATTAATTCGAGAAATTGTACCCGAAAGGGGAACAATAACAGATAGAAATGGGAACATCCTCGCTGTATCTGAACCCGCTTATTCGATTGTTGCTGATCCGAGCCTAATAAAAGATGATGAGCAAACAATGAAGAGGTTGGAAAAAGTTGTTATCTTTGATGAAGACGAAGTTGCATCTTTGCTGTCTAATAAAAAATCTCGTTACGCAATGGTTGCTCGACAAGTAGATGAATCTACTGCAAACAGGGTTTCAAAACGCTCTATCCCTGGGATCAGTATTATAAAAGATCCCAAACGAACATACCCTTCAAGAGATATTGCCCCAAATGTTATCGGTTTTGTTGGCAATGACATGAACGGGCTTGGCGGTCTTGAATATAAGTTGCAAAAACAGTTAGCTGGAGAACCAGGTAAGGTGGTGATTGAGCGTGATCCTAAGGGTAGAGAAATTCCATCTGCACAGCGTGATGTAAAAGGTTCGAAACGTGGAAAAGATATTGCTTTAACCCTTGATGAAGGCCTCCAATATGAGACTCAACGAATTGTACTAGAAGAAGTTAAAGCTACAAATTCTAAAGGTGGAACGGCTATCGTTGCCGATGTTAAAACCGGTGAAGTCTTGGCTATGGCTTCAATTATTGGTGGTCCAGACGAACCTAGAGTTGCTTCTGCTAATGATAGGAATTACGCAGTTACAGATGTTTACGAGCCAGGATCAACCAATAAGGTAATTACGATTTCAGGTGCACTGGAAAAGCAGATTATTTCACCAAGTACTACTTTTACTGTTGAAGACTCAATCACTTTTGACAATAAACGCTTTTCTGATTCAGAATCACATGAACCAATGATTTGGACTGCTAGAGACATAATACGAGAATCGTCTAATGTCGGAACTATTAAGATCTCAAATAAATTGAAAAAGAAAAATCTAGATTTCTATTTGCGAGCATACGGATTTGGGACTAGAACTGCCCTTAATTTCCCTGGTGAAGCCTCAGGTATTTTGTTAGACCCTAAAGATTATTCGGATACTTCAATAGCAACTGTTCCTATTGGTAATGGTTTGGCTGTAACGGCAATACAGATGCTTAGCGTATATATGACGATTGCGAATAATGGATCGAAAGTTGGCCCATCGCTCATAAAATCTTATGTTAACTCTGATGGGACGAGAGAGTCTTTTAACAGTGGTGAACCTACAAGAGTTGTGTCAGAATCGACAGCCAAAACTATGCAGTCGATGTTAAAAGGTGTTGTTGATGACGGTACTGGAAAATTAGCTGCTGTTCCCGGATATAGCGTAGGTGGAAAAACCGGTACAGCAAGAAAGCCTCCATACGATAAGCCCCCATATAAATATATTGCTTCATTCGCTGGGTTCGCTCCGGTTAGTAATCCAAGAATTGCAACCATAGTTATCCTTGATGAACCACAAGGCCAAATTTATGGTGGAACGGTAGCAGCTCCAGTTTTTTCTCGAATCATGCAAAGTGCATTAAGGGTAATGGCGGTAGCGCCTGATCAACAAATTTCTGGTCAGTCAGTTTCAAATGCACCGAGTATCAAAACTCCAACTACAATTCCTACTGTGAACACAACTATTCCAAGGATTCCATAACTCTGTGTTAATGCAAGTTAAATGGATTGGCCCTAGGATGGTATCGTGAGGCTTTCAGAACTTATTGAACAGATAACTGATTTTGAAAGCGATATAGATGGTATCGCTAGAATTCAAGATGGTATTTTGCCTGGAAAAGGTGAATTTCAGATTGAGAATGTACAGACAAATCATAAGCTGGTTGATTCCAAGTCAATTTTTATTGCCCTATTAGGAAACCAAATTAATTCACATGCATTCATTCCTGATGCAATAAGTGCAGGAGCAAAATTTGTTATAGGTCAAGCTGGTGCAAGTACCCAAGCACTACCAGATTTGGTAGTTGGAAATTCACGCGCAGCGATAGGGCCTATAGCAAGTGTTTTAGCTGGATATCCAAGTAGGAAAATGTCTCTAGTTGGAATTACAGGGACTAATGGTAAAACCTCAGTTTCCTATTTATATTCTGCGATGGTTCAAGATCAAAAACATCACTGTTTTACTATGGGGACAACAGGAATCCTATTAAATGGTGAAAAGGAAGCAGACTCACAAACCACTCCAGATCCTTTAACGCTTCAAAGCGTGCTCTCAAATTTTTTAAGTGATGGTGTTAAATTCGGGGCTATGGAAGTGTCTAGTCATGCATTAGATCAATATCGTGTTTTAGGCACATGGTTTAGCGCCGTTGCATATACAAATTTTTCTCAAGATCATCTTGATTATCATAAAGATATGGATGAGTACTTTAATGCGAAGGCTCAGCTTTTTAGTTCAAAGTATTCAAAAGTTGCTGTTATCAATATGGATGATTCTAAGGGTAAAGATATTTCTTTTATAGCTAAGTCCAATGGAATGGATGTTATCGAAGTTTCCACATTGAATAAAAATTCGAATATATATGTTAATGCGATTAGTTCAGATATAACGGGGATAAAGGGTGAAGTTATCATTAACACGCTTAACCAACCGCAAAAAATTATTAGTTTCGAATCTCCAATGATTGGTGATTTTAATTTGGAAAATATTGCAGTTGCTTTTGGGCTGGCATTTGCTAACAACCTGGATCTCGAACTCTGTGCAAGGTCTTTAGCATTAGCTAAGAGTGTTCCTGGTCGTTTAGAAAGACCAGATATACATAAGCAATTTTCAATATTTGTTGATTATGCGCATACCCCTGACGCTTTGGAGCGAGTGCTTAGAGTCGTTAAACCTTTGTGTGAAAAGCTGATTGTTGTTTTTGGTTGTGGAGGAAATCGTGATAAAGGTAAAAGACCAATAATGGGAAATATTGCTAGTAGGTTGGCAGATATAGCTATTGTTACAAACGATAATCCAAGAGACGAGGACGGGGATCAGATTGCTAGAGAAATCGTCCAAGGAGCGACTCGCAAGCTAGAAGTCATATTAGATCGAAAACAAGCAATTGAAAAAGCAATTTCGATTGCTGGACCTGGTGATGCAATAATTATTGCTGGTAAAGGACACGAAAAAGGCCAAATTTTTGGAGAAAAGATAATCGATTTTTCTGACCTAGAGGCTGTAAATGAAATAGTGAACGGAAATTAAATTGATATTTAAACGTAATGAAATATTAGATGCCCTGAGCGGATGCATTGTAGAAACCCATTTTGCTTATGAAGATCCTTGTGAATACGATACAGTCGTCTTTGATTCCAGGGAGTGTTTTGATAATTCAATCTTTGTGGCTATTGATGGTGAAAAATCTACTGGTATCGTTTATGTTCCCGAAGCAATTGAAAATGGGGCGACCTGTGTAATAGCCAATATTAATTATCGTATTGATATGCAAAGTGCACTAGATCTTCACGGTGACGAAATAGATTTTCTTTTCGTAGAAGATTCTCTAATCGCATATGGTTTATTAGGTGCTTTAAGTCGTAGTTTATTCTCGGGTGAAGTAATTGGAGTTGTTGGATCGGTTGGAAAAACTTCGACTAAGAACATGCTTCGAGAAATTGGTGGCGGTTCACAATTTACTCACGCAAGTAGAGGATCTTTTAATAATGAGACAGGTGTTCCCTTAACTTTGTGTACTCTCCCTAGAGATTCAATTAGGGCAATTGTCGAATTAGGTGAATCCCATTTTGGCGATTTGGACTATATAACACGGATGTCTTTACCAACAATACTTGTGATCACCAATGTTGAACTAGCACATACACAATACTTAGGTGACCTTGAAGGTGTAGCACGCACGATGAATGAAGCTGTTTCGCTGATGGGTGAAGATGCAACAATTGTTATCCCTAATGCTACAAACAACATTAATGATGTTTTAAATAACGCTAAAGCTAAGATTATCAAAATTTTAGATATTGATGAATTTGTAAATCCTGATTCTAACTCGCAAGTTAGTTACGCCAGAATAATTTCGAAAACCCAGTTGCCAAATCTTACTTATAGTTTTGATCTTGAATTTAACGGTGAAGAGATTTCGGCGCACGTTCCACTTATCGGTGATCACTTTGTGATGAATGCAGCACTCGCAATTGTTGCAAGTATCGTAAGTGGTCAACATGCTTCTTTAATCGTGAAAAATCTTGAGAATGTTGTACCGCAGGGAAGTAGAATGAATGAAATTCAAACAAATCTTCTTACCATTATTGATGATTGTTACAATGCAAACCCGGCGTCTATGAGAGCAAGTATGAAGGCTGTGAAAGCTAAAGCGGATTTAGAAGCTCGGCGCAGTGTCTTTTTTATGGGACCGATGCGTGAGCTAGGTAGTTCTAGCGATTCATTCCATGAACAAGTAGGAAGCTTTGCTAAAGAAATAGGTATCGATGTCTTAGTATGCGTTGGCAAAGCAACTGCTAGCGCTGCCCAAGATGGGATTCATCCAAATTCTCACTATTTTGAAACTGTTCAAGATGCTGTATCTGATATTAAGGCAATAGTTTCAAAAGGAGATTTGGTTGGTGTTAAAGCATCAAGAGGCCTTGACCCTCATAAGCCTGCCATGATGCCAATAGTTGAAGCTTTGGAACAATTAATATGATGCTGTGTATTATTTTAAGGAAAGTTAAATGATTGCACTTTTAATTTCAGCTGCAGTAGCTTTTTTGCTTTCCGTTTTTATCTCGCCCTTACTTATTAAGATTTTAAAGTCTAAAGAAATGGGACAATATATTCGAGATGATGGTCCAATAGTCCACCCTCATGTTGGTAAAGCCGGTACTCCAACAATGGGGGGAATAGCTATAGTTTTGGGGGTTGTTGCAGGCTATTTTATTTCTCACTTAGCAACTGGAGTTGTATTTGGTAGGACTGCACTTGTTTTGCTGTTAGCAATGATGGGTATGGCTTTAGTCGGTTTAAGTGATGATTATTTGGGTGTCATAAATAAGCGAAATTTAGG
>CAUJDU010000127.1 GCA_963169585.1 Actinomycetota bacterium | reverse complement strand
TTCTATACCAGATTCTGTAGTAGCCATAGTCTTTCGCTTTTACCAATAAGTATCCAGTCGCACTGATTAAGCGCCGACTATTTCTGCTGTTCTTTTATCGAATGCTTCTTCATCTTTGGCACTTAACGAACCAAAGATTTGTAACTTCTTAAGCATCTCTTCATCTGGAACAACCAATGGGTTCTCAGCCAGCTTGGCGGAATCTCCCCCTCTTTTCTTAAGTACTTCGGCCACACCTCGCACTGGGGAAATAAATTGAACATCTTCTACCCAAGTTGCAGATATTCCAGGATTATAGAAATAATTAATGAACTCTGTTGCGGCAGATGCTTTATCAGAAGTCATAGGAATCATAAATACGTCTGATGAAATTGTCCCACCAGATTCTGGGACAACAAATCTGATATTTGGATTATCCTGAGTTATTTGAGCTGCATCTCCAGACCAGGCGATACATGCCGATAGCGTTCCACTTGCTAGGTCTGTGATGTACTCATTACCGTTAATCCCATTAATCTTATTTGAATTTAATAATTCTTGGAGACGATCAAATTCTTTATCGATTTGCTCCATATTAACTTCTTCGATTTTGACGCCTGAATCCATAAGCATAAGCCCAAGCGTGTCACGCATTTCGCTTAGTACAGTTTTATTTCCTTGTACTGCAACAAATTCATCGAAGGTATTAATTTCTTTACCAGTTTTTTCAATATTGTATGCAATACCAGCAATGACAGAAGCCCAAGGTGCCGAAAACTTACGTTCACGATCGTACGATGGTGTACGTAAAGTTTCAACCATATTCTTTCTATTTGTAAATTTATTATCATCAAGTGGTTTTACCCATTTAACTGTATTTATAAGTCGATCAGCCATCCAGTCAGTTAGCATCATCCCATCACGGTTGATTGATTTCCCTCGACTTAATTTTGGCTGAATCTTTGCAAAAAATTCATTGTTATCGTTAATATCTTCTTTATATTCGAGTTTGATACCTGTATCTTTTGTAAAACTTTTCAACAAGGATTGTGGGACATATGTCGTCCAGTTTGAAATAGTTATCGAGTTTGGATCGCTAGAAGAACCTGAATCTGAGCTACATGCAGCCAATAGCGCGGGTGAGATAGCTAAGCCTGCAGCTCCGAGACCAGAAAATTTCATAAAATCTCTACGACTTAGACCTTTATTTTGTGTGTTAAGTTCTTTGCTGATTTCGTTTTCTTTCACTTTCTTCCCCTTTTTATTAGTTTTTAGTTAAATGACCTTATTACTTTTTGATCGCATGACATTCGAATGGGTGTACCTGGTTGTTGTTCAGCTAATCCATCAGTCCAATCGACATAAGCAAATACTTCTTGCCCATCTTGTGTCTTTAAAGAATATCTAGATTGTGCGCCTTGGAAAGTATGTGAGACAACAGTACAATTCACATAGTATTGAGAATCTAATGGACTGTTTTCTAACGTCAGTTTTATACGTTCAGGGCGTATCATTGATATGACGCTATCTCCTTGTTTAAAGTCTCCAGCAAGTGATTCTGATCTTATAGAACTATCGCCAACCTTAATTACTATTCCGTCGCTATCGACACTGGCAACTTCGCCTTTAATCAGGTTTGCATCACCAATAAAACCTGCAACAAAATTTGTTGCAGGAGTATCATAAATTTCTACTGGCGTACCTATTTGTTCAACACGACCTTGGCTCATGACCGCTATACGATCACTCATTGTTATTGCTTCATGCTGGTCATGTGTAACAAAAATAAAAGTTATACCAACTTCTCGTTGAATTCTCTTGAGCTCGAATTGCATTGCTTGTCGTAGCTTTAGATCGAGTGCCGCTAGCGGTTCGTCTAACAACAACGCCTTTGGCATGTTAACTAATGCGCGGGCAAGAGCTACTCTTTGTTGTTGGCCACCGCTAAGTTGCGAAGGCTTTCTGTCAGAAAAATCTTGCAATCTAACGACTTCAAGCATCTCGACAGCACGGCTTTTAGCTTGAGCTTTTGGAACACCTTTTATTGAGAGTCCAAACATTACGTTCTTCAGAACACTCATGTGAGGGAATAGGGCATACTGCTGAAAAACCGTATTTACATCACGTTTATACGGTGGTGTTTGTGAGACGTCAATACCGTCGAGCCGCACTGCCCCAGAAGTAGGCAAATCGAACCCAGCTATCATTCGTAGTGTTGTGGTCTTCCCGCATCCCGAAGGTCCTAGCATCGAAAAAAATTCACCCTTTTTAATATCGAAATGGGCATCTTCAACTGCTACATAATCACCAAAAGTTTTTGTAACATGATCGAGTTCAATAACGGCTCTAGTTTCCACTACCTATTAGGTTACCCATTTTTGCGATATCACGGGAGCTTTTCCCCCTTTCTTTGCCGTGTTGGCATGAAAACTGAAACAATAAGTTGTGTTTTTGATGCCAAAACGGCAAGTATGGCTTCGCAAATGACCGAAATAGCCGACTTTAACCAACTGAGGATCAGACCCGCTAGCACTACTAAAGTAGCGTCGTGAAAATATTCAAAATTACGATTATCAGTCTTACGATCATTTTTGTGTTAATAGCCTGTTCTAATAATTCAAAATCAGGCTTCGATTATAAGAATTATCAACAAATCGGCGAGTTAGAAGACGAAGTTCGTATCGCAGCAATCGATGGATATATTCAAGATGGTAAAGATGACAAAAATACCAACTGGGTAAACAATTTCGTAAAAGCAACTGGATGTTCTGTAAAAATCTCTAACGCAGAAAGCGAACAAGAGATAATTAACAAAGTTGAACTAGGAAAAATAGACGGCTTCCTTGCCAGGTCAAATGTTGTTAACGAAGCCCTAGATAAAGGTTTAATTGCTCCTCTTAATACTTCACTAATAACAAAATACCCCCAAATTTCTGACCGATTGAAAGGCCAGCCTTTTAATACATATGAAAACCAAACCTATTCGATCCCAGCAAGTTTTGGATTTCAAGTACTAAATTACAACAGCGAAAAATTAAAACAAATAGATTCATGGGAAACATTCTTTAAACCTAATAAATCAACAAAAAATAAAATTGCGGTAAATGATTCTATAGAAACTTTGGCTCAGGCAGCACTATTTTTGAAGGCAGATAATCCTAAGCTAGGGATTACTAGTCCATTTTCGCTTTCGCAGGAACAATTGAATGCCGTTCTCTTGTTGTTAAAAAATCAACAAAAAGGTGGCATCAAATATTTTTCTGACCAAATGCAACTCTCTAACAGCTTGGCGAGCCAACAATCTTTGTTAGGAAATACAGATCTAAATTATTCGTACACCTTACGTTCTGAAAATGTTCCGATCGATTTTTCCATTCCAAAAGAAGGAACGATTGGCTGGGTTGATTCTTGGGCAATATTGAAAAAAGCAAAAAATCCAAACTGTATGTACAAATGGATTGACCATGTTACGACTTCAGAAATAAACGCACAATATGCCCAATTTGTTGGTGCTGCGCCTGCAAATATTGAAAGTTGCTCATTTATTACTAAATCAAGCCATTGCAAAATATATTTTGCCGAAGATAATCCTGTCTTAAATCAAATAACTTTCTGGACAAACCCAAACAAATCATGCCTAGATGGTCGCACTGGCGGTGAATGTGTAACTTATACACAATTTAAATCAGCTTGGGAAAAAATAATTTCTCCAATTTAATGTTCGACTAGAAAATTACTCATTTAAACTAATAGCCTAATTAAATGATCGATTTCAAGGAACCGTTTTTATCATTTACGAAATCAGCTTTCAGATTAGAAACGCTACCAGAATATAAAGTCGATTACGAAGAGAACTTAATTGCAGATTATATTGCAGGTAAGGAAGTCGAATATAAAAACGAACATATCGACTGGTGGCTGGATCTAGTTCAAGACAGGACGGCGAAATCTATGAACTTCGAAAGAGTACATGTTGTCAGTGAACCGCTTACCGATTATCTTCGATTTAAACTTGGAGTTGCATATCCAAAAACCTCCGCTGCGGGTGAAAGGATTCGTTTAATCACTGAGGATAATTTTGATGACATATGCGATGAAGATGAATTCGATACGGTTTTTAATCGCTGGGGTGCTCTCGACTTTTGGCTTTTTGATGATTCCAGATTATTTATTATGGATTATGCCGATGACGGAACCTGGTTAGGGATCAATGAATCGTTTGATGAGGACGACATCAAAGATGCAATGCGCATTAGAGATGCAGTCAGCTATGCTAGCTCACCATTTAACTTAGCTTAAACAGTTAGTCGAAAAGCTCTAACCCAAGATTGTTTCCACTTTCGTCGGTTATGAATATGCATTCCCCTGGACAATCTTGAGCTGCTTCGAGTGCAAG
>CAUJDU010000126.1 GCA_963169585.1 Actinomycetota bacterium | reverse complement strand
GATAAGAAAAAATCTCTTACCTTTTCTTTGCGGGTACGTCCTCGAGTTTCTACCTGGAATGAACAAGATCAAGCTCAATACAGACAAAGAATCATCGATGGCGTGTCGAATGACTGCGGCGCTAAGCTTCGCTCTTAACTTTTACCGTCTGGCATGTCGCCTATGTCGCCTGTGACGCCTTAGTTTCTTTAGTAATTCAATTAGTTGTTGCCACTCGTTCTCAATGTTTGGTGCTTTAGTTGTCGTCGTCGTCGTTGGTTGTGGTGGTGTCGGTGGTTTTGGCGGTAACGTCGGTTGTGTCGGTGTTGGTGGTGTCGGTGGTTTTGGCGGTAACGTCGGTTGTGTTGGTGTCGGTGGTGTCGGTGGTGTCGGTGGTTTTGGCGGTGTAGTTGTTGTAGTTGTTGTAGTAGTTGACGAAGTTGTTGTTGTTGTGGATGAAGTTGTAGTGGATGAAGTAGTTGTGGTGGATGATGTTGTATTAGTTGAGGATCCTGGTCCAGCTGTAAATATCCCTAATCCTGAGAAGTTCTTTGATCCAAGTATTGCTTGGGTATCTGTTTTAAACCAATCGTTCGAAATATCGGCATATATCTGTCGGAAATCAGTTGTCTGTACGAGATTACCGTCAGCATTCGTTGCATTTAAGTCAGGCATAGGAGTAAGTATTTTTCCTCCATTAACTTTGTTGCCCATTAGCATCATGAAACCGGCACGGCCATGATCAGTTCCTGTTCCATTTTCTTGCATTCGGCGACCAAATTCCGAATACGTCATGACAGTAACACGGTCGGCAAAATTTGGAGATAATGCTTCGAAGAATTTGGCTATCGCAGTATCTAAGGCAGCTAAAGCCGCGGTCTGATCTACGAGCTGGTTGACATGTGTATCAAAACCACCAGTTGTAAGGTGTAAAACTCTAGCACCTAAATTAGCGTTGATAATCCCAGCAGAAATTACCATATCAGTCTCGATGCGAGAACCAGAACTTGGATATCCATTTGCAGGATATGCACTACGATAAATCGACGGAAGAGATGTTGTGTTGCCAAGACCGTCGGTAATAAGTTTTGTAGTAGTTGAACTAGTGCTATTAAATTTTCCTGCAGAAGCAGCTACATAACGATCAAATGATCCAGAACCACCATTGTAAGCAGAATTTATATTCCGAGGAAGACTAAGGGGTTGTGTTATAGCTCCTTGGAGGGTCAATGGCATAGTGCCATTAATTGTTATACCTCGAGTCGAATCATTGCCTGAAGGGTCTAACAAATCTAAGTATCTACCAATCCATCCAGTTTGGGCTGGTATAGATCCGCCCCAACCCTGCATGTAAATCGCTCCAGAAGTGAAGTGAGACAAATCTTGGTTGGCGAATCCAATCCCTGGTAGGAAGGCAAGTTTGCCTTCCATGTACATTTTGTGAACCGTAGGTAGTGCAGAATTGAAACCATATGAGTCATTTATTGGAAGGCATTTTCTATTACCTTGACCTTCTGGTGAAAGAGACAAGTTAGGGCGTACATTCCTGTAGGTATTGTTTGTGAAAGGCGCGAGTGTATTTAGTGGATCGCATCCTCCTCCTAAATAGATCATCACCAAGATTCCTTCATCATCTTTAACAGGTGGTGCAGCAAAACCTTGTAATTTAGTTAATAGTGATCCACCAGCTATGGTGCCAGCTCCAACACCACTTAACTGCATGAATTTTCTACGGCTTACGGCTGAATTCAATCCATCCGCGAGCTGAGTGTAAATTGAATCGTTGCTCATGGCTACCTTCTATGAGAGTTGGAAATCGGGGGACATTATTAATAAGTGCAATAAACCTGCAGATCTAAAATCAGCATTTGCTCCACTTCGCGCACGCTGTTCGTTTAGCCAAGAAGTTAGCTTTGTACGTGTATCATTTTGAACAGACATAATTCCGAGTCTCTTTGCAGATGTAGTTATCGTTGTATCGACAGCTGCACTGTCAAGGTCTCTAAATATTGCATAACTTGCAGGTGAGCTAAAAATTAGTTTTGCAAAGTTACCTCGTGCACCAATTTGAGATGTTGATAGCCAATAGCCGTTTGCTTTCCATCCTGATACGTTTGGCGGTTCATAAAGTTCTTGTGCCATATCGACCATTGCGTAAAGGGCATACCTGTTGTTATCTGAAATTACTCTGTCACCTGAAATACGTAGTATGCGTGCAACATATTCTGCTGGGGTTGAAACTAAACCAAGTTTCGCCTTTTCTGAATAGAATTCGCTATGGCTAAGTATTGCCTTGAGTAGTGCTTTAATATCCCAGTTATTATCAAAACCAGTTGAACTAACAAGATTGCTTATAAGTGTGTTATCTGGTCTTTCGTAAGCAAAATGGCTCCATAATTTTTTTGCGATATGCCGAGCAGTTATTGTTTTGTATGGAGCAGCAGTTGTTACTCGATCAATAATGTCGAATCCTCGAAAGTTCTTTGTTTCTCCTAAGAAAGTAAAATCACCTTGAACATGATATTTAGGTTTATATTCATAAATGTCAGGTAAAGTCTGAAGATATTTCGTTGATTCACCAGTCCATGCTTTTGCAGATGAAACTATATCCTCTTGCGTATATGGGAACTGTTGCCCAGGTAGTAAACCATAAGTTTCAAGACCTATTGTAAAGAGTTCTAACAGTTCTCTTCCAAAGTTTTCATTAATCTGGGTCGAATAGTTACGATTGTTGTTTAAATATGAGAGCATTAGTGGCTGGATAGACATATCTTTGGTTAATTGACGGAAATTACCAAAGGCATTTCTTCTATATAGATTTAGTTGGTCTAAAACATGTCCGGTCCAAGAGGTAGAACCCACATGACTTGTAAAATGGCCATGCCAAAATAATCCCATTTTTTCTCTTAGAGGTTGAGATCCAAAAGCCATCTCATCTATCCACCATCTTCGGATGTCGGTAATGGTTTCCCAGCTAGGCGCACTCACATTAAATGGTAAAAGTACGCCAGTTGGTGTCGATCCATTGCCACTAGAGTTGGATTCCACAATAGAATCAACCGCTGCTGAGAGACTTGGAAGATTAATAAGTTGAGAAATACGAGCTTCGCTAGCAGTAAATTCTGTTCGTCGGATGAGGTGGGCGATATCAGATTCATTTAGGGGCATATCTAATCCTCGAGGTTGTTTGAATGGGCAATATAAGGCGTTAAGTAGGAATATACGCTTGATATATAGGACTCTCAACCCATATCGTTTTTGTATAGATGAATGATGCGTATAACGCGCACCTTGCTAGTGGCTATCTCACACGTTAAGGAAAGTATTTTAAAAAACCTATAAACTATGCTTGTGACATCGAAAGCTCAAAGACACAGTAAAATCATTAATCTAATTCAAAGCGAACACGTTTCATCACAAACTCAAATTTCGAAAATGCTTGAAAGAGAAGGAATAGTTTCGACCCAAGCAACTGTCTCGAGAGATTTAGAAGAGATTGGTGCTGTTAAAGTGAGGCTACCTGGAGGGGATAGTTGTTATGCAATTCCTGAGACAGCGAAACGTCCTGGTTCAGACGGTAATTTATCTAAAACCCTAAAGCAGTATGTGTTAACCATTGAAGAAGTCTCACCAATGGTTATCATAAAAACGCCTTTAGGCTGTGCTGATGTAACTTGTGCAGCCATAGATGCTGCCAATATGATAGAAATAGCAGGTACGATTGCTGGTCAGGATACTATTTTTCTAGTTATGGCCAAGGAAGTTAACTTGCAAGAATTTGTTAAAAAGCTAAGCGATCTAGCAGATATTGACCTAATCTAGGTTGTTGTTATGACTGATATTCAAACTCAATTAGATATTTTATGTACCGGTACTCAAGATGTTGTGAGTCGTGATGAATTAGAGAAGATGCTATCTAGAGGTAAGCCTTTAAGGGTTAAGTTCGGTATTGATCCAACTTCTCCAGATATTCATATAGGCCATGCAGTACCGCTACGCAAATTAAAGCAATTCCAGGATCTAGGCCATAGAGCAATTTTATTATTCGGAGATTTTACAGCACGAGTGGGTGACCCGTCGGGGCGAAATATTACACGCCCTCAATTAAGTGTTGAAGAAATTGAGAAGAATTTGGAAACCTATTTAGATCAAGCTTTTCTTATATTGGATAAAGAGAAAACTGAGATTCGTAGGAATAGCGAATGGCTAGAAGGACTTGGGATAGTAGAAATCATGAAACTTATGGGTTCAACAACAGTTGCCCAATTGTTAGAGCGTAATGATTTTTCCAATCGTTATAAAGAAGGTTCACCTATTTCGGTGCTTGAATTTTTGTATCCATTACTTGTTGGTTTTGATTCTGTGGCTCTACAAGCTGATGTTGAACTTGGGGGGACAGATCAGCTTTACAATCTTTTGATGGGACGTCCGTTACAAGAGATGGAAGGTCAAATTCCACAGGTTTGTATAACTACTCCATTGCTCGAAGGTACAGATGGCAATAAGAAGATGAGCAAATCGCTTAACAATACAATCGGGTTAACGGACGACCCATTAGATATGTATGGCAAAGTTATGAGTATCTCAGATGAGATGATGCCTAAATATTTCCAATTAGCAACAGGATGGCTACCCGATCGTGTCGCTCAAGTAGTTAGTGATTTGGAATCTGAGAATTTGGCAGCTGTTGATGGTAAAAAACTTTTGGCAAAAACAGTGGTTGATTTGTATCACGGTGAAGGTCGTGGAGATGAGATTGCTCAAGAATGGAAACGGATATTTTCTTCTGGTGGTAGGCCTACAGATATCGAGACTATTCATATCAAATCCAGCGAATTCGAAGATGGTTCGCTGCGCTTAGCGAGACTTTTGAATTTAGCGGGGCTAGTTTCTTCAAATAAAGATGGTGCTCGAATGATTTCTCAAGGTGCCGTTCGTATTGAAGATCTTGTATATGAAGACCCAGAAGGTGTAGTTGGCATAGAAGAGGTTAATGGAAAGATCATACAAGTAGGTAAGCGTAAATGGGCGCAGATAGCCATTAGCTAGCTTACGAAATTGTTATATGTTTAACCTGAAAGTTGACAAGATGCAATTGGAAGCATCAAGTTATAGACTCACCATAGAAAATATTAATTGAAAGGTAATTATGGCATACGAACTTCCTGCACTCCCATATGAGATTAACGCATTGGCTCCACATATAAGTCAAGAGACACTTGAATTTCATCATGGAAAACACCACCAAGCATACGTGACAAACTTGAACAATCTCACCGAAGGCTCTGTTTCGAATGATTCTGAACTAGAAAAAACGATTTTAGAAGCGGATGGTGGACTTTTTAATAATGCCGCCCAAATTTGGAACCATACCTTTTATTGGAATTCAATGACTCCAAATGGTGGGGGAGCTCCAGAAGGAGAAATTGGCGAAGAAATTAATTCTGCATTCGGTTCCTACGAGAATTTCAAAGATGAATTCGCTAAAGCTGCAACAACACAATTTGGTTCTGGATGGGCTTGGTTGATCCAAGGAGACAAAGGATTAGAAGTTACTCAAACTTCAAATGCTGACCTCCCACTAAAACACTCTCAAAAAGCTTTGCTAACAATTGATGTTTGGGAACATGCATATTACATAGATTTTCGTAATGCCCGCCCAGGATATATCGATGTATTTATGGATAATCTTGTTAATTGGGACTTTGTAGCAAAAAACTTTGTTAGTTAAGTAAGAATTGTAAAGGGGTCCGACCCTCTAAATGTAAAGGGGTCCGACCCTCTAACGCACAAATCGTAAAAGGTTTGATACGTGAGATTTGGACCCCTTTTTTATATCCTTTGTCGTTAAGCTAACGACCTTTTTCTGCGATAATAGATAATCATGGATTTTGAATATGACGAAGATATTGATCAACGAGCAATAGATCAATATTCAAAAATTGTAAAAGATCACCCTTTTGAAGATGAAGATATTCGTAATGTCTTTAGAGTGTTGATAGCCGGTGAAGAACCTGTAGTTCTTCATGATATGTTCAACTATGATTTACGTGAATCAGATGTAAGGGATACCCGTATTACTCGGCTTTGTAAGTCTTTTGATAATCATATTTTTAAGATCCAATTTTTGAATGGGTTAGTGTTTATTCTTAGATTGAATTCAAAGCGAAGCTATCTCTCTGAAATAGAACTCATTAATGCTGTCGCAGGTGTTGGAGTCGAAGTGTCTAGAAGCTACTTTTCGCATTCTGCTGGTTTGGAAATAGGAAACAACACATATTATGCAATGCTAGAAGAATATATTGCAGGTAAAGATTTCCATTACGCACAAAAGTACGGGCTGATAACTTCTAGTGATAAAGAAATGATTTTAGAAGAGATGGGCAAGCGGTTACGACTAATACATTCAATAACTCAAATCGATGGGCGAGAGCAAGATGACTTACATGCTGATTTCTATTCGGATGCATTAGAACTTTTCGACCATGAGCGAGATTCTATAGTTAAGAGTGGAATAGCTACGGTAGAAGATTTTGAAGATTTATATTTAAAGCTCGACACTTTGCGAGATGCTGCTCAAATTTTTGGGGGGCAAGCTATTGGGCTAACACATAATGACTTTCACCCTAAACATGTTATTTTGAGCCTCGATGCTGGGCGTCCGGTGATAAAAGCGATAACACATTGGGGTCATGCAGAATTTACTAACATTTTTTTTGATTTTGCTCTTTGGGATTATTGGTGTGGAGAGGATTTTCTTGTCGATTCATTGATGGAAAGTTATGGGATGGAAGTTTTTTCATCGGCAGAGTCCAAAATTTTAGTTGAAATCACTACAATCGCATCTCTAATTAATATTTTATGCAAGGATTTACATAACTCAGATATGAAGGCAAACCAACTTGGAATATGGCAACGTCTCCGTCATGAAGTAAGTCAGGCAACTTACTAAAACCTTATTAATTAAAGTAGAATGATGGGCACCTTTTAAGGAAGCACAATGACATTCTTAGATAAAATGCGATTTTTGTTTGTAAAGAAACAAATACTTTCTAGCAAAACTGATCAACATATCAAATGGGAGTTAGCCCGTGAATTGGCACACGCACAAAGCGATGCTTTTATTGCCGATCCTTTACTCGTAACTTTTGTTTATAACGGAATAAAAAATAACACAACTCTAGATTCTAGTGCAGGAGTACTTTTTGAGATCTTCAGACAGCTTCCTCGGAAAAGTATTGGGCAAAAAAATTTGATGCTAACAATACGTAGAATGGCTATTGACGGGCACACAGAACTTTCACAGCAGGCTGTTGCAATTCTGTTAGAGCGTAATAACTCTAAAATTGTTCTCGGATCGAAGTTTTTCATGGAAGTACTTGAATGCATTGCATTGTTTGACGAAGATGGGACAGTAACTCGAATGCTTGATGATTTAGAGGAAAAATACCCTATAGAAACTGAGAATTCAAAGATATTTAAGCAAGCCAGATCGAATAATATCGAATCCTTATCAAAGCAAGGTCAAGAAAATGAGCTCGATTTAACTACATTTGAAGAAGCTCTTGATGAAAATGAAAATAGCGATAAAAATACTGAAAACATTGATGATTTTAACGGTTTAAGCAATTTATGGGCTCGTCAAGTTGGGTTAGATTAAAAGAAATTTAAAAAAAATGCTGCCCGGCTTTGACTAGAAGCCAAATCTTTACTATATTCTTCTAGCTGCGCACTTTTGAAATATTCAAAATGCGCACTGGACTTTAAGGATTAAAGTCCGTCAGGGAAAAGTCTGGTTGTAAAATCGACAGAAACTTTCTCTGATACTTGCTTCTTGAAAACGGAAAATAGACGCCAAAATTTAGTGCGGGCGACACGCTATCTGATTCATCATTTAGTGGAGTCGACCGAAAAACAATTCCGGAAATAATTTGTATAAGTTATTTCCAAACAATTAAATAAACTGAATCATCCGTCTCGAATTTCTCGAGACAATGGATGGTTCGAACTAGTCAGTATCATTCATCGCAACAGAAATTTATTTCTAGTGCGCGATACTTTAAATCGATAGTCAAAACTTCTTAGGTATTCCCCTAATTGTTTTGGCACAGATTTCGATGGAGAGTTTGATCCTGGCTCAGGACGAACGCTGGCGGCGCGCTTAATACATGCAAGTCGAACGAGAAGCCAGAGCTTGCTCTGGTGGAAAGTGGCGAACGGGTGAGTAACACGTGAGAAACCTGCCCCAAAGACTGGGATAAGCCTTGGAAACGAGGTCTAATACCGGATACCTTCTTTTTATCTCCTGATAAAGAGAAGAAAGCTCCGGCGCTTTGGGATGGTCTCGCGTCCTATCAGCTTGTTGGTGAGGTAAAAGCTCACCAAGGCAACGACGGGTAGCTGGTCTGAGAGGATGTCCAGCCACACTGGAACTGAGATACGGTCCAGACTCCTACGGGAGGCAGCAGTAGGGAATCTTGCACAATGAGGGAAACCTTGATGCAGCGACGCCGCGTGCGGGACGAAGGCCCTAGGGTTGTAAACCGCTTTCAGTTGGGACGAAAGTGACGGTACCAACAGAAGAAGCCCCGGCCAACTATGTGCCAGCAGCCGCGGTGATACATAGGGGGCGAGCGTTGTCCGGATTTACTGGGCGTAAAGAGCTCGTAGGCGGTTTGCCAAGTTAGAAGTGAAATCTCCAGGCTTAACCTGGAGCGGCCTTTTAAATCTGGTATGACTTGTGTACGGTAGAGGAGTGTGGAATTCCCGGTGTAGCGGTGAAATGCGCAGATATCGGGAGGAACACCTATGGCGAAGGCAGCACTCTGGGCCGAAACTGACGCTGAGGAGCGAAAGCGTGGGGAGCGAACAGGATTAGATACCCTGGTAGTCCACGCCGTAAACGGTGGACACTAGGTGTGGGATGCGATCAACGCATTCCGTGCCGCAGTTAACGCATTAAGTGTCCCGCCTGGGGAGTACGGCCGCAAGGCTAAAACTCAAAGGAATTGACGGGGGCCCGCACAAGCGGTGGAGTATGTGGTTTAATTCGATGCAACGCGAAGAACCTTACCTGGTTTTGACATGTAGGTTAACGGTATGAAAGTACCTGATCCTTCGGGATCCTACACAGGTGGTGCATGGCTGTCGTCAGCTCGTGTCGTGAGATGTTGGGTTAAGTCCCGCAACGAGCGCAACCCCTACTTTGTGTTGCCAGCAAGTTATGTTGGGGACTCACAAGGGACTGCCGGGGTCAACTCGGAGGAAGGTGGGGTCGAAGTCAAGTCATCATGCCCCTTACAACCAGGGCTACACACGTACTACAATGGCCAGTACAAAGGGCTGCGATACCGTGAGGTGGAGCTAATCCCATAAAGCTGGCCTCAGTTCGGATAGAAGTCTGCAACTCGACTTCTTGAAGCTGGAATCGCTAGTAATCGCAGATCAGCAATGCTGCGGTGAATACGTTCCCGGGCCTTGTACACACCGCCCGTCACACGCCGAAAGTCGGCAACACCCGAAGTCAGTGGCCTAACCAATTTATTGGAGGGAGCTGCCGAAGGTGGGGTTGGTAATTGGGGTGAAGTCGTAACAAGGTAGCCGTACCGGAAGGTGCGGCTGGATCACCTCCTTTCTAAGGAGTATCCGTTACACATTTTCTCTCTCCGAGAAAATGTTTGTAACGTATCCTACGTTGATCACTAAATATTCGGCTCTAGGAATACACTCGAACTCGAATCAGTAAAGAATTTATTCTTGAACCTTTTGTTAGTAGACCTCCTAGTTTCGGACGATCTATTTTCCGTTTTGAAGAATGCAAGTATAACTTTTTTAAAGCCCGGCCAGAGATGGTCGGGCTTTTTTTATCTCACCCCTATTCTCGCGTTGGGCCGATTAAGTTCGGGAAATCACGTATATACGACCATACGCTTAAGATAGTTGTGTATGGTCGTAAACGTTGAAATTTTCAAGCATTATCGGCCCAATAAAAAGGTTTACGTGATATAGCTGGAAGTGGGTCCCCACTATTTCGTGTAGTTGGGTGGAAGTGTATGAATTTTTAAAGCCTTACGCGCATTAGCCGAAATGGCTATTACAACTACCTAGTTTCTTTTTAAATTCGCGATGTTACCTTAACAATAGGTCAAATTACCTATATAGGAAGCGAATTCAATGAGTATAAAGTTCAGGTACACATACCGTTTCGTTATAACTTTGAGTGTGGTGGCTCTTCTGGCTATAGGGCTTCCGTCATTTGCAACGACTGAGCAATCTTCCAATGTGTCCCAAAATGAAAATGAAAACATCGATTGTGGTCAAAGAGTCGAGAACTATGATTATCAAACTTGGTTCGGGGATTCACCTTGGAATCAAGCGATTTGTGACTTAGCACCGTATAATAATGACATTACACAAGGGAAAGATTATGCGTCGCGGCTTTTCAAATATGCAAAGATTCTTCCGTCACTTGAAAAACCGGGTGACGAAATAAAATATGGAGGAAACTTTGATGTTTCGATGGGGCTAGGTTCAGACGCTAATGACTGGAGTACTGCTGTATATTATGCCGATAAAAATACGACTAGGAAACAGATCAAACTTTGCGGCCAGGATAATTGCAGCCCGAGCAACCTAGATAAAGCAAAATGTTGGGATGTTACAGATATCGTGTGCATGGCTCCCGATACTGCAATCCCGTGGGATCCATCCTGGAGAGCGCCCGGTTCAACAGATGACTATTTCCTTGATGACTCAACCGACGGTAATGTTACGATTATCGATCGCGATAGCGGGTATGTATATGACCTATCTGGTGTTGATCGATCAAACCTTAAATGCATCGGCGGTAGAGAGCTTCTCTATCAGCTTGCAGGAAAGCAACCCGAAAATCGTCTTTGTGTTTCTAGTGCAGACATTTTGCGTGACAATACAGGTAAAATAGCGAATGTTTACAGTTATGACCAGGGTGTAAATAGTGGCCGTGGTGTAGGTTTACAAAAAGCTGCGATGCTAGTGACCCCAGAAGAAGTAGCCAAGGGCGAAATTCGTCATGCTCTTTTGCAAGGTGTGATGAATACTATGAGCGGACCAGCTTGTAGTGAACAGCAACTCGCACAAAATAATCCACAAATCGTGGGGAAGACGTGTGGGTTTGCTGCGTCTCCTGCCGCACAGTTTGAGTGGTCAGCAGCAACAGATATGTCACGAAGGACACCTCACAATCCAAATGCTCAATGTCAATCGGCTAATGACATCATGTATACGTCGACAGGGGTTACGAGAGGTCAGTATTTAACCGTCGACAAAATGATACCTGAAGGTATGCGTTTTAGGCTTACTTCGTCTTTAGAAGAAATTGATGCTTGGCTTGATCGTAGAGCAATAGAAGACCCTAATTATTTGCCTGGCAAGCCAAAGCGTGAAACAGCACGAACATTTGCGGTCGCGCTTCATGATTATGGGTGGATTGTAGGCGATACGTCTTGTGGTGGTGCAGGATTTATTACTGCTGGTGGAGCAAACAAGGAAGCACAAAGCCAGTGGCACAGTCTTGGAGTTACGAGTCAAGATGAATCAAAATCGCTACTAGATGGCTTGTTTACTCAAACAAACATTCTTGCAGTTGCGGCGCCTACTTCAAAATGTGTTGATGGGTCGACCACGAAGTTCAATTGTAAATGGCTGAGTGCAGCCTATGATTCGCAAGATTTTAGCTCGCCAACTGTTACAACCAAACCGGCTACTCCTTCGAATCCTGTCCCCGTTACCGCTCCGGTTGGAACGAAACCAGACAGCTCTTCAACAACTGACCTTACAGTAGATGTTCCAAACGTTGAACCTGATATCGAACCTGTGAATAATGTTACATCACCTACGGCACTTAAATATTTTGAGCTGAAATATAATTGGACAATGTTTGCACCATGTTCTTGGAAAACAAGTTGTTATGTCCGACTTGCTTGGGTGGATGATCCGTTAGCAACGGGTGGCTATTCAATAGAACGAGTTACTCCTAAATCAACAGATGTGATCAAGCTTAAGCGTGGGACGCCAGAACTGCATGACTTCCAAATAGTGCCAAATCAAAAAACCACTTACACGATAACTGGATTGGATTCCAAAGGTAAAGCCATTTCAAAAGGGATCACACGAAGTGCAGAAGTGAAATGTGTCCTGATGTTCTGTAGCTTATGAGGTCTGTCCTCACCTTTCTGGTAATTCGGACAGGTAATCATTGTCACTACAGAAATTAGTAATTCTGATTTGCCCGAAAAGACCTCCTAGTTGCGCACGATCTATCTTTTCCTTGTGCGTTGGGCCGATTATGCTTGAAAATTACAACGTTTACGACCATACGCAACAAACCCTAAGTGTCTGGTTGTAAACACGTGATTTCCCGCACTTAATCGGCCCAACGCACATGAAAGAAAAAGGTGACATAATTTGAGTGGTTAACTATTAACTAGTTAATATATAAAAGTGTCTGAAACAATTGATGACAAAGTATTTGAACAATATATTGAATCTAATCGTCAATTAACCATGCTTTTGATGAAAGAAATACACGAAAGGCTTAATGAGCATGGTGATTTACAACATGCAGCATTAGCCGTTTTGAAAATCCTTCAATCTGAAGGGCCGATTTCCCAACATGAGATAGCTGTACACATGTGTCATACCGACGCAAGTATTTCAAAACTCGTAGCAATACTGACAGAAAAAAACTATGTGAAAACACAACAAGATCCACAAAATCGTCGTAGAGTGGTTGTCGAATTAACTACTCAAGGTCAAAAAGAATTAAAGAGAGTGCAGAAATATCTCCTT
>CAUJDU010000125.1 GCA_963169585.1 Actinomycetota bacterium | reverse complement strand
CTGTTGTAGTCATGGCTAATGCGATTAACTTGATCGATGGGCTAAATGGGCTTGCTGCTGGAATCTGTTTAATTGCAGGAGCTGCACTATTTCTTTATGCAAATCGACTTATCGATGCTGGTTTACTTGAATCAAGTAATTTAGGTCCACTTATAGCAATTATTACTGTTGGAATGTGTCTAGGTTTCTTGCCCTTTAACTTTTTTAAACCCTTAAGCTTTATGGGTGATTCTGGAGCGTTACTTTTAGGTTTGATGTTGGCAGCTTGTACGGTATCAGTAGGTGGACGTGTTGCAGATCAATTTTCAGGACAAACATACTTCTTTTTTGCTCCACTATTTATTCCGCTCGTTATTTTAGGAGTACCGCTTGCAGATACTTTATTTTCATTTTTTCGACGAATAGTAAGGCGTAAATCAATATCGGTTGCGGATAAAGACCATATGCATCACAGACTGATGAGGCTAGGGCATGGGCCAAGAAGAACAGTCGTTATTCTTTGGCTATGGACTGCACTATTAAGTGCTTTGGTTCTGATCCCTACTTATACTGATGGAGCAGGTAATGCCCTCGTTCCATTCGCAATACCAGCTTTGGCTTTAATCTTGTATGCTTTCTTTTCGCCTTCTAGGAGTCAAGTGAGACGAGAAGATGAAGCTGCCCGAAAAGCTAGAAAAGAAACAAAATCGAAGGCTATGTAGTTACATTTGCTTTGGAAGCTATTGATTTGCTCGTAGCGACATCTGGACTGAACGAGCTTGCGAGTGAGGGAAGCGGAGCGAGAGTAAGCAAGAGCTTCTAAACGATATATTTAGATAACTAAGAAAAATAATGAGAAACTCATGACGGTATTGTGAGACAATATCTAGATGTCCGGGAAAAATCTAGAAGCAAAACGACATAGAAAATATTTACTAAAGTTGTTTGCGAAAGGGTCTAAGCAGTATTGGCCAATTATGGCCTTATCTAGTGTATCTATAATTATTTCTCTGACCTTAGGCGATATTATTTTTACATATTTAGTGTCTAAAATACTGGTTGATTTGTCGACAGATCGGGTGGCATCTTTTGATGCATATAGGGGCTATATCTATACGATAATCGCTATAGAGATTGTAAGCCTTGTGCTCAGACGAGTTGCCTCATTTTCAGAGGAAAGATTTGATGCTAAGTCAAGAGTAGCTATCTCCAAGATTATTTTCGATAAGCTTCTAGAACATTCTGCGAGTTTTCATCAAAATAGATTCGTTGGTACAACAGTAACTTTAATTTCTAAAACAGCAGATGCTTTTGGAAGAACAAGTGCAATCTGGATTTATTCTATCCTACCTATGCTGGTTGTATTTATTGGTACAGGTGTACTTATGCTTCCTAGACTCCCATTATATTTCATTTGTTTAGTAGTAACAGGAACATTGTTTTTGATATTGGTTTTAAAACTTCTTCCAACGCAAATGAAATTAGCAACGGATGCTTCTCGAGAAGTAACTCGTATGTATGGTGCGATGTCCGATGCTATTTCAAATATCGCCGCTGTTAAAGCGGAATCTGGTGAGGGATTGGAGCAAGAAAAAATTTCAGAGATTGGAGAGTTGATCCTAGAGAAAAATTTGAGATATGCAAACAGGGCGCTTATAAGAGACTCGTTAATCGCTAACAGCGTTAACCGTTCACTTCGAACTTTAGCTGTGATAGTAGCAATAGTAGTTGCTAATGGTTCTAATCAAGATATATCAAACTTATACTTAGCAACAACTTTGACAATGACATTCTTAACTAATATCTGGACCTTTGGAGATAGCCTGTCCGAGCTAACGCTTTACTATGGTGATGCTGCACCGATTGTTCCAATGCTCGAAGCTGAAATATCGATCAAAGACAAAAAAAATGCAGATGAGCTTGTTAAAGTTAGAGGGAAAATCGAAATTGAAAGAGTAAGTTTTCAGTATCCAAAATTAGATACTTATGTTTTTGACGATTTGAATTTAACGATAAATGCTGGTGAACGAGTCGGTATAGTCGGTAGATCTGGTGCAGGGAAATCAACATTAGTAAAGATGATTATGCGGTTCATCGACCCAACAAAAGGCGATATCAAGCTAGATGGGATATCTACGAGATCAATAACACAAGAATCTTTACGTAACAATATTTCGTACGTTGCTCAAGAGCCAATGCTCTTTCATAGAAGCGTCCTGCAGAACATAACTTATGGTTCTGAAAATGTTACAGATGAAGAAATACAACGAGTTCTTGAAAGATCTCATGCTCTCGAATTTATAAATGAATTACCAAAAGGACTTGACTCAATTGTCGGGGAGCGCGGAGTTAATCTTTCAGGTGGTCAGCGTCAAAGGATAGTGATAGCTAGAGCAATGCTAAAAAATGCACCAATTCTTATTTTGGACGAAGCAACAAGCGCATTAGATTCTGAATCAGAAGGGTATGTGCAAGCAGCTTTTGCGGAATTAATGAAAGGACGAACCACTCTTGTTATCGCGCATAGGCTTTCGACGCTACTTAATATGAGTCGAATTATTGTTTTTGAACACGGACAAATGATCGAAGATGGTACTCATGCACAACTAGTAAAAGATAGAGGTATCTATTCGGGTCTTTGGGAACATCAAGCTGGTGGTTTTTTGCCGCAAAGTTAGCGAAGTCCTTCAGTGATTCTGTGAAACTGGTAATATTGTTTTAGAATTATGGGTGATGAAACTTTTTCCTGACGCTACAAGTTTTCTTGAATCAAACAAGAAGAGATCTACTGATCCAAAAAGCTCTATTAATGCTCTAGAACTAGTAATAACCCTGATTATATTTATTGTCGTAGGAAGATTATTAGATAGCCGATTTGAGACCACCCCAATCTGGACATTGGTTTTTGCTGGTGTAGGAATTGTTGGTACTTTTACGAGTGCGTATTATCGCTATAAAGCGACCTCAGAAAAACTTGAGAAAGATAAAGTCTGGACTGAAAAGAAAAATCGTGTGAGCGCACCTGTCCAAGAAGAAGCATCAGATGAATTAATCGTTCCAAAAGGGTATGGGAAAGATGACTGAATCGCAAGAAGTCCCACAAGACAGCCTCGATCCTGTTGGTGATGTAGAACTAAATATTGCTCGCGATATGGCAAAACGTAGTCCGCTATTGTTCGCTCCTGCAGCGTTAGTTTTAACTATCACAATGGGCCCAAAGGCCGGCATTGCTGTATTGGCAGCTGGCGTATTAATTGTGTTAAATCTGCTGCTAGCAGCCAAAATTACATCTACCTGTGCAAAGATCTCGCCAAATGCCATCTTGGCAGGTGCATTATCGGGATTTATGATGAGACTTATCATCATTTTTGTAGTCGCACTCCTGGTGAGAAACATATCGTTTATTGACTTTAATGTGTGGCTTTTATCTGTTGCGATTGGACACATAGCCCTGCTC
>CAUJDU010000124.1 GCA_963169585.1 Actinomycetota bacterium | reverse complement strand
GAAACACTGTCATTTGCTAATTCCAAATCCCCGATGATAATCGAGAATTTAGCACCAGAACGATCGGCAATTTTAAAGTTAGCTCTCATTGATTTTGCCCCAAAAGCACTATCTACACTGTAATTAATTCCACGTAAAATTCGTCTGACATCTTGACTAAGTGAATATGACTTTTCATTCTGAACAAAATCTAAAATAATGACATCAAGCATTCTTGATTCTATTTCTACATTTTCACTTTCAAGCGCAAGTAGAAGTCTTTCAATGCCCAACCCAAAACCTATTCCTGAGGTTTCTGGACCACCCATCTGTGCAACAAGTTTGTTGTAGCGCCCTCCACCACAAACTGTAGACTGTGCTGAATCTAACGACTGTGAAATAAATTCAAAAGTTGTATTGGTATAATAATCTAACCCTCTTACAAGTTTTGGTACGATTTCAAAATCTATACCGGCACTGGTAAGCCTTGAACAAACATAATCAAAATCTGTACGGCTCTCATCTGAAATATAATCCAAGATTTTTGGTGCATCCGATACAACCTCTAACCATTCTTCAACTTTAGTATCTAGAACTCTAAAAGGGTTCTTAGCAACCCTCTCACTAAATTCTGCCCCTAGACTTGCTTCATATTTTGAAAAATAGGCTCTAAGATCATCTAAATGTCGTTTTCTAGCGTTCGAATCACCTAAAGAATTTATGAGCAACTTATAGTCTTTCAACCCCACGTTTTGTAGAAAATTATTAGCAAACTCTATTATTTCAAAATCAATGAGCGGATCATCAATACCAAATGCCTCAATTCCAAGTTGGTGATGTTCTCTGAGCCTTCCTTTTTGTGGGCGTTCGTATCTGAAAACACTCGTAAAATACCATGCTTTGAAAGGCATAGTTGGACGTGCCTGAGCAACAGCCCTAACTACTCCCGCTGTACCTTCGGGTTTTAATGCAATATGTCTATTACCTTTATCTGTAAAGTCATACATTTCCTTTGACACTATATCTGTATCTTGACCAAGTCGTGCAAATACTTCATAATTTTCAAATGTCGGAGTAATCGCCAAATCATAATTATAAAGATGCGCTAATCTAGAAAATTCTGAAATTATAGATACCCAAGATCTAGAGTCGACACCAATGACATCTTTGGTTCCAACTGGAGCTCGAAAGGTATCTTTATTTGCCATAGATGTTAGATTCTAACCGCTGCGACCTCCGCCAGGAAGAATACGGTAAGCATCAATGACACTTTCTACCCTTCGCATTTGAGCAATAATCGAATCTAAGTGGCCTGGATCAGCCAAATCGAAGTCAAAACGCAGTTTAGCTATCCTGTCAGCAGTTGTAAGCGTATTGCATCCCATAATATTCACATGCGCTTCGCTTAACATTGAGGCAATATCTTGCAAAAGGCGTGGACGATCAAATGCTTCTAACTCAACTGACACAATAAAACTTGAGCCTGAAGCATGATCCCACTCAACATCAATTAACCGTTCTCCTTGCGAGCTCATTAAAGCAACTGCATTAGCACAGTCAGCACGATGGACACTTACCCCTCGGCCTCTAGTGATGAAACCTATAATCTCGTCTCCAGGTACTGGTGTGCAGCATCTAGCTAATCTCACCATCACATCATCTAGGCCTTCAACGTGGACTCCTACAGATTTAGAGTCAGAATCCCTATTCGAGCGTGGTGGTCGCCCAGCTGAAGCCGGAAGTTGCATTTCGCCAGTCTCGAATCGTAAAAATTGTTGGATTCTTTGTCCGACTGCTTTTGGTGAAATATGATGCTCACCTAAAGTTCGATACAAATCATCCAATGTCTCAAAATTCATTTCATTTGCAACGTCTAGCAAAGTATTAGAAGACTGTATTTTTTGAACGGGCAAACCGAGTCGACGCAATTCTTTAATTATGTCTTCCTTACCATTCTCAATTGCATCTTCCCTGCGTTCTCTAGAAAACCACTGGCGAATCTTGTTCTTAGCTTTAGATGAAACTACGAATTCGCTCCAATCTCGTGATGGCCCAGCATCTTCAGCTTTCGAGGTAAATACTTCTACTGTATCCCCTGATGATAGCTTCGCATTTAGAGGGACAAGACGGCCATTAACTTTTGCACCAACACATTTATGTCCAACATCAGTATGAACTGCGTAAGCAAAATCAATCGGTGTGCCGTCAAGTGGAAGAGTAATTACACGACCTTTAGGCGTGAATACGAATAGCTCATCATGCTCAAGATCTTCTCTTAGCATATCCATAAACTCATTTGGATCTGCTGTATCATTTTGCCAATCGACTATTCGTTCAAGCCAAGGCAACGAAGAAATATCATTTGGAACAATTCCTTGAGAAACCATCTTCGTACTATCAGAATTTTTTTTCTTCTTAGATTCTGACTTATCACTCTTTTGTTTATATGCCCAATGTGCAGCAATTCCAATTTCTGCACGATGATGCATTTCTTTTGTTCTAATCTGAATTTCAACAGGCCTACCCTTTGGATCAACAACTGTTGTGTGTAAAGACTGGTAGAGGTTAAATTTTGGCATTGCAATATAGTCTTTAAAGCGGCCTTGAACCGGAGTCCAATGAGAGTGAATTATTCCAAGTGCGGCATAACATTCACGTAAAGAATCCACAATTACTCTGACACCAACAAGATCTTGTACTTCATCAAAATCTTTACCACGAACAACCATCTTTTCATAAATTGACCACAAGAATTTTGGTCGACCCGTAATTTCTGTTTTAATGCCCACCTGATCTAAAAGTACCTTAAATTCTTCTTTAACTTCATCAACAAATTCTTGGCGCTCACCTGCTTTTTGTTCAACCATATATTCAATAGCTGCATAGCGCTTTGGCTGTAATACAGCAAAACATAATTCTTCAAGTTGACTTTTAATGTCAGAGATACCAAGACGGTGAGCCAATGGCGCATAAATTTCCATTGTCTCTTTTGCTATCCGCTTTTGCTTAGCTTCAGGCATCGCGGCAATTGTCCTCATATTATGCAGCCGATCAGAAAGTTTAATAATCAAAACTCGAATATCTTTTGCCATTGCGACAAGCATTTTTCGCATGGTTGCAGCTTGAGCAGCTTCAGCATTCTGGAAATGAATCCGATCAAGTTTTGTTACACCATCTACAATCCCAGCAACATCATCACCAAAAATGTTTCTAATCTCTTCAAGTGTCGTTGAAGTATCTTCTACCGAATCGTGCAATAATGCAGCAGAAACTGTCACATCATCAAGTCCGAGTCCAGCAACAATATGCGCGACCAACAATGGGTGTGTAATGTAAGGTTCACCACTTCTTCGAACTTGAGATTTATGAGCTTCGCGAGCAACCTCAAAAGCCTTAATGATTCGGTCAGAACTTTCGTGAGGATGTCGACTTTCAAAAACTTCTATCAAACCAGCAACATCGAAATCAATGTGGGTTTTTCTCCATGGAAATAGACGCTGCCTTTCTCGATCATGGGTAGAACGAGGAACGTCGGGAAGGACCATACCTAAATATTATCGACTTTTTTACTCATTCGCTTAACCAATACGATTAATGGAGTAGCAATAAAAATTGAGCTGTATGCCCCTACCCCTAACCCAACACCAAGTGCTAGCGAAAAATCAAGCAATGCAGTAGCACCTAGAAGGAAAGTACCAATAAATATCAACGAAAGTATTGGTAGTACAGCGACAATACTTGTATTCAATGATCTAGCTAAAACTTGATTTAATGAAACATTAACCATTTCCGTATAAGAAACTTGTTTAAGCTTCGACCACACCTTGGTATTTTCTTTGATCTTATCGAATACAACAACGGTGTCATATAGTGAGAACCCTAAAATTGTCAAGAACGCAACAACGGTCGCAGGTGAAACGTTAAATTGGAAAATTGAATAGATTCCGACTGTAAGAATAACATCGTGAAACATTGCTAACAATGCCGCTGCCGACATGGCTCCTTCAAATCTAAAAATCATATAAATAGCAACAATAATAAAAAATACTGCCAATGCTTGGCCAGCTTTTTTTGTTAGCTGCTTACCCCATGATGGTCCAACGTCAGATATAGAAATGTCTTTCTTATCTACAGATGCATATTTGGATAGCTCAACTAATACATTTGCTTGCTCTTTTTGAGTTAATCGTCTTGCCGTCACTTTTATGGTGTCATTATTCAATATTTGAATTTTTAGCTCGCCGAGATCATCGTTTGCTAGTAAATCTCGAACTTCTGCAATAGAAGGAGTTTTTCCGTGTACTTTCGTTTCGAAACTTGTTCCACCTTTAAATTCAATACTGGTATTTAAACCTTGAATGAAGACCGAAGCTATTGAAAAAAACAACAGAACTGCCGATATTGAAAACCATAATTTTGATTTTGGTATGATCTGATAATTAGTTTTCTCGTGGTATAAATCACTAAATGTTTGTTTAAAAGTCATTACTACACCTCTACGCCGTCAAGTCTTTTTTATCTAATGCACTAGCCAACCCGAAAAATGGCATGGTTATTAACTTTGGCCTACTGGCTATAAGTTTGACCATTGGATGCATGAAACATATAGAAATTATTAGGTCCAAAAATGTAGACAACCCAAGGAAGAAGGCGAATCCACGAACATTTCCTGAAGCTAGGTAGAACAAAACTACAGCACCAATCAATGACACTAAGTCAGCTGCAAGAATCGTCTTAAATGATGCCGTAAATGCTGGATCTAAAGAAGACCTAATAGTTCTACCTTGTCGTACTTCA
>CAUJDU010000123.1 GCA_963169585.1 Actinomycetota bacterium | reverse complement strand
GCTTCCAAGGCTTTTGGATTATATGTTGCAGTGGGAGCATCATGCATTGTAGCAATTGCACGCAACCCCCAAGATTCTTCACGACGGCTTATGTTGTCATAGTCGTTGCTAACTCTCATCACTGAAGCAGCAATATCGTTTTGAGCGACGAGTTGCCCATCAACTATCCCACGGTAAGGTCGAACATGATCTTCAATAATGTCAGCTACACGATCTAGTCCACCTGATTGTCGAATAATATCTGCTGTTATGTTTGCGGCTTCTGCTTCTTCGTAAGGGTCAATTTCTATTGTTGTGTCGAGCACTGCATCACCAAGTGTGTGCATATAACATGCTGTTTCTATCTGTTGTCGGTCGTTGCGGTCTAAGTCGAGCCGTTCTGCAATTGCGTCAGCAAGTCGAGCAACTCGGTCTGCATGTCCCCAAGCTACAATTCCTCCAAGTTCAGGGGCAGCAGAAAGAGCGCGGATAGTTTGTTGGTATGTTTTCAAAGCCGAATAGTATCTGGAGAACGCAAACCAAGCAACCAATAACGGAATGGCACATGTAATTAGTGCAGTGACTCCAAGCCCATTACCCCCATTTTTGCTAGGTGAAATCCCTTCGAATGTTTGCACTCCGGCATATCCAACACCAATCAACACTGCACCGGCTATTAGCGATGCATGAGCAGCGGCAGGAAAGAATCCATAGGTGCGTGGGTAGCCTTGCGCCCAAGCTAGAAGCTCGTGAACACCAAGCATTGCGATAGTTGCAATAATCAACATTATATATAGAAATTGTGAAGAGGGGTCAACGCCTCTCAATAATGTATGTGCTGAAGCTAGGCCAACAAAGTATACGGTTACGCGTGCACCAAAAACTTTTGCCCGATCAACAAATGGTGTTCCCGCATAACAGCTGGTTGAAATTGCAGCAGCAACAACTATTACGGCAATGGTGTGTATCCAAGAAAATTCACCTTCGTTTGTTACAGTACGAGCAAGCGCCATGATTCCTGCAAATGCAACTGGGATTGGTGGACGGTTAAGAAGTTTTAATTCGAGACTTTCACCGACTACAAGTGCAGCCGTAAAAAGTGTAAGTACCCCCCACCATCTAAAATCATCGTTGCGGTAACCAAAAAGGCCTATAGCTAAAAGTATCGCTGTTGCAATTGTTGTTCTATATGCACGCGGACGGATTTGTTTACGCCATGCAGGAACAGACCCATGGTCCTTTTCTTTTGCAGTTGCTTTTTCAGCAGGTTTTGTATCAGACATATTCCCCCTATGCGTGATATAGGTAAATATCGGCATTTTCCTAGCTCAACTATAGAGGCATTTAGGGCGTTGGCCTGGGGATTTAGGCGAGTTTGATGAGGATTTTCATCATTTGAGCCCCTCATAGCTCAGCGTCGGGCCGAAAAAGGTTGGGTTTTGAGGGTTTTACAACCATACACTTTCATATTTAGAAGCGAATGTTTAGTTATTAGGCTCCACTCAATAATTTAAGAATCAGTAACACTAATTCAAGAGGCCAGATATTTGGTGAGCGCCTGGCGCATAATTTCACTATTTGATTTATGTTCTTCTCCAGCGCGAGTACTTAACTTTTCAGCCAACTCCGGATCTAAACGTACTTGTAAAATTTTTGATGGGGCATCCCCCAAAAGAGGTCGCCCTCGTGGCCTGATTATTTTTGGATGATACTCTCCAGAAGCAAATGCATCACCTAAAGAATCAAGTTCTTCGCCTGCAACAACTTCTCCAGAAGCGAGTCCATATTCAATGCTGTCATCATCTATAAATTCTTCACTGCTACCCATTAGCGGTTCTCCTCTATTGAGATGTTTTTCATGTACTTCTTTCTTAGTGCCATTGCATGAAAAACAATAAGTTCATTTCCGATTACCGTTGTTCCTAATATCTCTAATACATTTCCCGCAAGGTCAGGCCCATTAACGAGAATCTTGGGCGGTTGCGTATCAGGATCTAAATCAAATTTACCGATTTGATGCTTGATCGCTTGTGCTATCTCTTGTTTTGTCACTCCATGCTTATAGGCTGAGCTTCTAACCCTTACCATATTATTGTACTACAAAAAGATTGAGTGTCAATAGAGTAGTTTTTTATACTTTTCTTTTTAATGCTGAATTTATACATGCAAAAACGATACACGTAGGGTACGACAAGAATAATTGAGCGAAACTTTAGGAATTAAGATTCCTCACTGGTCGCTTCAATGTGTTCAGAATGACTTTTCACATCGTCCTGTAATGAGGTTTCTCCTGTTACCGTACTTCGCTTGACTGAAGGAATTGTGTGCGTTTCGCTTTTTAGTTCTTCAGCTCGAAGTTCTAGATTGTTTTCTTCTTTACTCTCTAAATCACCAATTCCGGCGGAGCCAATTCCGGCTTCTGGGGCGTCGGCATGAACGATATCTGTTTCATAACCATCACCATAATGTTCGTCTCGAGATTCGATTGCATTAATAAGTGCTTCAACGACTTTTGGATGGAATTGTTTTCCGCCTTTTTTATTTAGTTCTTCAAATGCAACTTCCATCGAGAGCGCTTTACGATATGAACGAGATGATGTCATAGCATCGAATGCATCGCAAGCAGAAACGATAAATGGATCGAGATTCTTTGTGCTCTTGCCATCCATAGAGTTGTGGTCACCACCGGCTAGAAATGCGATTGGAGCAAGAAAGTCGATCATGGAAAGAATTTCTATGGTCACAAATTCGTGGCGTTGAATAATTTTGAAT
>CAUJDU010000122.1 GCA_963169585.1 Actinomycetota bacterium | reverse complement strand
TTTAGCAATCTCAATTGGCGTATCTTCATTCGCACCTTTAGGGATATTCACGTTCAAGCAAACAAAATCCATTTCCAAAGGCTTTTTTATAAGTTTTGTAACTAGCTTGTGTGCAATTTTTGATGCTTGTCGAAACATCTCGCGATGCCCTTCAAAAGAATAGATTGCATCCAAGTCCATCTCTTGTGAAATTGCAATCGACGGGATAGAAAAACTCGCAGCTTCCATTGCAGCACCTATCGTCCCGCTGTAATGAAGTCCCTTACCTAAATTTTCGCCGAAATTAACTCCGCTAACACAAAAATCTGGAAGCCTAGGAGCTATCTCTAATATGGCATGAGCCACACTAAGTGCAGGGGTACCTTCAACCGAATAGGCAGTAATATTTGTTCCAGGCGAGATTTCTATCGTATGTTTTTCGATCGTTCCTTCATCACGATATGAAGCACCAAAAGGGACACCTCTACCCGTTCCAGAATGATGAATTTTCGGTGCAACTAAAAGTACATCAAAATCATTATCCAATGCTGCCGCTAACTCAATTATGCCCGGAGATTCATAACCGTCATCATTTGTGATCAAAATAAGTGGTTTAGTTTGTTGACTCATCTAATTACATCCTAACAAACACGAGTTTAAATCATCTCTCGCTTAGAAAACTCCAGCTCAAAGACTTTTTTAAAATTCATGTAGTCCAAAATGCGTCAGATTCGTATAAGCGGACGTAATAACAGTTACAACACTTTTTACTTAGAGTTTGTACGTGGCAGGCACACTTTAAGCTAAATCCGGCACCTCTTTAGAGGTGCCTTTCTTTTATTATAAAGTTCCTGCTCAAGGGCTTTTCTATTTTTCATGTCATCCAAAATCTTATAGATACGTATATAAAGGTATGGATAACTCTAATGATTCTCTCGATAAGCTAATTACAGAGACTCTAAACAGTATTCATAGCCATGCTCTCCAAGATGGACTTGCCAATTCATATCGAACTTTGGAAAACATTGAAGCTAAAAAAACCAGATTTTCTCGACAAACAAAAAGATACAAAGCTAGTTCCCTCTTTGCTGTTGCAGCTTCTTTTCTATTAATTGTCAGCCTTGGAATCCCTGCTTTAAAGTCATCACAAAATGGTCCTAGTGCGCGCAAGGCAAAACAAATCAAATCTACCGATAAAGTGTCTACGACAGTAGCGCTAAGCCCTGGACCAGGAAAAGATACATCGACAACATCCAACCCTCTTATCGTTGATCCAGACCACGCAACACCAACAACACCAACAAAAAGACCTTTGACCCAAAATACATCACCGTTTATCTCATCGCCATCACAACAACCAACACCTACTACCCCAGCTGTTGTAAACCAATTAGCAAGAGTGTCATATTCGAACACTCGCGCCAACGATAAAGCGTTAGATGGTGCAATAATCTCTGGGAATGTCTATATTTTCATATCAGACCCTGATGTATATTCAGCGCTCTGGTTCCTTGACGATGGAGGGAAATTTGAAAAAGGGACTCACTTCAGAGGAGGAAAAACTTTACCTATCGATTTTAATTATCGAGAATCAGACAGGCTAACCCCCAAAGCTTTCGATACAACTCAGTGGTCAGTAGGAGAACACACATTGGGTATCCAAACTCTGAGTAATTCAACAGGTAAATACTCCCAAATACAGATAAAATTCTATGTAACCAGGTAGTTAAGCATAAATTCCTGTTTGTTAGGTGACGAAACATTGGTATCGAACTCTTATGGAGGATTCGTGCCAGACAGCAGCCAACCCCCGGAACTATCAATAGTCTCAATGACATCAGATACACGAGTCTATGTTTCTGATGTCCGAAATGATTATTCCAAAAATTATGCTAAATACTTTGCTTATGCACGACTTTTAACTCCATCACGTGCTGGTGCAGAAGATTTAGTACAACAAGCCTTTTTGAACATAATAGACGCATTGGAAAAAGGTCAAACTATAGAAGGAGAAACGTTAAGCGCCTATGTAAAACGTACTATTCGTAATATTTCAATTTCTTATCACAGAAAGGATTCAGTACAACCTATGTTACGAATTGTTGATGGCGATAACCCTTCAGCAGAAAATGAATATGCTCTCTCATCAGATAAAGACATAGTTGCCAGAGCAATTTCGCAACTAAGTGAAACTCAACGCGCAATTGTAGTAATGCATTATTTTGATGGGCTCAAAGTTAGAGAGATAGCCCAAGAATTAGACATGAGTATAAGTACGGCAAAGACACACCTTCAAAGAGCACGTCAAAATATTGAAATTGCAGTCAAAGCAGATAAGTCGTTCCCTACACAACTTCCCTAACGCATATCGCGAAACCAATAAAGAAAAGACATAGTTCCAATTACCCAAATGAAATGTTAACTTAATAACGTTAATACATTCTGCCACGAAGTAATAACCATTCGTGGAAGGATGCCCCAACAATGAATACACTTGCTTTACGCCTAAAAGAATTAGGCAAAACTCAAAATCTCAGCATAAAAATGCTGTGTCTTTCTCTTACTATATGTTTGTTAGCAGTCGGAACAATTTCTTTTGCTGCAAGTAATACAACAGATAGCTTTATTCAAGTATCTAAAAATGCAGATCGAACTAATGCGGTACCTCTTAATGGAGCTAGCGTTAAAGGCGATGTTTATATTTTTACACCTGCGGCAGGTGTGTTATCTACAACGTATTTTTTAGATACAAACGGTGTTACTTCTAACGATGTACTGACATCAGGAAAACGGAAAGCACCTTTCGATTTTGCATATACACAAAGCGATGGTAAAGCAAGAGGGTTCAACACTACGACTCTTTCTGAAGGAAAGCACACGTTAATAGCTACGACTCGAACTGGAACAAACACATATGTGAAACACGTTTCAGAGTTCATTGTTGACAACGTCCCAGACACGACACTAAATACGTACATTAAAGTATCGAAATCCGCTGACCGATCAAGCCCTAGCGCATTAAACGGTTCAACCGTTTCTGGTTTAATATATATTCACCTAGATGACAAAGACGCAAAAAGTGCCGCCTATTTCCTTGACACAAAGGGTAACTATAACAACTCAGTAATGACAACAGGAAGTAAAACGTTCCCATTCGACTTTCAATACAAAGAAGATAACGGGAATGCAAAAGCTTTTGATACAAATAAATTAACTAATGGTGTACATGAACTTGCTGTTACTGTTCTTTCAAAAACAACTAGTAAATATAGCCGTCACATTGTTACGTTCACTGTTAACAATACCAATGGTGGAGTTCAACCATCTACCCCTACGACACCAACAACACCAACGACAACCATTCCTGTATCACCGCAAAATCCAACAACTATACAAAAATTTGCTGGCGATGTTAGTGTTGGCAATGTCCGTTGGGGTGCAGGAATCGGTGGGAACTCAGATCCTGTAGCTCGTCATGGTGCAGAACTCGGAAATCGTATGGGTCTTCGACGAACATTCTGGAGCATGAACAACACATCAGGTCTACTATCAACTGCAAAAACAGATTTAGCAGCAGGACGTGTGCCTTGGGTATCAGTAAAACTCAATGGTTCATGGAAAGAAAATGGTGATGGTAAATACGATGCACAGATGACCGCCCTACTAACCCAATTGAGTGCTCTAGATGGTCCGGTTTGGTTTACTGCACACCACGAACCTGAAGGTGGATGTAGAAATAGTTGTGCTGCTAATGGAATGGACGACATTGGTGGCCCATCAGAATGGCTACGTATGCAAGCTAACACCTCAAAACTTTTAGCTCAACTTCGTGCTCAAGGTAAAGGAAACAACATTGCATTTGCTCCAATTCTTATGGGATGGACATGGGAACCACAATCAGGACGAACCCCTACGCAATGGTACCAAGCTGGTATTTGGGACTTTGCTGGAATAGATGTTTACACCGAAAAAGAAGCTACAACTAGCCCATTCATTGCAAACGGATTGCCTGCAGTTCGAAAGTTCTATGGAGAACGAGGATTAAAGGTAGCTATCGGAGAATGGGGTGTTCACACACAAAATTCATCAGAAATGAGTGCAGGTGAAAAACCAACCGCTGATGAGGAACGAATTGCTGGTGATCGAGTGCGAGCTATGTACAGAGATATTCTTACAAGCGGAACAGATGGGAAAGGTGCCCAAATAATTGGTGCAGCATATTTTGACTCAGGTCTAAATAGTCCAACTGGCAGTTGGGAGCTCACAGGCAATCAACTCAGCGCTTTCCGCGAGCTTCTAGTACAGCCGACTTCAGTAAAAGCTAAACAAAAATAATTATAAAAGGAGTAAAAGGAGGCCTTAAAAGGAGGCCTGGCCCGGCAAAAGGTACAAATTAGATTTGTACCTTTTGGAAGGCCAGGCCTCCTTTATTGTTTCGTTTTATTTAACCTCTCAAGCAAAGCTAAGGTTATCTCAAATCATTCTTTCTACTAATTGTCTTTTTGAATAGCATCAGCGGTAATAAGATGCCTGCCACAACTGTACATACCCAAATAATAAATGGCGCTATTAGCCATGTCGAGATACCTCGAATATCAAGGCCATCAGTTACGATAGCTGTTAGGAACAGCGCTATAAATGTAGTAACAAGCGCAATACCTCCACGTAAAGCAGGTGCGTATTTAATCGCCAATTTTAAGATAAAAGGCGATAGGATAATTTGAGCAGCACTAAAAAATAATACGCTTATTCCAAATGCTAGACCGCTAATATGAAAGTCATCTAACAACACCATAGCTGCTAGTAGCCCTAGAGCATTTCCAATAATTGTTAGGATCGTCTGCGCTATGAACCTCAACATGTGCTTACTCCCATTTCCAAAGAACCTGACTTCTAATAGCGGTTAGCTTATTCGTTTGTAAACTCTAGTCGCATAACCTAATAAATATTGCGAGACCTTTGATATGGCCTGACAACAACAAGGTATTTGATAATGGAGCGGACGACGGGATTTGAACCCGCGACCCCCACCTTGGCAAGGTGGTGCTCTACCACTGAGCCACGTCCGCATTTGGTCTTTTAACTTAGCACGAAATACATACCAAACTTAAACCGCATCTAAGCTTTTTGAACTAGCAGGCTCAACTTTTACACCTTCTTGTTTAATCGCTATTTCTGTACACGAAAATGCGCAATCTAATTCTAATTTTTCTATAGAAGAAATCATTTCAGCCACATCTTCTTCCTTAACTAAGGCTGCCACACTAGGTCCAGATCCAGATAACCACTGTGTAACCGCACCATGCTTTTTAAATTGCGCAAAAGCAAGTTTTGACGGCTGACATTCATCCAATCGGAATGGTTGATGTATAACATCTTTAGTCACAATATTTAAAACTTCGTCATTAAAAGTATTCGAAGCCAACATTGCAGTCAACATAGAAACATTTCCAACTGAAGTAACCAGATCTTCTTTCGAATATTGTTCAGGTAAAGTTGTTCGCGATTTTGCTGTGGAAGTTGTAATTTCCGGCACGAACAATACAAACTTTAAACCTTGAGCTTCAGGTTCACAATCAAATCTCATTACGTGTCCTGAAGTTGTAACTGTAAAACCTCCATAAGTACTTGCTGCTGCATTATCGTCGTGGCCTTCTAGATCACCAGCATGGCGAAAGGCATGATCTTTTGCTTTGTCATCATCCATTCCATTTTGAATAAACGCAGCGTACGCTCCCGCTACTCGTGTTGCACCAGAAAATCCCATACCACGAGCGTAAGGTATACGAGATTGTGTCCAAATTCTTCCCAGTGGTGTTTCACCGCCAGCGTCTCGATATGCAACTACCCCAGGGTGGGAATCTGTAGCTGGTTCCCATGCTCCACCTTTTGGCTGTTCGTTAAGTGCAATAAAAAAATTGACATCTAAGGCAATTCCAAGCGCATCAAAACCTGGACCGATATTTGCAGAAGATGCTGGAGCAGAAATTATCATTCAAATACCTTAGTAGTTACGAAAACTACTAGGTCTTATTTCGCATAATTCATGTTATTCTCGGGGTACACGCCCATTCTTTGAGAATCGGCCTTCTCGACCAGGAAGGTACATATCTTCCCATTGCTTGCTATGCGAGACACCTTGTACTGACCGGTTTTAGGGACTCGTATTAGCGGACGGGGTGGTTACACGCCGGTGGTTCGCCGCCGGCGCCCCGTTTAACATCTTTCAAAAAATTTATACTCCCGTTGAACCGAAACCACCGGTACCACGATCAGATTCCTCCAAGTTATCGGTTATCTCCCAATTAATAGTTTCATATTTTTGAATAACTAATTGTGCGATCCTGTCACCTTTATTAATCACAAAAGTTTCCATAGGGTCATGGTTGATCAATATAACTTTTATTTCATCACGATACCCAGAATCAATTAACCCTGGCGAGTTCAATGCAGTTATTCCATGTTTGATAGCTAA
>CAUJDU010000121.1 GCA_963169585.1 Actinomycetota bacterium | reverse complement strand
ATGGCCTTTTTCACCCCTACTTTCGGGATGTCTTCACGCTCTTCAAGCCTTTTTCACCCCTAATTTCGGGATACATGATATCATCTAGGGCCTTTTTCACCCCTAATTTCGGGAAAGAATGCCGTTCAGCAAGCCTTTTTCACCCCTAATTTCGGGAGACAAGCTCCAGAGGATTGCCTTTTTCACCCCTAATTTCGGGATGAGGCGTCCCATCACGTGCCTTTTTCACCCCTAATTTCGGGATTCCATTATTAGCCCCCTGCCTTTTTCACCCCTAATTTCGGGAGTAAACCCCTTATTTTTCCTGTCAAACAGCTATAAAAACCACCTAGTTTTGGACCCTTTTGAATCAAAAACTAGCCACTTTTTTACCTTAACTAGCAGTATAGCATGGACGAAGGAACAAAAATGGGCGCAAGAAAAAATTTCTACTGGTTTCCTTACACTTCACAAATTAAAAAAGTGACAAGTAAAGGCAAATATAAAATTGAATATAAAGGTGGAGAAGAAATTATCGAACTTAGTCGCACCCATTCCCTACTCTTTTATGGATCAAGCCAGGCTATAGACATGGATTTCGCCGAAGATTGTGTTCGTTTTGGAGTTCCAGTCCTATTTCACCGGAGAAATATCGCAAAGCCAATGATCATTTCTGGTGGATTCCGCAACGACAAAGACGACACAATCACCGCCCAACTCATCACACGACAAAATGAAAGAAAAAAGAAACATATAGCCCGCAAACTACTTGAAGCTAAATTTAAATCACAAAAATGGCTGGTAGATAATATTCCTGAACTCAATAAAGAAATGACTATTGAAGAAATGCGGATAGTTGAAGCCCATCATGCAAACCTATATTGGCGAAGATTCTATAGATCTCTAGGAATGCACGACGAGACTAGACGAGGAAAAAATGAACTTTCAACAGTTTTAGATGCCTATTCCAAATTTCTTGCAGGAGTTGTTTTAAGATGGATAACATTCCATCACCTCTCTCCACATCATGGCTTTTTACATGTACAAACCGACTACCCTTCACTAGTCTACGATTTGATGGAGCCCTACAGAGGAATTTTTGACAGACTAGTTTTTGAAAACTGGAATTACCTATGCGGCAAAGAAGAACAAATACGAATGGGATACGCATTCGAGATATTAAAAGACCATCTTAGAGATGATGTTTATGTAGGGCTCACTCGACAGATAGCAGCTAGACAAGAGCTATACCATGGCTGCACTATAAGCCTGAAACATTATTTAATTGGTAGACAAAGGAAATTTAGTGTTCCGCTACCTAGCAAACCAAACGGTGGTAGACCGACAAAAGTTTCTTTCGTTATGTATGGACGCAAAGCAGGAAAAACCGATTTTTGGAAAGTAGCAGAAAGCCTAAAAGATAAGTCGGTGTGATTAGTAACTAACAATAGGTTTGCCACTAACGCCAAAGAGAAACTTAGACATCTCTAATTTACCAACAATTGCTTAGTGAGATTAATCAATAATTCTTTATCATTAGGGTTGCTTTCCGCAATCAATAAAGCCAAAGTCACCAAAGCATTGTCATTAATTTTAATTTCTCCATCTTTTCGGTACAGATGGTTTGTTTTGTAGAGAAAATACACGAAAAGAAAAGCACCCGTTCGCTTATTACCATCACTAAATGGGTGATCTTTGATAATCAAATATAAAACATGTGCAGCCTTATCTTCAATCGTTGGATAAAGATCACCACCTTCAAAAGTCTGATAAATAGACCCAACAATCTGATCTAACCCATTATCCACCTCTTGGCCAAAAAGAATTGTTGTCTCACCACGAGAAATTAAATCATTACGTAACTCTTCAATAACTCGGACACACTCTTTATATGTAATTTTTCGAGCAGTCTTCTTGCCCCTCGGAGCTTCAATTCCACGCTCATCATATGCTTGCAACAAAGTAAGTGAACGCGTATAACGTTCAAGCATGGAAAGAACTTCATTTGCTAAATCTTTATTCTCTTGTTTATCGATTGCCTGACGGGCCAGTTCAAGAGCACGATGCACATCTTCAATCCCACCAGCAAGCTGGCCCAAACGAGACTTATTGAGCGTATAGCCCTCAACAATATGTTGCTTCAATACACCTGTCGCCCATTTACGAAACAACGTCGCTTTTTTCGAATTTACACGGTAGCCAACAGACAAAATCAAGTCTAAGTTGTAATGATCAATTTGGTGTTCTACCTGGCGTTTTCCTTCCAATCGAGCTATAAAGAATTTCTTTATAGCTCGATTTTTTGATAGTTCTTTCGAAGTATAGATATCAAGAATATGCTGTGATATATTTTGCACAGTTACCCCAAAAGCTTCTGCTATTTGGGCTTGTGTTGCCCAAATAATATCTGCACTCACGTCAGCACGAAGTTCTAATGATCCTCCTTTTGTTTGATAAACGACAATATCTTCCGGTTTTTTATTTCTCTTGTAGTCATTTTCTCTCCCTTATATATAGTTTGAATTCACAAGTCCAAACCTACATTCGACCTACGACAAAACTGTTTGGATTATTTGACACGGAAGCAACACAGTACACTTTGCACCTTTTGCCGGGCCAGGCCTCCTTCCTTTTGTCTTTGTCGTAGTGTCGACATATACTTAAAACCAGTCGTGTACGTACTGGTTCACCTTTCTACATACAGGCTTTAGCTTGGGTCAAACTTCGGTCACTGAATAGCCCTCCTTATCCCCCTTGTTCCCCATTTCCCCAAAGGAAAAGCTATGCCTGATATTGAATCTGTTAGAGAACGCGTTGAAGTCCTTTGCGTTTTTTCTTTCAGTAAAAACTCTCGAGAAAAATGTGTTCCTAGAAAAATGAAATATAAGGGTCGCACCATAACTTTTAGCGAACTTGGTTTCCGTCATCCCACCAGCCAAGGTAATCGCATGATTCATGTTTTCGATATGACTGACGGCCTAGCAGACTATCGCATTGAGCTAGATGCCGAATCGCTCACCTGGACTTTAATTTCCACCCTGATAGTTGAGTGATGATAGATCTAACTTATCCTTCTAACGAGCTAAACACCAATGAATGCAGTGTTATGCATGTAGATCTTAATTCTTGTTTTGCAACCGTAGAACAACAAGCTCGCCCCCACTTGCGAGGAAAACCTATAGGCGTTACAAATCGAATCACAAAGCACTGCTGCATGATCGCGCTTAGCTATGAAGCTAAATCTCTGGGTGCCAAAGTTGGTATGCGCTACGACGAAGTTAAATCTTTTATTCCTGATCTTATTGTTTTAGAAAGTGACCCTCCTAAATATCATCATGCATACAAAAAACTTTTAGGGATAATGAAAAGCTATTCTCCCGATGTGCAAATGAAAAGCATCGACGAAGGTGTCATTAATTTTGCCGGCACACGTAAGTCTGTCAATACACGTTCGCTTGAAAGCATCGGTTACGAGATCAAAGAACGTTTGCGCGAAGAACTAGGTTGTTGGATGAAATGCAATATAGGTATTGCCCCTAATCGTTTCTTGGCAAAACTTGCTGCTGGATTTAATAAACCAGATGGGCTTACGACTATTGACCACACAAACCTTATTGAAAAATATAAGCAGTTAGTACTCACTGATTTTCCTGGTATCGCCAATCGTTTCGAAGCCCGTCTTAACCAACGTGGAATTATAACTCCTATAGATTTTCTTAATGCTCCCCTATATACGCTACATAAAAGCGTTTTTAAAAGCGTGGTAGGGATCCATTGGCATCAACGCATTCGCGGCTACGAAGTTGATGATGTTCCTACCAAACTAGGAATTGTTGGCAAACAATTTGTGCTCGACATAAGAACTAGAGACGAACATGAACTATCTAAACGTTTTGCTTATCTTTGTTATACAACAGCACGAAAACTAAGACACAATGAAATGCGCGCTCGCGGAGTGTATGTATATCTTGCTTTCCAAGGTGGAGGAAGCTGGTTTAAACGACATTTGTTCAAAGAACCATTTTTTAGTGATCGCAGAGTATTTGAAAATGCGATGTTGTTATTAGACCAACGCCCCAAAGATCGTGTTATCACCATGATGAGCATTACTTG
>CAUJDU010000120.1 GCA_963169585.1 Actinomycetota bacterium | reverse complement strand
AGCAAAGAAGCAACCATTCGTGAAGTTCACCATCGTGTAAAAAATAACCTGCAAACTATCGCTGCTTTACTGCGTTTACAGGGTCGTCGTTTGGAAGTCCCAGAGGCACGTACAGCTTTAGCTGAATCTGAGCGACGAATTCGTTCGATTGCGATTGTTCACGAAACTCTAGCTAGAGAAGCTAGCGATTTTGTACATTTTGCAGATGTAATCGTACCTCTCGTAGCTGTAGTTCAAGAAGTGACTTTTTCTGAAGATATGAAAATTGAATTTGATGTTAAAGGCGATGCTGGCATACTCCCTGGAGATATTGCCACTCCTCTCGCGATCATTCTTAACGAGCTTATGCAAAATGCGTTAGATCATGCCTTTGGTGGTGGCGAAAAGGGAGTGCGACAAGGTACGGTAGTGATCGATCTTGATAGAGGCTCACATGGGCTAAACATAACTGTTACAGATGATGGAATTGGTTTGCCAAAAGACTTTGATTTAGAAGCTTCTCAAGGTTTAGGGACTTCCATTATGAAGACTTTAATTACAAGTGAATTGGGTGGCTCAATTCAAATGAAAAATGGTGAGCAAGGTGGTGCGCTAGTCAGTATTAACATACCGCTGACGATGCAACGCTCAGGCGCTCACGACGAATAATTCGTCTCTCTTCTTCGGTGTATCCACCCCAAACTCCAGCTTCTTGGTTAGTGTCAAGAGCGAATTGCAAACATGGCTCAGCAACAGGACATTTTTGACATACTTCTTTTGCCGAATCGATCATTTCGAGAGCAAGGCCTGTAGAACCAACAGGAAAGAAAAGTTCTGCATTTGAATCCTTACAGATCGCAGATACTCGCCAGTCATTTTCATCCCAGTCAGTTTCACGAATCCAGGTTAGCGTCATTTTGTCCCCTTATGTTTAAATCTGGTAGTCCAGTGTAGAAGTCATTTCGGAAAAGTGCAACGGGTCTGACCAGGTAATTTAAACGCGCAGTATTAGAATTTTGTCAATTATATTGTATCTAATGGAAATTTTTGCTCATCGTGGTATTCATGACGAAAATATAAAAGAGAATTCTAGAGGGGCGCTAGAAAAAATCTATTCTTCTAGTGCTCATGGGATTGAAGTTGATTTACGTTTAACGCTTGACGGTGTTTGTGTGTTGAATCACTCAACTAAAAATGATTCCAAATTGCTAATTTCAAGGCATACTTTTCGACAACTGAAAAATGTTGATCCAGAATTACTTCAACTAGATGAAGCGTTCGAAATTCTTCAAGATTACCGTGGTGTTATCAATCTTGAAATAAAGCACATTTTTGGAGAACGGGATAAAAATTTGGGTAGAAAATGTGTTGAAGTTTTGCTTAAAAAAAGACAGTTGTTCGAGTCTGGAAGATTAAATATTTTATTCTCCTCATTTTCAAAAGACAATATTTTTGTGGGAAGCGAACTCCTTCAAGAAATCCCACGGGCATTGTTGGTTGCTAGGCCATTAAGACTGTCTAAAGTAATTAAAAGAGCAAAAGTTCTTGATTGCGAAGCAATTCACGTATCTTTACAGCGAAGTAAATATAGAGACTTTGAAAGATTTGTCCAACAGGCTCGTGAAGAAAATATCAAGGTGAGAGTTTATACGGTAAATGACTTACGAACATACAAAAAATTAGATATGTTAGGAGTTGATGGGGTTTTTACCGATCATGTTGAGAAATTTTTCAGTAAAAAGGAATAGATTTTCTATTCAACCCTTGGGACAACTATTTTTAGCGCATCTGGGATATATGAAACTATCGCTTTCATGGTTGAACCCAAATAATCGCCATCTACTTGGTATGGGATTGCAACATTGAGTGCCTCTATAACAGCAGAGTTAACATCATCGCAGTGGGCAATATCTCTATCGTGCATGACAGTTTTGTGTCTCCCCATAGCTGACATCCCTATACGCAAAAGTTTATAAGGATTTAAAGCGCGGATTGCAGTAACTGTTAAAGCATTTTCAATTTTTGCTGTGGGGGCAAGAATAACTTCCCGATTACCGAAATACGTCCAAGGACTTAAATTAGAAATTACTACCATATTTGCTTCTGAAAAAACCGTTGGATCTGAACTTAACATTCGGACACCATTTAAGTCTCCATCTAAATTCACAGACATTTGTTGCTTTTTGCGGTCAAAGTCTTTTACATAAGTTTGAATTGCGGTAGAGAGGGTAAAAGGGTGGGCGGCAACTTTTTTAATTTTTGCGTTTCGTTCTACTCGAGCAATAACTTCTGCATCTAGCCCACATCCTGCATTAAAAAGAAAGACCCTTTCATTTATTTTTCCAACACCAATAGTAGAAAATGATGATTCTTCAATTGCTGGGATCAGTTCTCCTAAGGCCTCGATTCCATCGTTTGAATATCCAATTGCACGGGCAAAAACATTGGTTGAACCTCCTGGTAATGGGGCTAGGGCAGTGTTTGTATGCATTATCCCTTGGGCTGCTTCGTTTAGAGTTCCATCACCTGCTAATACTACAACAATATCAACTTCGTTTTCAGCAGCTTTTTTTGCGATTTCAGTGGCATGTCCACGTTCTTCAGTTCTTACGATTTCCAGTTTTCCTAGTGAATTTAGGGCGCGCTCGATAACTCTCACTCGTCTTGTAGAGAAACTAGACGCAAATGGGTTAGCTATAAGCGTGAGACGTAGGTTTTTTTTCATATGTCCCCATTAACAATAGACGCTAGATCAAAGCTTTAGATACAATAGAGAGCATGTTTCAAGGTATTTATGTTCCGGTTGTAACTCCATTCCATAAAGATGGGTCGTTAGACCTCCCAAGTTTGAATAAATTGGCTGATCGTTTAGTTGCCGATGGCGTTGCTGGAATTGTTCCTTTAGGGACAACAGGTGAGGCGTCCGCATTAGATGCCCAAGAGCGTTCGTTAGTTGTTGAAACTTGTGCGAAGGCTGTTGCTGGGACTCAAACAGAATTGGTTGTTGGTGCTGGAACTAATTCGACTAGATCAACAATTGAGCATATGGCAGAGTTGCAAAATTTTGATATAGATGCATTTTTAATTGTGACACCATATTATGTCAGACCTAGTGAAGAGGGTATCCTTGCACATTTTGCTGCTGCAGGTGATGCTGCTGACGAGATGGATGCTGATGTGATGTTGTACAACATTCCAGCACGAACGGGTAGATACGTTTCAACAGCAGGTTTATTGACCTGTGCAACTCACAAGCGAATACTTGGTGTAAAACAGGCAGTGGGTGGGTTAGATGAAGAAACTGTGAAGTTGTTAGCTAATGTGCCAGAACATTTTTCTGTACTTGCAGGTGATGATGCTTTTATTGCTCCATTAACAATTTTGGGTGGTAAAGGTGGAGTAAGTGCTTCTGCTCACTTGGCTACACCTTTGTGGGTAGAGATGGTCGATTGTGTGCTTTCAGGCGATATAGCTAGAGCTCTTGAAATTCACTCCCAACTGTTGGGAATTGTTAATACTGGATTCTTTGAACCCAATCCGGTTGTATTCAAAGGAGTTTTAGCTGCCACAGGCGAGATTGAATCTGATTTTGTTCGCTTGCCATTAGTCCCAGCAAAAACCGAATCTATTCAGGCTTGTTTGTCTGCACTTTCGGGGGTCTGATCCCCCAAAATCTCTATTTTGCCCAAATCGGACAGTATCTAATCTATGGCGTTTTGTCCGTTATAGAGGGTCGGACCCTCTTAATTTTTGATTCGGCGTAGAGCTTTTATTCGAAGACTGACTGGCGGGTGTGTAGAGAAAATCCGTGTCCACAAATTTGGATAGCTGCTTGAAAGGGTCCTGAAGAAATCTGATAATGGGCTTGAACTTCCATGTGCGATGGCTGAAATCATATCAGCATATATTTCTTCTTTGCGTCGCATTGCAGCCAATAGAGAGCGTAAACCAAAAGTCAAAATGGTAAGTGCAATTGTTAAACCAATAGGTAATACACCAATGATTAGTCCTATTAGAACAAAGGGAATCCAAGATACAAGAGCTATACGAGACAGTATTGAAGTGATCGAAGGCTTTTGATGTTCTTCTGTAGGAGTTGATTCAAAAGTTAGATTTATTGCTGCGATACAAACACCTATAAGCCCAAAAAATAGATTACTTTCCAAGGTATAAGCAGCAAGGGCAGCGATTGTAAAAGTTGTTACAAAAATTTCACAGATTCCAACTAGCTTCGCCCATCTTGTGTTCCATCCAATTAGATGGGCAAGCTCGTGGCAAAAAACAGAAACAACTATTTCATAATTTTTTTCATAATTTTCATCGGTATCCAACATCGCTTGTAAATTATCATCTATCAAAATAACGGGATGTCGTCCCGCATATAACATTGCAGCTGCAGCAGGGCAGTTATGGGGTACTCCGAGGATTAGTTCTAAAGGTACGACTAGAGGCATTGTCGTTCCAGGGTTTAAACCAATATTTTTTTCTGCTTGTTTTAATGCATCTTTTATTTCTTGAGATGGGTGTGCAGACTTCTGAACGTATTTACCAAGTTCCCGGTAATTACGTGTTAACTTATCAAATTCTGGTTCTGCTTTTTTTGCCAGCCTCGCACGAATAGCAAAGCGGACAAATTTTTCGGTTCGGTAGTGCAATCTGGCATAAGTTGCAACCGAAGCGATACCTGCTGCGATTAGAGTTCCTACAACACTTATTACATGTAGATATTTTCCAACAACTACAATCATTAACACGCATGCGCCAAAGCTGGCCACAGGAGCCAGCATTGAAATTCGACGCGACCTTCTGATATAGCTTGAAAACCCCGCGCTCATAAACTCTTGATCTTACTAGGAATACCTAGAGCCAAGACTTAATTCAAGGCTTCTTTAAGTAGTGCTTCTTGTTCAATTTCGTGAATTGTCGCAGAGCCTGTAGCTGGAGATGCACTAGCAGCCCTAGAAACAAGCCTAATTTTATCTGTGCTCACTATCTTTTTAAGCTTAGGTTTAATGAAGTGACCTGCCCCCATGTTTTGAGGCTCTTCTTGTGCCCAAACAAACTCAGTAGCGTTCGGGAATTTTTCTAATTCCTTTTTGATTAAATCTTTAGGGAATGGGAATAATTCTTCAACACGAATTACAGCAACTGGTGCTTTTTCGTTGTCACGTCTTTCTCTAAGTTCATGACCAAGCTTTCCTGTACAGAACACAACTCGTGTAACTTTTTCTGCTTCGAAGTTATCATCTTCTCCTAATATTGGATGGAAAGAACCATTGCTTAGTTCTTCAATATTTGAACGCACACTCGGCATCCTTAAATATTTCTTAGGTGTAAATACTATTAATGGTTGAATTCGTTTCTCGGACATCTGTCTGCGTAGAACATGAAAATATTGAGCTGCAGTGGTTGGGTAAACAACACGCATATTAAATTCTGCACATAGAGCTAAGAACCTTTCTATTCTTGCCGATGAGTGTTCAGGTCCTTGACCTTCATAACCATGAGGAAGAAGTAATGTCAAACGAGAACGTTGACCCCATTTATCATCAGCAACAGAAATAAATTGATCGATGATGGTTTGTGCTCCGTTTGCAAAGTCGCCGAATTGTGCTTCCCAAATCGTTAATGAATTAGGGGCGCCGACACTATAACCATATTCAAAGCCAAGCGCAGCAAACTCGCTAAGTACAGAGTCGTAAATCTCAAAAGGTGCTTGCTTTGGATCTAAATGTTTTAGTGGCGTGTAGTCTTTTTCATTCTCATGATCTACAAAGACAGCGTGACGTTGAGAGAAAGTTCCTCGACGCGTATCTTGGCCAGACATTCTAATGGGTACTCCATCTAACAACATCGAACCAAGGCTTAACTGTTCTGCTGTTGCCCATTCAACCATTCCTGCTGCAAAATCATCTTGGTGTTTCTTAATGATTTTTGTAAGCTTTGGGTGAGGGTTAAAATCTTCGGGCCAGCTAGATAGTTGAACAGAAATCTTTTCCAATATAGATTTGGGTACTTTTGTTTCTACTGTAAAACTCTGTTCGCTCACTCTTCGTTCGGCTGGCTTAAGCGGCGGAGTGGAACCTCTAGTGTCTTCGAATGCAACTTCTAGACGAGCCTTGAAATCATCGAGGGCCTCTTGTGCTTCTTCTAATGTTATATCTCCACGATTAATCAATATTTCCGTGTAAAGCTTTCGTACACTCCTATGTTGTTGAATAAGCGAATACATGATTGGTTGTGTATATGCTGGCTCGTCAGTTTCATTGTGTCCATATCGTCGATAACAAATCATGTCGACTACGACGTCCTTGCCAAACTTTTGTCTAAATTCAAGCGCAAGTTTTACAACTCGTACACAAGATTCTGGATCATCACCATTAACATGGAAAATTGGAGCTTGGACCGTTTTTGCAACATCAGTCGCATATGTACTTGAACGACCATCAATTGGAGATGTAGTAAAACCAAGTTGGTTATTGATAACAATATGGACGGTACCACCAACATCATATCCTGCTACTGCAGATAGGTTAAATGTTTCTGCAACAACACCTTGTCCAGCGAACGCTGCATCACCATGAATCAAAATAGGTAGGACAGTTTTCCTTGTTGTATCACCTTGAGTGTCGAACTTAGCTCGAGCCATCCCTTCAACAACTGAGTTCACTGCTTCAAGGTGAGATGGGTTCGCACTCAAGGTAAGCCCAATACTTTTACCATCAGGAGTAACGTGCGTACCAGTTGCACCTAGATGGTATTTGACATCGCCAGAACCTTGAACAGATCCGCTATCGAGTTGGCCATCAAACTCCTTGAAAATCTGTCCGTAACTTTTGCCTAGTATGTTTGCTAAAACATTGAGACGACCTCGATGTGCCATTCCTAATACGGCTTCAGAAACATTATGTTCGCTAGCAAGGTTTAACAATTCGTCGAGCATAGGAATAACAGTTTCTGCCCCTTCAAGTGAGAAACGTTTATGTCCCATAAACTTTGTATGTAAAAATCGTTCAAATGCTTCAGCTGCATTCAATCTCTCAAGTATTCGCTTCTTTTCTTCAACGGTAGTAGTCCAAGTTACACCTTCAACTTCGTTCTGCACCCAAGACTTGTGTTCTGGTGTTTGCATATGCATGTATTCAATACCGATTGTCCGTGAATATGCATCACGTAAAACTTTCAAAATGGTTTTTAATTTCATCTTATTTCGACCAGCAATGGATCCTGTCGGAAATTCCCTATCTAAGTCCCAAATAGATAGACCGTAGTGGGTAACGTCTAGTTCTGGGTGCGTAGTTACTTCTTTTCTGCCTAGTGGATCTAGATCTGCGAGAAGATGGCCACGTACTCTATATTGGTTGATCAATTGATATACACGCAAGATCTTGTCGTACATTTCCATCGATGATTCTTCTGGTCGAGAATCTACGTGCCATCTTGCCGGCTCATAAGGTACTTTTAGCGATTCAAAAATCTCATCGTAGAAGTTATCTTCTCCGATCAAAAGTTCATTTAGTATCTTTAGAAATTCTCCAGAAGCTGCACCCTGTATAACCCTGTGGTCATAAGTTGAAGTCAGGGTAATACTCTTGCTTACGCCCAGGTTTGCCATCGTTGCAGGGTCTGCACCAGCAAATTCAGCAGGATAAGCAATAGAACCAACGCCTAGAATAAAACCTTGACCAGGCATCAGTCTTGGGACGCTGTGTACGGTTCCAATCATTCCAGGATTCGTAATTGTTGCGGTTATTCCAGCAAAGTCATCCATAGTTAATTTGTTTGAACGTACTTTACGGATGAGTTCCTCATACGCAGCAAGGAATTGTGAGAATGTCATATGGTTGGCATTTTTTATTCCCGGAACCATAAGTGTTCTTGATCCATCTGGCTTTTGAATATCTACTGCTAGACCTAAGTTGAGAGATTTGTGGTTTACAACTTGTGGAGTTCCATCTGGGCCAACTCCATATCCTGCATTCATGCTAGGAATCTTTTCGATCGCGCGAGCAACAGCAAATGCGATTAAGTGAGTAAATGAAATTTTTCCACCGCCGCTTCTTTCAAGCGAGTTATTTATTATTGTACGGTTAACTTCCATTAGTTTTGCTGGAATTGCGCGTACTGAAGTTGCGGTAGGTACACTAAGTGAGGCTTCCATATTCTCTACAATTTTTGCGGCTACACCTCGTAGCGGTTGTGCTTGTTCACCTTCTAAAATTATTGGAGGAGTTGCTGAGCCATTGTTGGATGGTTGCTGATTTTGTATTGGAGTTGCACTTGGCTGTGAAGTGAAAGTTTGAGGTGTAGATGCTGAAAGGTTTGAGCGCGTATCTCTTTTTGCTTTAGGTGTGTAGTCAGCAAAAAATTCGGCCCAGCCATCTCCAACTGCAGAAGGGTTTCCAAGGTACTGCCGGTACATTTCTTCAACTAGCCCTGAGTTGGGTCCAAAAGCATCAAAAGGAGAGGCTTCTCGCTCTATTTGAGTGTTAGAGTTTTCAGTATTGTTTGTTTCATCAGACATTGATATTTTTCCTGGTCAGCTAATATTCAATACAATTCTATTCGCTAGGGCTATCGTCTCTGAAATGGGAGACATTAATAAAGTATCTGTGTTGGGGGGGAAACAGAAACCAGAAATTTAAGTTTTACAGCCAACACAAAAAAATAATTTAGGGCCGGGGAAAGTTAAAAGA
>CAUJDU010000119.1 GCA_963169585.1 Actinomycetota bacterium | reverse complement strand
GACAGGTCGAAGAGTGTGTATCGAATGCGGGAGTAATTACCATATAGATAATCCACCAAAAAATCCTTGGACATGTGATGTCTGTGGTGGGGAAGTTCGTCAAAGGAAAGATGACAGTGAATTAGCTATTAATCGAAGGCTCGATCTGTATGAAAAAGAAACACAGCCGCTACTTTCATTTTATAAAGAACGCGATCTTCTAGAAATTGTTGAGGCATTTGGTTCTGCAGAGGAAGTATTTACTCGTATTTCAAATATTATCGACATGAGAGTTGGATAAAGGCAGTCCATACGTTTGTGCGAATAGTTAGGTATCCTAGATAAATGCAGTTGCCTGCCTTAATGTACAAGAAACCTAAGAATTATTTATCTAACGTTGACCGCTCCAACCTTATACTTATAGTTTTGTTAGGAAGCATATTTTTTGTTGGTGGATTATGGCGTAACGGTTTTGCTTACACATATTATTCAGCATCAGCTCAAGCTGGAACTACTAATTGGAGATCATTTTTCTTTGCGAGTGTGGATGGGTCTAACTTTATATCTATTGATAAACCTCCGTTAGGTGTCTGGTTATCATCTTTATTTGCACGTTTTTTTGGTGTTACTCCTTTTTGGATATTGCTCCCACATGCGATTGCTGGGATATTGTGTGCTTGTATTATCTATAAAACACTAAGGATAACTTTTGATGCAAGGACTGGTGTAATTGCTTCAAGCGTATTTTTGATTACACCTGCCAGCTCAGTTGTCTTTAGATACAACATGACTGATTCATTCCTAATACTTTTTGCTACTTGTTCCATGTATTTTTTTCTACGTGCTCTACAAGAAGAGAAGTTTAAATGGTTAATTTTTACCGGAATCTTTTTAGGATTAGCTTTCAATACGAAAATGTTTCAGGCGTATATTGTTATCCCAATTCTTGTGATTATGTATGTATATAATTCAAATTCGAAGATACTTAATAAGTTTATTGGTGTTGGCGTTTTAGGTTTTTCTACCTTGGTGTCGAGCGCTTGGTGGGTAATTATCGTTTGGCTTACTCCCGAAATGCAACGACCTTTTATTGGTGCGACACGGACAAATAATATTTTTGAACTCATATTTATTCACAATGGATTCGGGAGAATATTCGGCGCGAATTGGGAACAAGAAACGGGTAGCGGGAACATAGGAATTGCATTTGGAGGTGAACCTGGTGCTTTGAGAATGTTTAACGCAGGGTTCGGGCCGAACTTCATATGGTTCTTTTTATTAGCGGTGTGTTCGGTTGTTTTATCTATATGGGCATATCGTAATGCTTCACAAAAGATAATGATAAAAAACCATATTGGCCTCTGGGTTTTTTATCTTCTTATTAATGCAGTCGTGTACTCATTTAATGAAGGAACAATACACCCTTATTATGCTGTTACTTTTGCTCCAGGTGTTGCAATTCTAAGTGCAATAGGATTATCGACACTGTGGTCAAATGAAGTTGAAAACCGCGATCGCGGCAGGATCGTTACGGTCTATTTTATAGCAGCTATTTCAACTGTGTTTATTTTTATCCCTTTATATGTAATCGGAGAAAAACCTTGGACAAAGATATTAGGATTTTCCACCTTAGGTGTTGCAGGTATCCTTGTTATAGCCTACTGTTTGTCGACGGTATTTGTTAATAACAAGCTGAAAGAGAAGTTGTCTTGGTCTAGTGTTTTTGTACTTATAGCAATATCTACAAGTCTTTGCATCGCGAATGTAATCAATGTGCAAAAAGGATTTATGCCGACCACACAACCATTACCTCCGATATACGAAAAAATTACACCACCGCGAACATCGATCCCTAAAGCTTTAAAAGAGTATCTATTGCAAGAATATAAAGGCGAGCGCTGGATCGCAGCAGCACCAAGTGCTATTCAATCTGCACCCATTCAGCTTTCTACCAAAAAACCAGTTATAGCATTAGGTGGATTTAGTGCTAATGATAATCCTCTGAAGTTGGCTGAATTTAAGAAATTAGTATCAACTGGTGATGTGAGGTTTTATATTTTTGATAAGCAACAAGCTAATTCGTATCAGGAATGTGTTATTGGAAGGATTAAGCCAACGCAGAGTTCGGCTAATAGGACAAATTGCAATCTGTATCTTGCAGGTAAGGTCAAGTCAAGTGCCCTAATTGAAGAGTGGGTTTTACAACAAAAACAAGTCAAGTCTGTTTCGAATAAACAATTTGATGTATATGATTTAGCTGTTCCTTCCAAATAGTGCAGAACTTCTTTTTGCTACGACAGCCGTGGTTATAGTGTCTAATGTGGGTGAATTCGATGTTCGCTAGTCTTGCTGAGCCCAATTTGTGCGAATTTACCCTTCTAACCTGCTGATTTTGTGGGGGTAATGACAAAATTTTGCTCTCATATTGCTAGAAAACTTTCCGGCAGGTGCATGCAATTAAGACAACTCTCGCTCAGCTTGGCAAATTCGGTCCGAATTGGACTAGTATTTACCTTCGTCTCAAAAACTAAGAAGAGAGATACTGCGGCAATGGTATCGATTTTCGATGATAAATGATGGAGTGAAGTTGGCTAAAGATAAAGAAGATGTCATTGTTTTAGATGGCAATGTTTCAGAAGCTTTAGGTAACGCTATGTTTAGAGTTGAACTCGAAAACGGTCACAAAATTATTGCGCAAATTTCTGGGAAAATGCGAATGCATTACATTCGAATTCTTCCAGGAGATAAAGTCCAAGTTGAGCTCACTACTTATGATCTCAATCAGGGCCGCATAACTTATCGGTATAAATAGTTTTAGAGATCATTTCTCGTCACAAAGAAAATTAATTACAAATCAAAAAGGCAAATAAATGAAAGTTCGCCCAAGCGTGAAAAAAATGTGCGAAAAGTGTCGCGTCATTAGACGACATGGATCAGTACGCGTAATTTGTGAGAACCCACGGCATAAGCAACGCCAGGGTTAATACTGTTGATAAGAAAGGTGTTTTAGAAATATATGGCACGTATAGCCGGAGTCGACATACCGCGAGAAAAGCGGCTCGACATATCACTCTCTTACATTTTTGGAATCGGTCGTAAAACCGCTACCCAAATTTGTGAAGCTACAAATCTTCCAGGACAAACTCGTGTACGCGATTTGAGTGAAGAAGAAGTAGCAAAACTTCGACAATTCATCGATGACAATATCAAAGTTGAAGGAGACCTTCGACGAGATATTTCACAAAATATTAAGCGCAAAATGGAAATTGGTTGCTATGTCGGTATACGACATAGACGAGGACTTCCAGTTCGTGGTCAACGAACAAGCACAAATGCACGTACGCGAAAAGGTCCAAAGAAGACCGTTGCAGGTAAGAAGAAGGTAACCAAGTAATGGCTGCACCTACAAAATCTCGCCGCCCAAAGAAAAAAGAACGCAAAGACGTTTTCTATGGTGTGGCGCATATCAAATCAACGTTTAACAACACTATTGTTTCTATTTCAGATCAACAAGGAAATGTTCTAGTTTGGGCTTCATCTGGTCAAGCAGGTTTCAAAGGATCTCGAAAATCAACACCATTTGCTGCAGGGGCTGCTGCTGAGATGGCTGGAAAAGCTGCAATGGAACATGGTATTAAAAAAGTCGACGTTTTAGTTAAAGGACCTGGTTCTGGAAGAGAAACAGCAATCCGTTCACTACAAACTATTGGAATCGAAGTTGTGGGTATTAAAGATGTAACACCACTTCCTCACAATGGTTGTCGCCTTCCAAAGAGAAGGAGAGTATAAGTCATGGCTCGTTATACAGGACCTGTATGTCGTTTGTGTCGTCGCGAACGAATGAAATTGTACTTAAAGGGCGCAAAGTGCGACTCAATGAAATGCCCAATAGAAAAACGACCATACCCTCCTGGCCAGCATGGCCGTGGAAGGGTACGCGAGACCGAGTACTTACTACAGTTGCGTGAAAAGCAAAAGGCACGTCGTATTTACGGAGTTCTTGAAAAACAATTCCGAATTACATTCAAAGAGGCTGCTCGTCGTGAAGGAAAAACAGGTGACAACTTGTTAGTTCTTCTTGAAACTCGTCTAGATAATGTTGTCTTCCGTTCAGGGTTTGCTGCATCTCGTAGTCAAGCTCGACAATTCATTCGACATGGGCATATCCAAGTCAATGGGAAACGTGTTGACATTCCTAGCTACCAACTTAAAAAGGGCGACCAAATTTCTTTAACACAACGTGCTAAAGAAATGATTGTTGTTCGTCACTCGCTTGAAGTTGTAGATCACACACCACCAATGTGGATAGATGTTTCTAAGAACGATGCAAAACTAACAATTTCTGAATTGCCGATTAGAGAACAGATCGACATTCCTGTCCGCGAACAACTCATTGTCGAGTTGTACTCGAAGTAATCTCAGCACCACGCTATATAGGAGAAAAAATGCTTATCATCCAACGACCTGAAGTTGAAGCCGGAGATCAAATCGGCAACACCTGTAAGTTCACGATTTCACCACTAGAGCCAGGCTTTGGTCAGACACTTGGTAATTCGATTAGAAGAACTTTGCTTTCTTCTATACCAGGTGCTGCAATTACACAAGTAAAATTCGATGAAGTATTACACGAGTTTGATGTTATTGCTGGTGTTAAAGAAGATGTTACAGACGTTATCCTTAACCTTAAGGATGTCGTACTCACATCGGTTGCTGAAGAAGCTATTACTGGCCGAATCGAAAAACGTGGACCTGGACAAGTTACAGCAGGAGATATTCAAGTTTCTTCTGAAGTAACTATTGTTAACCCAGAGTTGGTTCTTGCAAATCTTAATGATAAGGCAGAATTTAATTGTGATGTGACAATTGAACAAGGTCGTGGATATCAAAGTATCGACAAAACGAAGAGTTCAAATACCATTGGAATAATCCCAATTGACGCAATCTTTTCACCGGTTCAACGTGTAAGTTACTCAGTTGCTCCAACGCGTGTTGAGCAAGCAACTAACTTCGACGAATTGACAGTAGAAATAGAAACTGACGGTTCTTTGACTCCAAGGGAAGCTCTAGCAAGTGCAACGAAGACTTTGGAAAACCTTATGAGCCTAATTTCTGAACTATCAGAAAATCCTCAAGGTCTAGAACTAGGTGAACTTGCTCCTGCGAGCACAACTTCTCCTGATCTTGAACTTAGTGTTGACGAACTCGACCTTTCAGAACGTCCTCGAAACTGCTTGCGTCGTGCACGTATCGAAACTATCGGTCAACTCATGGTCAACAGTGCAGAAGAACTACTCGCATTAACAAACTTCGGTCAGAAGTCCCTCGATGAAATCATCGAGAAGCTAGATGAGCGTGGTTTGGCACTACCAAATAAACACTAGAACGAAAAGGGGTGTAACCTTCGAAATTGGATAAATACCTAATAGATTTACTTGATTTTAAAGGCTAGACCTCTCAGAAAAGGAATAACAAATGGCGACCCCAAAAAAAGGACCACGGCTAGGTCGTGATCCAAAACATCAGAAGCTAATTATTTCAACTTTGGCATGCCAGTTCTTCACCCATGGTGCAGTAGAGACGACATTGGCTAAGGCAAAATATGTTCGCCCAGAGTTTGAACGATTGATAACGAAAGCACGTAAAGGCAACAACCAACATATTCAGCGTCAATTAGTTGCAAAACTACGAGATAAAGGTGTTGCCCATAAACTTGTTGAAGAAATTGCGCCTAAATATATGAACCGTCAAGGTGGATATATTCGGATTTTGAAACTTGGGCCGCGTGATGGAGATAAAGCTCCAATGGCGCGCATCGAACTGGTTTAAATTTATTATCGAAGCACTGGCAAAGCCAGATGCTTCTCGCAGTCGCTCCTTGTGATCTCGATTCTTCTATTGCGTTGGGCCGAAAAGGGTCGGGAAATCAGGTGTTTACACCCATACGCTTGTAAAATTGACAACGCGAGCAGATTTAGAGGTAACTAGCTTTCATGGTAAATTTTAAAGCAACTATTGCTTATGACGGAACAGATTTTTCGGGTGTTGCAGAACAATTAAATGGGGCAAACGAAAAAGAGATTCGTACTGTTGTTGGTGAATTACGGCCGATAATTGAAATGGTGGCACAAGGCCAACCAAAAATCGTTGTGTCTGGCAGAACAGATAAAGGTGTCCACGCACGCGAACAGGTACTATCATTTTCATTCCCTCAAGGTTTTAAGGATTTTGATCCTGCGAGGATGGCGTATGTTGCTAACAAAAAACTCGGTCCTGAAATAGTTATTCATTCGATTGAAAACTGCGACCAAGATTTTCATGCGAGATTCAGTGCAAAATCAAGAACTTATCGATATCTAATAGATGCAAATAACACTCCAGATATCTTTTCGTCAAGATTTGCGTGGCATATTTCGAGTGATCTTGATATAGAAGCCATGGAAATGGCTGCAAAGGTATTTATTGGTGAACACGATTTTACTAGTGTCTGCAAACGTGATGAATCTATGGATCACAACATTAGGGAAGTATTAGAAGCGCACTTTGTGCAATCAGTACTTATAACTGGATCAGAGAAGCCACTTATATGTTTTGAGATTTCAGCTAATTCCTTTTGTTGGAACATGGTTAGATCAATCGTTGGAGTACTGGTAGATGTAGGAATGGGCAAAATCACTGAATTTGATGTAAAACAGCTACTACAAGCAAAGCAGCGTGACTCTTCAAGGACATTTGCTCCAGGACATGGTTTAACCCTCTGGAAAGTCCAATATTAAGCTATTGTGAAGTAGATACTGAAATATTAGGCTTGCTTTGCCTCAGGTGAGTAAAACACGCTAGATTATTAAGTCGCTTAAAGTTCGAAAGCTAATAGTTTTTGGCTTAATCAGTGGAACAAATTGAGAAAATAAATAGAGGAAATAATGGGAACTTACCAACCAAAAGCTGCTGACATAGTCCGTGAATGGCATCTTATAGATGCAAAAGATTTAGTGCTTGGACAAGTCGCAACCCATGCTGCACATTTACTTCGAGGAAAACATAAACCAATGTGGGTTCCTCATCTTGATGTAGGCGACCATGTCGTAATTATTAACGCTGACAAGCTTGATATTTCGATTAGAAAATCTGAAGACAAAAACTACTATTTCCACTCTGGATACCCAGGCGGACTTAAAAGTACTACGCTTGGCGAAATGATGGAAAAGAATCCAACAAAAGTATTGGAACTTGCAATTACGGGCATGCTTCCACATACAAGGCTTGGAAATGCAATGGCGTCTAAATTGCACATCTATGCAGGAGATCAACATCCTCATCAAGCACAACAACCTAAACCATTCGCAATAAAGTCAAACAAAGAAAAAGCTAACGCATAACTGCGATTCATAAAGTAAGAGGAAATTCCGTGGCAAAATCCAAACCATTGATCCAAGCAACAGGACGTCGTAAGAGTGCAGTTGCACGAGTACGAGTCCGTCCAGGCAACGGAACTATAACTGTTAACAAAACTCCTATAGAACAATACTTGAACAATGAAGTTCTTGTTCGCCACGCTATTGAAGCGCTAAAAATTTCTAATGTGTCTGAAGTATATGATGTTGACGCGAAAGTTACAGGTGGAGGAGTTGCAGGACAAGCGGGTGCCCTTAGATTAGGTATCGCTCGTGCTGTTGTCGGCCTTGATGTAGATCAACGTAGTACTTTGAAATCTGCAGGGCTACTATCACGTGATGCACGTGAAGTTGAACGTAAAAAATACGGCCTCAAAAAAGCTCGTAAAGCTTCACAATTTTCTAAACGATAATTTCACTTTTCACCGATGGGCCTTTAAACTCTCGTATTTGTAGTATTAAGAGGCCCATCGCTCTTTCAAAGCGAAGATCTATCTATATATTTACTAAAATAGTTCGATGATAACGCGCCCAAAATTTGGTACGGATGGCGTTCGTGGGACTTTTGGTAAAGACATACATGCACAATATGCTTATGCTCTAGGTGTAGCAATTGCACGTATCTTAGGTTCACAGACAGAATTTATCGTTGGTAGAGATACCCGTACTTCAGGTCAAGTCCTTTCTAACGCTTTAATCGATGGTCTTAAATCGCAAGGCGCCCTTTCCCTCGATGTTGGAATTTTGCCTACACCTGCAATTGCAATGATTGCACGAAGGGATTCGAAGAGGGCATGCGTAATCACAGCTAGCCATAATCCAGCAGAGGATAACGGTATAAAAGTTTTTGATATTGGTGGAGTGAAGATAACTTCTGAAATCGAGAACCAGCTAGAGGAAGAACTCGATAAAATTTTTACCGACGGATTTTCTTATTCCGAAAATATAACATCGACACCTGTAGAAACCCTATCCTCGCAAGAATACATAAGCTATCTGGTGGATGCAATTGGTTCAAAAGCACTTGAAGGCTTACGAGTAGTTTTGGATTGTGCTAACGGTGCAAGTTATACAACTGCAATGAGTGCATTTTTACTTTGTGGTGCAAGAGTCACAGCGATTAATACTGAGTCAAATGGATTAAATATAAATAATGAATGTGGAGCAACTTACCTTACTTCTTTAGTGAAAGAAGTTTTGGCTACAAAAGCAGACGTCGGTTTTGCTTTTGACGGAGATGCGGATCGACTGATAGTAGTCGATGAGAGAGGGATTGTTAGAGACGGCGATTTCATATTGGCATTATTTGCTAAAGAAATGAAATCTAATGATAATTTATCGGCAGATTCGATTGTAGCCACATCTATGAGTAATGGAGCGTTAAAAAAATTCTGTGAGGAAAATTCTCTAGAATTTGTTGAAACTCAGGTTGGGGACAAATATGTTCTTGAAGCATTATTGGATAATGATTTATCTTTGGGTGGTGAGCAATCTGGCCATATTATACGAAGAGATTTTGCTAACTGGGGAGATGGCACATTAAATGCTTTACTTGTTGGCAGAATATTAAATGAAGCAAGAATAAATGATTCAAATTTTTGTGCCAGTAAAGTATTCAATTTATTTGAACCTTTAGTGCAACAACATTCGAAAGTCGCAGTTAAAAATCGAGATAAAGCTATAAGTAATGAAGAAATACAAACGGCAATAAATGAGCAACTCAAATTTTTAGGAGAAAATTCCAGGATAATAATTCGTCCATCTGGAACTGAGCCTGTTGTACGGATTAGCGTTGAAGGACAATCTCAAAACGAGGTCGCTATAGCTATAGGGCGACTAGAAATTATAGTAGAAAGTATTTGCGGGTAATTATGTGTGGAATAGTAGGCCTTGTACGCAAGCAAAAAGAGATTATTTCATTAGACCTACAGCCTTTACTAGCCTTATTAGGGTCGATTGAACTAACTAAAGATGGATTAATCAACGCAGATGTAGAACGGGCAGCTATTCATGCAAAAAATGCTGTAAGTGTCGAAGGAGTTGTAGCTCTGGTTTCTAATCCAGAAGTTGCAAATCAAATACAATACCTTTCTTATGAACTTAGAACATTTATCGACACATTACTCGTAGAAGACGAATTAGAAGAGATAGAAAAGGAATCATTTACTTCACTTAATGATGCTTTTTGGAGGATAGAGCAAGATGCTTGCGAGTCTGCAACTCAAATTCGCGAATTAATTTCAACTCAAAAGCATGATGTTGAAAATTTAGAGAATAGGGTTATAGCCGTATATCGGTCAATAAATTTAGTGTTACGTAGTCTTGACCGAATTGAGGTTAGAGGGCGAGACAGTGCTGGTATTTCAATTGCTTTAACTGGAGTAGAGCTAGATGATTCAACGAAGAATCTTCTAGAAAAAAGAATAAACTCTACCTTCTCAAATTTATCTATAAGAATTTCAGGTTCTAAAGATAAATCAATTGTATATTTTGTTTATAAGCGTGCTGCAGAAATAGGTGAGCTCGGAGATAATGTTAAGCATATAAGAGCTTCAATTATGAACGACGACCTATTTTTTGATTTAGTTTTACAAAACCAAAACTGTCATGAGATGGTATTGGCCCATACCCGTTGGGCATCCATGGGTGTTATAAGTGAAGAAAATACCCACCCGCTAGATTCCTCTGAAACTTCAACTAATGATGAAATAGTAGCAATTGGGGTTCTTAATGGTGATATAGATAACCATTCACAACTCAGGGGTGAATGCTCTATCAATAATGCAATAACAACAGATGCGAAATTGATCCCTGTCTTATATTCACATGAACGAGAGTCAAACCCAACTTCAAGCCCTGTTGATTCTTTTAGGAAGGTACTTTCTCGATTTGAAGGATCGACTGCTATATCAATTATTGCTTCAGATATAGAAAATGAACTGTTGTTAGGACTTAGAGGCGGAGGGCAGGGGCTCTTTATCGGGTTGGGTGTTGACGAGTACTTTATCGCTAGTGAACCATACGGGGTAGTAGAAATATCTGAGTGCTATGTGCGAGTGGATGGTGAAACACCTCGAGATCATACCCAGCCAATTACATCAAGAGGGCAAATATTTTCTTTAAATGAGAAAAAGGCAGGAACGCTTGAAGGCTTAACAAGGGTTTCGTACGATGGTCAAGGCATAACTCTAAACAGTGAAGATATTATCCAAAGTGAAGTCACAACTCGAGATATTGACCGTGGTGATTATGAACATTATTTATGGAAAGAAATAAACGAAGCACCTCGAAGTTTTGCTACAACATTACAAGGAAAATTTGTTGTTAGCGAACAATCTCTAAAAGTGCTCACTCCAGACGAGATTTTTTCTCCAGTATTAAAAGATAATATAGCTAGCGGAAAAATAAAGAAGGTATTGATTATCGGTCAAGGTACCGCAGGAGTTGCCGGTCAAGCATGTGCGCATTTCTTTAATGTGTTTGAAACACAATATGATGTAAAAGCCAAGTTAGCAACAGAGGTTTCTGGTTTTGCACTAAAAGAAGATATGAGTGATACTTTGGTTATTGCTGTATCTCAATCTGGGACGACTACAGATACTAATAGGACTGTAGATCTACTGAAGGATCGAGGCGCAAGCGTAATTGCCATTGTCAATAGACGAGGTAGCGATCTATCATCGAAAGCAGATGGAGTTTGCTATACATCTAGTGGTCGAGATGTAGAGATGTCTGTTGCTTCTACTAAGGCATTTTATGCACAAGTTGCAGCTGGAGCATATATTGCAATCGCTCTAGGAACGCTAAGTGGTCAAATATCGAACAACAATGAACTAGCAATTCGCATCGCTCAAGGACTTAAAGAAATTCCTACATTGATGAAAAAAGTTTTGGAGCAAAAAGATGCTATCGCAGAAATTGTGCAGCGTAATGTTTTATCGAGAAGATCTTGGGCCACAGTAGGTAATGGCCCAAATTCAATTGCTGCACGTGAAATAAGAATTAAATCTTCTGAACTTTGCTATAAAGCAATTGCCATGGATGTTACAGAAGACAAAAAACATATCGACTTATCATCAGAGCCACTTATTGTTGTTTGTGCTGCTGGCTTGGATGGAAGTAATGCTGATGACGTGGCAAAAGAAGTTGCTATTTATAATGCACACAAAGCAAGTCCTATAGTTATAACTGACGATGATTCAGGGCGTTTTGATGAGACAGATTCAGTGATCATCATACCTAAAGCACCTAAAGAAATAAGCTTTATACTTACTACTGTTGCTGGACACATTATCGGTTATGAATCAGCCCAGGCAATCGATAAAACTGCACTTGTACTCCGCCAAGCTAGGGGTGCACTTGCAGAAGTCACTGATGAACAATTATCTTCCGTAAATGCATTGAGATTCATTGGTGGGGCATTGAGTGATACATCTCAAGAGTTTTTTGAAACATTATCAAAAAGACACTACGATGCAGTTTTGGATGCTAGCGATGCGGCAGATCTAACCAAACTCTTTGTTGGGCTAACTCCACCATTTACCCCTGAACTACTGAACGATAATTGTGGGGGGCTGCAGACTCCAGGTGCGTTGATGAATTGTGCTGTTTCGATGCTTACACACGCAATTGATCAACTTACAAGACCAATAGATGCAATTCGTCACCAAGCAAAGACAGTTACAGTTGGAATTTCAAGATCAGACGATACGTTATTGCGGTCACCAAGTATTGCTTATGTAATAGAAAATGGTGTCGAGCGTGATCTTCTCGGATTCCCAATTATTAGAACAATGCTCGCATTAGATGAATTGGTAGAAAATATCTCTGGGCACACTAGATATAAAATAAATGGTGACGTAACTTCCAATGATGCAACATTGAGTATAATTGAACAAAAAGGGTGCGCCAAAGGGCTGATTTCAAGAGTTCAATCTAATCCAACATTACGCGGAACTAAACATCTTGTGGCTAGAGAACAATCTGTTTGGATAGCAAAAGGTAAGAGTGATGGCCGTAATGTTATTTTGATTCCAGAGATTAAGCGTGCAAAAACAGTAGGAATAACTCTCTTGCATTTTGATGTCCGAAAAAATTCTTCAATTGATGTTGATGCTAGGAAAAGAATATTAGAAGGCTATAAGCAGAGACTTTTTGCCCTTAAAGATTCTGTTACTGAAATAAGTGAAAGTTTTGACGATAATATCCTTAATAGTATTGATATTATGGAACTTCTAACTGAACCAGTCGTTTTGCTGGCTAAATATTGGTCTGTGTAGGAAAATTTACATGAATTCGCCTTTTGTGTTTTATATAGGGCGTAGAATGTCACTACTCACTTTATATATTGGCAAAGGGGGCAAGGTTGAGAGTGCTTCAAGACAAACTAATTGCCTTGTCACAAGCCAACCCTACCTACGGAAATGAACAGGTAGAGAATTTGAATCTAGATTTAGAAAAAATATTTTATCGTCCAACTTATATTTCTATAGATTTAAAAGCATTTGAATCTAACGTCAATTATATTTCAAATCTCGTGTACCCATCCAAAATTGCTGTTGCTGTTAAAGCTAATGCTTATGGGCATGGTTTAGTTGAGATCTCAAAAAAACTTGACCAAATAGGTGTAGAGATGCTTTGTGTGGCAACAGTCGAAGAGGCGCTTTGCTTGCGGGAAAATGGTATCGCAACAAAAATCTTACTTCTCAGCGAGCCGCCAATCGTTGCAATTAGTCCATGTCTCCTAAACGATATTTCTATTACCGCATATACTCCAGAATGTATTGACGCGATTAATTCTTATGCTACCCCAGAGCATAAAGCACATGTGCATTTAAAAGTTGAAACAGGGATGAATCGAATTGGAGTCAAAGTTGATAATGCAATAGATCTGGCACGAATGATTTCGGATAGCAAAAATCTAGTTCTTGAAGGGGTATTTACTCATTTTGCTAGTGCAGAGGAACCTGCAAAACCACAAACATTAGAACAGATACAGCTCTTTGAAGAAGTGGTTAAAAAAATCGATGAAGCTGGCTTGACTCCTAAATATATTCATGCTGCAAATTCTGCAGCTACATTTAATATTGAATCCACACGATTTACAATGGTAAGAATCGGGATAAGTGCCTACGGCTTTTATCCAGATGGATTTACATCTGAAAAAGATGGGCTTAAACCCGTGTTGTCTTTAAAGTCTGCAATCTCGTATATTAAAACCATAAAGGCTGGCGAGAGCGTATCCTATGGTGGCGAATTTAAGACAAAAAAAGATACTAAAATCGCAACATTACCAATAGGTTATGGAGATGGACTACCTAGGAACTATGGATTGTTGGGTGGATGTGTCTTAATTCATGGTGTTAAGTGTCCGATCGTAGGAAGAATAACGATGGATCAAAGTATGGTTGATGTAGGTGACTTAGCAGTTAATGTGGGAGATGAGGTCACGTTAATCGGAACCGATGGCGAAGCGACTATTTCAGCGTCAGATTGGGGTAAACTAACGGGGACAATTTCATACGAAGTTCTTTGCCGTTTGAACGAACGAATCCCTCGGATTTACGGCTAACATTTTAGAATTATGGCGAATCATCCACTAAAAGCATTAGGTATAGTTGCGGGTGCAGCAATTGGTGTGGCTTCTGCCGCTTACGGTGCTCAAAAAATCGTAGTTAATTCGATTTCAAAAACTGATGTAGATTTTGAGTTCTTCGCTTCTGAACAATTTTATATAACCACAAGGGATAATGCACGTATAGTTGTGTATAGAGATGGGCCAAGAAATTCGGGGCTTCCAACATTAATTTTCCTTCACGGATATGCTCTTTGCTCTCCAATATGGGCACATCAATTCGATCTTCTTCGAGACAAGTATGATCTGGTTTCTATTGATATAAGAGGTCATGGTGCTTCCTCGATAGGAGATAGTGATTTTTCTTTGGAAGTATTAGCTGATGATTTATATGATGTTATAGCTCAGCTAGAAATTGATAAATATATTCTCGTAGGCCATTCAACAGGTGGTGTTGTGTCGATGGCATTCATGGAAAAATATAAACATGAAGCAGATAAAAAAGTAGCAGGCCTCTGTTTGGTCTCAACATTGGCACATCCTCCTTATCACCATATTGAGAGTTTTTCTGAGGCATTAACTAAATTTTCGTTGACTGGTAAAGCATTCCATTTTGTTGCTGATATTCCTCTGATTGGTTTTCCACTTGCTCGCTTTGCATTAGGCAAGAAAGCTTCAAATGCTGTTTGTGAGTTTATTCGTAGATGTGTTATCTCTACAGATAGAAATGTATGTGCGGAGTTATTGAAGGTCTTGGCCAATTTTGATTTTCGAAGAACTTTGGAAGTAGTCATTTCTCCTGCTGCAGTTATAGTGGGAACTTCAGATCCTGTTACTCCTGTTAAAGATGCTCGAGTTGTTGCTAAGGCTCTTGGGATCCAAGAAGTAATAATTGAAGATGTAGGTCATTGTCCGATGCTGGAAAGTGTAGATGAATTTAACCAGGCATTTTTAGACTTTTTGGATAAAGCAACACCTTCCTAGCTAGAGTAATTAGTCCCAAACAAAGCTCAAGAGAAAAGCAATCAATGAAGATTGAAGTTGATCGAAAATATTTAACGTATGCGGATATGGAATTGGATGCACTTTCGTGCGTCAGGTGTGAGTTATGTGATACACGAAAGAATGTAGTTTTATGTGATGGGACTTTAGACGCAAAAGTGATGGTAATTGGCGAGGCCCCTGGAGCAAGTGAAGATGAGCAAGGTAAACCATTTGTGGGTCGATCAGGGCAACTTCTAATAAAACTATTCAGCCAGATCGGAATAAATCGAGAAGAAATATATATCGCTAATGTTCTCAAATGTAGACCGCCTGAAAACAGGGATCCTAGTCGTATAGAGATATCTCAATGCAGCCCATTTTTACAAGCTCAGATTAATTTTGTTTCTCCGAAAGTAATCGTACCTGTTGGAAATTTTGCTAGTAAATATATATTAAGCACTAAAGAAGGTATTACAAAAATTCGAGGTAAAAAGTTCAAGCTACATAACTCAATTGTTATCCCAACAGTTCATCCCGCATATGTTTTGAGAAATGGAAAAAAAGCTCAAGACGATATGCTTTCGGATCTATTAAATGTGAGTAAAGAACTAAGAGATTCGTGATGCAATGATTTGGAAGCAAAACAATATAAATTTAGATCGATTATCTGATGTTGCTCAGATTTTTGCAAATATATTTAGCTGTGGAGATGTTGTAATCCTGAAAGGCGATATTGGAGCTGGAAAGACAACATTAGTATCTTCGATTACTAGTTTGTTAGGAACTGTAGATGTTGTAACTTCGCCAACATTTGCAATAGTAAATACATATGAAATATATCCAAAAGTAAAAGGTTTAAATAAGATTATTCATGTAGATACATATCGATTGGATCATCTTAACGAAGTTTATGATTTAGGTTTAGAAACAATCTTTGATGAAGAAGCAGTTACTTTCATCGAATGGGGAGAAAAGATTGAAGAATATGTCGATAAGAATCACTTTGTGATCGAAATCGATGAAAGTCAACCCGAGGATAGAAATTTTGTGTTTCAAATAAAAGGTGAAATTCCAAGAGATCGCCAAAACAAGATTGAAGACGAGTTGGTAAGGGGTGGTTGGGAAAACTATGGCTGATATTCTTGTGATCGACTCCTCAACTAACCAGATATCTGTGGCAGCCGGTACTAGCGCCATGGATTTTTCATCAAAATCTATAGATCAACCATCTTCACATTCAGAAAATATTCTTAGTTGTGTCGATCAAGTTTTAGCCGACAGGTCTTCATCAATGAGTTCTATCTCAGCTATCGGTGTTGGAATCGGACCAGGACTATTCACTGGTTTACGTGTTGGAATTTCAGCTGCGCATGCTTTCGCACATGCTCTTAATTTACCTCTTGTATATTTTTCTTCACTTGAATTATCAGTAATATCGACTATCCAGACAGGTCTAAAAAGTTATAACGAAATTCTTGTAGCTAAAGATGCAAGACGTAGTGAACTCTATTATGCGAAATATGAATTTATAAGATGTGCAACTTCTAGAGTTTTAATAGATGGGGTAACTTTTGCGTCCAATATGAGGAGAATCGAAAAGGAACAGCTGATCTCGCCGAAAGAATTTGTGCAAAGGGTTAACCAATCCCAGGATGGCGTTACGGTCCTAGATGATATGGAAAAATATATGGACTATAAATCTATTGATGCAAAAAGGATTGAAAGCGTCTTACCGGCTAAAATCGATACAAAATATGGGCTAGATTTAGTATCGGATGCGATTATATCTGGTGTTAGTGCGGATATATTTTCGCCGAAAGCACTATATATAAGAAAATCAGATGCAGAACTCTCCTGGGGTAAGCCATGATCGGAAGTTTTGCGTTAGTAGAAATGTCTGAACATCATCTTGATGATGTTATAGGTATTGAATCTAGATGTAATTCAAACCCTTGGAGTGGGACGACATTCCTTTCAGAAATGAGAAGTGCAACACATATTATTTTTGTTGCAATCCTCCAAAAAGATAATGGTCAAGAACGAGAAACTGTTTTAGGCTTTGCAGGTGGACAATTAGTTTCTGATGAATTACATATTCACTCGCTTGCTGTAGACGAAATATACAGAAGAAATAGTATAGGTAGATCTTTAATTATCAAATTATTAGATTACGCTAAAAGACAAGGTGTAAAAAGTTCGACTTTAGAAGTTCGGGTGTCTAATTTTAAGGCCATAGAGTTGTATGAGAAGCTCGGGTTTCTCAGTGAAGGTATTAGGCCAAAGTATTATGCCGATAATGGTGAAGATGCTGCCATTATGTGGTTGAGGGATTTATGAATATTTTAAGTATCGAATCTTCCTGTGATGAGATGGCAGCTGCAATTGTTAAAGATGGGAAAATTCTTAAAAGCTCTATCGTTTCTAGTCAGATAGATTTACATAAAAAATATGGTGGTGTTGTGCCAGAGCTTGCTGGTAGACATCATTTAGAGTTGGTAAATAATGTTGTACAGTCAGCTTTAGATGAATCTGGGATGGTCTTGGCCGATATCGACTTGTTTGCTGGCACTAGAGGTCCAGGTTTAGCTGCCGCATTATTAGTTGGTAGTACTGCGGCAAAAAGTTATGCGTATGCGATGGGTAAAGATTTTGTTGGTGTTAATCATCACGAAGCACATATTCTTAGCGTTCTGTTAGAACATGAAAATGTTGAATTTCCTTTTGTCTCTTTATTGGTTTCAGGCGGACACAGCATGGTTGTAATTGTTGATGGTCTTGGAAAATATCGAGTTATAGGACAGACGATTGATGATGCTGCAGGTGAAGCGTACGATAAAGTGGCCAGGCTTATAGGCTTGGGATACCCGGGCGGACCTCTCATAGATAAGTTGGCACTACAAGGAAATCCTAAAGCATTTGATTTTCCAAGACCGATGAAAGATGAACCTACAAAAATGTCTTTTTCAGGATTAAAGACAGCAGTCAAATATGCACTCCGTGATAGTGAAAATGCAAAGATAGAAGATGTTTGTGCAAGTTTTCAGGCAGCAGTGATTGATTCATTAATTTCAAAAACTCGATTCGCCATTAATAAACTTAATAGCGAAAAGTTAAAGACAACTGCAGTTGCTATTGGTGGTGGAGTGGCAGCAAATTCGCATCTTCGATCTCAAGTTAAAACATTATCTGATGAATTTTCTATCCGTGCTCTTATCCCAGAGAAGTCGATGTGTACAGATAATGCGGTAATGATTGCTGTAGCGGGGTTAATTCATTACAACCTAAGGGGCCCTGATGGACTTGGTGTTGGAATTGATCCCGGCTGGAAAATCTCCGACCTTTAACTTTCCTACCTGCGATTGGCTTATTAGTACTACAAATACGGAATTAGAGGCCCATCGCATGGATAATGGCCGATGTGTTGAAGTTGAATAGGGCCTAACAGGCTTGGTAACGTATTAGCACTCTATATATGAGAGTGCTAATAATCGAAAATATCCGTTTAATAACCTATTCAGGAGAAATGCATGAATCTGCAGCCACTAGAAGATCGAATTGTTATCCGCGTAAGCGAAGCAGAAGAAACCACAGTTTCAGGTTTGGTAATTCCAGACTCAGCAAAAGAAAAGCCACAACAAGGTGAAGTACTTGCAGTTGGTCCAGGCCGATTTGGAGATGACAACGAAAGAGTACCAATGGAAATCGCCGTAGGTGACACTGTTGTTTACTCTAAGTATGGTGGTACAGAAATTACAGTCGATGGAGAGGATTTATTAATTCTTTCTTCTCGTGATGTACTTGCAAAATTCCCTGCATAAGATACTCGTTTAGAGAAAGAGGCACCTAATTGCTTCGCGCTCACGTTCCGGCGTACGCGAAACAAATAGGTGCCTTTTTCTATTTGGTCGAATTATGAATTCAGATTTTAAAGATAAATACAATGACTTACCTAGGCCAAAAAGTTGGATACCTGGGCCCAGTGCACCCTGGATTCATGTCGGATTAGGGGATCGATCGCTAACCGTTTCTAATATGCAAGATTATTTTTTATCTCAAGATAAAAAAATAAAGAATATTGGTACATTGATTAGCTCAGAACTCCCAGAAACAGCAATTGAAGATCTTGGAGACGATGATATCGAAACTAAGCCAGCAGCAGTCCTGGTCCCCTTTGTCCTCAAAGAACATTCCCAAAATAGTGAGATCGAATCGCTAATACTAATGACAAGATCAATGTCGGTTTCGCATCACAAAGGACAGGTTTCTTTCCCCGGGGGGATGGTGGAAGCATTTGACAAAGATATGAAATCCACAGCTCTTAGAGAGACGAATGAAGAAATAGGGATAGACCCAAATGAATTTAATATTTTAGGCATACGATCACCAGTGAACACTAGAGCTCGAAGTGGTTTAATAACACCAGTTGTCGCAACCTGTAGGAACAGTGTATTGGAAAAACTTAAAGCTAACGAAGATGAGGTTGAACTTATTCATAATATAGAGATTTCTGAGCTCGTTAAACCTGGAGCATACTTTAGTGAAATATGGGATTTTGGCCAAGTGTCTCCGACAATTCACATGTATTTTGTTTATGATACAAATTCAAAACCCGTATTTATATGGGGAGCAACTGCACACATCCTGACGGATATTCTCCATTGTCTAAAGGTCTAGTTTGTATATTAGAATGTTGTCTTGATCATATTTGAATAGTTAAGGGAAGATTTTCAGTGGAAGTTGAAATTGGTATAGGTAAATCTGGTCGTCGAGCATACGGGTTTGATGACATAGCAATAGTTCCTTCACGTAGGACACGAGATCCTGAGGATGTCGATATCTCATGGGAAATTGATGCCTACAAATTTGACTTACCTGTGATTGGTGCAGCAATGGACGGGGTTATGTCTCCTCAAGTTGCTATCAGAATGGGCCAACTCGGTGGACTCGGTTGTTTGAACCTTGAAGGTATTTTTACAAGATACGAAGATCCTCAAAAGGTGTTTGAAGAGATTGTAGCTCTAGATTCTGATAAAGCTACCCAACGTATGCAAGAGATTTATGAAGAACCTATCAAAGGTGAATTAATAACTGAACGTATTAGAGAAATAAAAGAAGCTGGAGTAACTGTTGCCGCTTCCTTAACACCTCAAAGAGTAGATGAGTTTTCCAAATATGTAACTGCATCGGATTTAGATATATTGGTTATTCAAGGTACTGTAGTCAGCGCAGAACACGTTTCAAAAACTGGTACTACTTTAGATCTGACTAAATTCATTCGTGAGTTTGAAATCCCAGTTTTTGTAGGTGGATGTGCTAGTTATTCAGGAGCATTACATCTAATGCGAACTGGTGCAGCTGGGGTTTTGGTTGGTGTTGGCCCAGGGCATGCATGTACCTCACGCGGTGTTTTAGGTATTGGCGTTCCTCAAGCAACAGCTATAGCGGATGCAGCCGGAGCACGTATACGACACTTAGATGAAACTGGTGTTTACGTGCATGTGATAGCGGACGGTGGAATGAGACTAGGTGGAGACATTGCAAAAGCAATCGCTTGTGGTGCAGATTCAGTGATGATTGGATCGCCACTTGCTAGTGCTACCCAAGCCCCAGGAAAAGGATTTCATTGGGGTATGGCAACATTCCATCCTTCTCTACCGAGAGGGACACGAGTTTTCACAGGACAAAAAGGAACGCTTGAAGAGATCCTGGTTGGGCCAGCTCATGAAAATGATGGTTCACTCAACTTGTTTGGAGCACTGCGTACTTCAATGGCAACGACAGGACATGCTTCGTTGAAAGAGTTTCAAAAAGCTGAAGTTATGATTGCACCTAGCCTACAAACTGAAGGAAAAATTTTACAGAATGCACAACAAGTAGGAATGGGCAAAAACTCTTGAGCAAAACAACTTCACGCAGCGAAACAACCGTGTCTATACCAGAACAAATCGTACTTGTGGTCGATTTTGGGGCACAGTATGCCCAACTAATCGCTCGTCGTGTTCGTGAAGCTCATGTTTATTCTGAAATTGTATCAAGGGCCATTTCAGCTCAAGAGGTAAAAGATAAAAAACCAGCAGCCATAATACTTTCGGGTGGGCCAAAATCTGTTCATGAAGAAAATGCACCTCTGCTAGATGAGGAAATATATGAACTTGGTATCCCAATTTTAGGTATTTGCTATGGAGCACAACTTATTACCAAACAATTAGGTGGACAAGTCACCAAGACAGGATCTGGCGAATATGGTAGAACGGATTTAAGTGTCTTGAACAATTCGCTATTACTTCATGATCTTGATTTATCTCAAGACGTTTGGATGAGTCATTTTGATACTATTACGCAAGCACCAAAAGGATTTTTGGTAAGTGCGTCTACTCAAAATACGCCATGTGCCGTAATCGAGAATGAAGAACGCGCAATATTTGGGATGCAGTTTCATCCAGAAGTTAAACATACTCCTAACGGGCAAGATATTCTTAAGCATTTTCTTTACGAAGGTGCTAACTGTGCACCAACGTGGACTAACACAAACATTATTGATGACTCCGTCGAAGCGATCCGAGAACAAGTTGGTGCGAGCAAAGTTATCTGTGCGCTTTCTGGAGGTGTGGATTCTTCAGTTGCTGCTGCACTTGTGCATAGAGCTATCGGAGATCAACTTGTATGCGTGTATGTGGATACTGGCATGATGCGTTCTGGCGAATCAGAGCAAGTAGAAAAGACGTTTAGAGATCAATTCAAAATTGATCTGATACATGTGAAAGCGCAAGATAGATTCCTCGATCAACTTAAAGGGATAACAGAACCTGAAGAAAAAAGAAAAATTATTGGTGAAACTTTTATTAGGATTTTTGAAGAAGTTGAAGACGAGATTCAAGATGCAAAATTTTTAGTTCAAGGAACACTATATCCAGATGTTATTGAATCTGGAAGCGAGGATGCTTCAACGATTAAGAGTCATCACAACGTTGGCGGTCTTCCTGAAGACATGAAATTTGAATTGGTAGAACCTCTTCGAAACCTATTCAAAGACGAGGTCCGCGCAATAGGTGCAGAATTGGGATTGCCTGAAGATATAGTTTGGCGACAGCCTTTTCCTGGCCCTGGTTTGGCGGTACGTATCGTTGGTGAAATAACTTTAGAACGGCTAGAAATAGTGCGTGCTGCTGATCATATTGTTGTAGATGAAGTTAGAAAAGCAGGACTCTATAGGGAGATTTGGCAAAGTTTTGCAGTCCTTCCAACAGTGAAAAGTGTTGGTGTTCAAGGTGATGAAAGAACATATGCATATCCGATAATTATTCGTGCTGTTACGTCAGATGATGCAATGACAGCAGATTTTGCTCGTATCCCATTTGAAGTTTTAGAAAAAATGGCAAACCGTATAATTAATGAAGTACCTGGTGTAAATAGAGTTGCCTATGATGTAACTTCTAAACCTCCTGGTACAATCGAATGGGAATAACCTTGTCGAAGATTGTTTTTGCTTCGATAGTTCTTCTAATCACTTTTTTTGTTGCTTCATGTACGAATTCTGGTGATTCAAAATCTGAAGATATTAACACAAGTACCAAAGCTACCATGCAGGCTTTTGTTAAGAAGGTAGAAGGTATTTGTGAAAGTGTTGATGATAGTGTCATCCTTTCAATTGCGGATATTTCAGCAGCGGCAACTACTGATCCATCAGGGATGGCTCAATCATTAAAAACTAGTGAAGATGAAATGGATCGCTTCATTTCCAAACTGGAACTAGTAGAACCGCCAAAAGAGTATGAAGAAGATTGGGAAGCTTTCTTGGGGGAGAATACTGAAATTAGAGACACTTTCCCTGAACTTTCGAGTATTTTATTGGAGATAAGCGGGTTAACTCAAAAATATTTTGAAGACGAAGATAGTCAGTCTCAAACAGCTAGTGAGTTTGATGAACTAAACGATGAACTTGAACTCATGATCAAAGGGCTTAAATTAAGAGTAAATGAAATAAAGATAGTTACCAAAAACATGGATCTCGATTCCTGTTCAGATATTGTGAGTTAGTCATGAAGCTATTTAGTATTATTCGAATATTGGCAGTTGTGTGTATCGTAATCTTATTCGCCAGTGCATGTTCGAATGGCAGATCACAAGATTCGAATAAAAAAGATTTCAAATCAGCAAAGGCGACTCAAACATCTGCAACAACTACGAGTGCAGATACATTTGCTAGCAAAGTTCAAAGTGTTTGTACTAGCGTTGATCCAAAAGTTTTTGATGCGATTATTAAGGTTGACCCTACTAAAGATAAAAGTTTTCAAAGTAAATTCGATGAGGCAACAACAGCCCTAGATGGTTTGATTTTGGGGTTTAGTTCGATTACACCTGATGTAAGCAAAGCTGAGCAATGGCAGCAAGGTTTGGATTCACTTTCCCTATTGAAATCTCAAGTCGATCTGGTTTCAAAACAGTATTCTGAATATGTTGCTCTATTAGCAGAGTCTGAAACTAATCAAGATCCGGCTCGAACGGTTGCAATACTTGCCCGTCTCTTAGCTTTGGGTGGAGAATATACACAAAACTTACAGGCCATCGGAGTGAGTTTCGATACAGTATTAAAGGTTGGAAGTGCGGCGGGTATTTCTAAATGTAGAGCATTTGAAATTGGAACAACCGCCAAATAAGCGATATTGCAGGGCATTGGCGTTGGTGTTGATTTTTGATCTAAACTGGTTGAACTGAAAACGAAGGTACAGATTCGATATGATCACTCTTCCTACATCTAATAGCTGGTGGATCTTCGACGATGCTCGTATGAAATATCGAAGAATACCTCGCGATATGAACCCTAGTGCTTTTGTTTTGAATGAGGATTGGGAAAATTATTGTGATTTAGAAATTGATGCAGATAATTCTGCCTTCACCTTATTTTTAAATGCTGAGAAGACGAGGATCATGAGAGGCTATATCGACGTAGAAAATCATGAAGGTGACTACGAGCCTAATATTGCATACAATAAAGCCTAGATTATTAGAGTGACTTTTCCTGCAAATATTTTTGCATCAACAAATATAGGTGTAGATAAAACGAATTTATCGATACTTGATGACCTAAACGAATCTCAAAAACAAGCAGTACAACATTCTGGTGGCCCGCTTCTTGTGGTTGCTGGGGCAGGGTCAGGAAAAACACGAGTTCTAACTAGGAGGATTGCACACCTTATAGGTTCGCAAAATGTTTCTCCTTTTGAAATCTTAGCAATAACTTTTACAAATAAAGCAGCAGCAGAAATGGCTGAGCGGGTTTCGAAACTAGTTGGTCGCGTAGCTCTGAGAATGTGGGTTTCAACATTTCATTCTGCTTGCGCACGAATCTTAAGAATGGACGGATCAAGTGTAGGTATTAAATCCGGCTTTTCGATATATGATGTCTCTGATGCAACAAGACTTGTTGATTATGCCCGAAGAGATCTCGGTGTGGACTCAAAACGATTTTCCCCGAAAGGCTTACAACGTAGTATTTCTAACTTCAAAAATGAGCTAATAACTCCAGGTCAGGCATTAGAAAATGCTCAAATGGATACCCAGGCTACTGTCGCAAAGATCTATGCAGAGTATGAACAAAGATTGAGGGCGGCTAACGCTGTTGACTTCGACGATTTGTTAGGGAAATGTGTTGAACTGTTGCGTGAAGATGATGAAGTACGAGAAAAATATCAGAATAGATTTAAACATGTCCTAGTCGATGAATTTCAAGATACAAATTTGGCGCAATGGGAATTTGTTCGGTTGATATCCAAGAAGCACAATAATATTACAGTTGTTGGAGATGCCGATCAGTCTATCTATAGATTCCGTGGTGCTGATCATTTAAATATGCAAAGGTTTGAACAAGAATATGAAGATGCAAGTGTTGTCGTTTTAAATACAAATTATCGTTCAACAGAAAATATTCTTAATGCGGCAAATGCCGTTATTTCAAACAACAACTCTAGACACAAAAAAGAGCTAGTCTCAGACAAGGGGATAGGTGAACCAATTGTTGTTTACTATGCAAATAGTGATCGCAGCGAAGCTCAATATGTAGCTAATACGATTAACAAATTGTCTACAACGCAATCATTAGATTCTATTGCTGTTTTTTATCGGACAAATGCGCAATCTCGATTAATTGAGGAACAGCTAATAAGAAATGGTATTTCTTATCGCATAATAGGTGGCACAAAATTCTTTGACAGGCGTGAAATAAAAGATGCAATTAGTTATCTTCGCGTATTTTCAAATCAGTCTGACGAAGCTTCTTGGAGAAGAATCATAAATGAGCCCAAAAGAGGTTTAGGAGATACTTCTATTTCTAAGATTGCGACTTTTGCTAGAAATTACGGTATCTCATTTAGAAAGGCCTTAGAAAAGCCTAATGAGATTGGGTTGTCAAAAAAGGCTTCAACCGCCGCTTTGGGGCTATGTTCGCTGTTTGATGTAGCTGCTAACGGTGAATACGAAACGGTTGCAAAAGTACTGGAATATCTGTTAGAAGCTAGTGGATATAAAAAGATGTTGGAAGACGAAGGAAGTTTTGAATCACAAGGACGTTTAGAAAACCTTCTAGAACTTATATCTCAAGCACGTGAGTTTGATATAGCGATCGATAAAAAAATCGAATTCGCGGAACAAGGAGATAGCGGTCTAGAGATTCCAACTTTTGCACACGAAGATTCGACAATATTTAATCCGGAATCTGTCTTTGATCGCATACAAGCATTCTTAGAAGCAGTTTCCTTATTGGCGGAATCTGACCAAGCAAACGCGAACGATGAATCAGTTACGCTGATGACGTTACATAGCGCCAAAGGCCTTGAATATTCAACAGTATTTATAACTGGTCTTGAAGAAGGCCTTTTCCCTCATGAAAGATCGATGGGAGATATCTCTGAGCTAGAAGAAGAAAGGCGTCTTTGCTATGTAGGCATAACTAGAGCAATGGACAGGTTATATTTAACGTGTGCGCTATCTAGGATCATGTATGCAACACCAGACTATTTTTCTCCGAGCCGTTTCCTGAAGGAAATCCCTGCAGAACTAGTTAATGCGATCGAAGATAAAGAAGTTCCGAGTGAATTTATGAGATCAAGTGCTCCGGGTACGAATAATAAAAGTTCTAGGTATTCAAGAATATATGACGATTTTGCTTTCGATGATATCGATCCAAATGATCAAAGTGAACAAGGGCGCGTAATAGGCCAAGGCAAAAGACCACGAAGACGCGATTTTGCCACAGATGAGATCATTCGATCCCGTATTTGGGGAAGTGATTCAGCCAGCAAAGACCAGATAAGTGATGTCAATGAGTTTGAGGCCCAACCACTTATATCGCAACCGCCGGAGCCTGATTTTGACACTTCCGAGTTCGCCATTGGATCTCGGATATCTCATGAGAAATATGGTTTAGGCACTATTACAAGCTTGGATACTCACAAAAATGGGGATATTGCTATTAGTGTTGATTTTCCCACTGATAGGACTAGAACATTTATGGCATCGCTAAATCCACCTATTGAACTCGTGTGATCTATTTTCTGTAAAGTAAAATATCGTTCTCAATATCAGTTCAAGGAGAACTATGGATCTTTTGGAATACCAAGGTAAACAGCTTTTTGCTAAATATGCAATACCTGTCAGCGATGGAAAAGCAGTAACCGATGTGCAAAGCGCAGTTGATGCAGCTAATGAAATCGGTTATCCAGTTGTTATAAAAGCGCAAGTACTAGTTGGTGGACGCGGAAAAGCAGGTGGTGTGAAGCTTGCAACTAACGAAGATGAAGCAAGAGAGCATGCAACAAGCATTCTGGGTCTTGATATCAAGGGACATGTAGTAGAAATACTATGGGTTGAACATGCAAGTGATATAGCTGAGGAATACTATGCAAGTTTTACGTTAGATCGTGCAGCTAAAAAACACTTAGGAATGTTGTCTGCACAAGGTGGGGTAGAGATTGAAGTTGTCGCTGAAGAAAACCCTGATGCCATAAGTAAAATTTGGATTGATCCATACATTGGCTTAACTAAAGAGCAATGTGTAGCTTGGGTTGATGGTGCACAGTTGAATCCAAAAGCTCGTGATGGTGCAGTTGATATTTTATTGAAACTCTATGATGTCTATGTGCAGGGTGACTGTGACTTGGCTGAGATTAACCCTCTTATTTTAACCCCAGAAGGCAACGTGCATGCTTTGGATGCAAAAGTAACTTTGGATGAGAACGCGCAATTCCGCCATGAAGATTGGGCCGAATATGAGAGTACTCAGATTTTGGATGCACGTGAGCTTATGGCCAAGGAAAAAGGTTTAAATTATATTGGTTTAGATGGAGAAATTGGAATCATAGGTAATGGTGCTGGCCTTGTTATGTCAACACTTGATATCGTAAATCAAGTTGAAGGTCGCCCAGCAAACTTTTTAGATGTTGGTGGAGGTGCTGATGCAGACCTATTAGCCAATGCGATCGAAGTGGTTAATAGTGATGAAAATGTGAAAGCTATATTTCTTAACATTTTTGGTGGAATAACTAAATGTGATGATGTTGCCAATGGGGTTGTGCAAGCTACTTCTAAAGTGGAATTAAAATCCCCGATCGTCGTTAGGCTAGATGGAACTAATGTTGACCAAGGTCGAGCGATTCTAGAAGCTAATCCAAATCCAAAAGTTGTAGTGGCGTCAACCATGTTGGATGCTGCACGTGAGGCCGTAAGACTTTCGAAGTAGAAGTAGAGGTCCGTTACCTGACGAATCGTGACACGAAGTGTTCGATTGGTTAGGTCGGACCTCCAGTAAAGGAAAAATCAAATGAGTATTTTTGTAAATAAAGACACCAAAGTTATCTATCAAGGTTTGACTGGCTCGCAAGGCCGATTCCATGGTCTTAGAAACAGAGATTACGGAACACAAGTGGTTGCAGGTACAAACCCGAAAAAGGCTGGAGAAAGTGTAGATGGTATACCAATTTTTGCTTCAGTTGAGCAAGCAAAAAAAGAAACTGGCGCAACTGCTAGCTGTATTTTTATTCCAGCCCCAGGTGTAAAAGGTGCTGTTCTTGAAGCTGCAAATGCTGGTATCGAGTTTATTGTTGTAATAACTGAAGGTGTACCTAGCCATGATGAAGCTCAGTTTTATAATGAGGTAAAGACAAACTTTCCCGACACTTTTATTCTTGGACCAAACTGTCCAGGAATCATTACGCCAGGAGAGTGCAATATAGGAATTATCCCAGGCCAAATTGCATTACCTGGAGGGCCTGTTGGTGTAGTATCTCGATCTGGAACTTTGACATATCAAGCAGTTCATGAACTATCACAAAGAGGTATTGGTCAAACAACTTGTGTTGGCATTGGTGGAGATCCAGTTCCAGGAGTTTCTCATATCGATTGTCTTGAAAGATTTGAAGCTGATGACGAAACCAAAGCCGTAATTATGATCGGTGAAATTGGTGGTTCAGCTGAAGAAGATGCAGCAGAATTTATTGCTAACAAAATGACAAAACCAGTTGTTGCCTATGTTGCAGGTGTTACAGCTCCTGCGGGGAAGAAGATGGGTCATGCTGGGGCAATCATTTCTGGAGGAAAGGGAACTGCTCAAGGTAAAATGGAAGCTTTGCAAGCTGCTGGTGCGACTGTTGTCTTAAATCCAACTGAAATTGGTGAGGCAATGGCGGGTGTTTTAGAAAACATATAGGCTCTAAAGCATATATTTAGGGATTTTCATTTGATTCCCAGGTTTTGTTATTGCTAGAAGGTAAAGTAAATAGGAACCTTGCCGAAAGAGATCTCGTGAATAATAATAACGACCCATTCCCACCTAATCCTGACGGTATAGGAACTCCACCTCCTCCACCTCCTTTTGGGGGAACTCCAGATAATACTCAACCCGAACGGCCAGGGCCTTATGGGTATCCAGGTGCGACGCCGCCACCGCCACCACCAATTCCACCGCAAGTTGCTCCTGCTCAAGGTACGTATTATTCAAATGAGCAAGGATATAACGCTGGTGGCCCAAAAAATGATCCTTTTGCGATAACTGCGCTCTCGACTGGTGTACCTGCAATCGTTTTGGCTTGTTGTTGTGGAATCTTTGGAGTGATACTTGGCGTTGTGGCGACTGCTTTTGGGTTCCTTTCTCTTGGTCGAATTGAAAAATCTGGTGGTCAGCTAACAGGTAAAGGATTGGCTATAGGTGGGCTTTCTTGCGGTATCGCTGGAATCATTATTGGCATTGGATTACTTATATTGAATTTAGTTTTTAATATATCTAGTTTCCAGCCGCAACTTTAAGCTCGTAGGCAAATCTATATCATTGTTTCGCATTCGGGGGGCCTTTTGTGGAAAAATAGACCCTTGGAAACAAAATATGAGTCCACACAATTCCCCAGGATCGCTGTGCTCGTCTCTGGTTCTGGGACTAATCTTCAAGCAATTATCGATGATAAAATTCCAGTAGCACTTGTACTATGTGATCGTCCTGGGATTACTTCTATAGAACGTGCACAAAAATCCGAGATAGATTATGTGATTGTCGATCGATCCGACTTTAAAGGTCAACGTGAACGTTTTACAAGTGAAGTCCTTAAAGAACTAAAAAAGAAATCAATCGAGCTAGTAATACTTGCTGGGTTTATGACAATATTTACTGAAGATCTAATTACAGAGTTTGAAAATAGGATACTGAATATCCATCCAAGCCTCCTACCTGCATTTACTGGAACGTATGGCAAAGGTACAATGACGGCAACTTTGCAGGCAGGAGTAAAGGTCACTGGTGTTACAGTCCACATCGTTACTGAACAAGTTGATGCTGGCCCAATTTTGTCTCAAGAAGCGATAGAAGTTTTAGACGGTGATGATGAAGACTCTCTTCATCAGAGGATTCAAAAAGTGGAACACCGATTATACCCTCAGACTATTCGTCAGTTTTGTACACAAAATTTCAATACAACAAAAATGAAAGGCCAAAAATGACCTTACCAGTAACGCGTGCGCTCATCTCATGCTTCGACAAAACAGGTGTAGTTGAGTTTGCCCAAGAATTAGATGCGCTAGGTATATCTATTGTTTCATCAGGTGGAACAGCTAAAGCAATTTCCGATGCTGGCATTAAAGTTACAACCGTCGAAGATGCGACTGGAATGCCTGAAATGCTTGAGCACAGGGTCGTTACCTTGCACCCAAAGATCCATGGTGGAATTTTGGCAGATATGGACAAACAAAATCATATTGATGATTTGGAAAAGTTCGGTATTGAGCCATTCGGTTTGGTTGTAGTTAACCTGTACCCATTTGTTGAAAGGCCAGATATTGAAACTATAGATATTGGTGGACCTGCAATGATTAGAGCTGCCGCAAAAAATAATGCTTTTGTAGGGGTTGTCACAAACCCTAGCCAATACGAAGATGTTTTAAACGACTTAAAAAATAATAATAAATGCCTAACCGATGAACTACGTTTGAACTTGGCGCGACAAGCTTTTGCCTTGACGGCATCTTTTGATGCATCCATTGTTGAGTGGATGAACAATAAAAATGGAGAAATTGCTGGTGGTTTACCAGATGAAATTATTGTTTCGCTGAAGAAACAAAAGGATCTACGATATGGAGAGAATCCTCATCAACATGCAGCAATATATGACTATGTAAATCATAAACCATCTTGGCCACAAGCTATGACTCTGTATCAGGGAAAAGATTTAAGCTATATAAATTATCTTGACCTTCAGTCGTCATGGTCCTTAGTGAATCAATTTGAAGGTACATCGTGCGTAATTGTTAAACACGCAAACCCATGTGGTGTGGCTTGTGCAGATAATATTTTTGATGCTTATAGTAAAGCTTTTGATTGTGATAGCGTCTCTGCTTTTGGCGGAGTAGTTGCTTTGACCGGTGAAGTAGACGCTAAAACAGCTCAAGCTATCACTGATGCTTTTACAGAAGTCGTAATTGCTACTTCGTTTTCAGACGAAGCTTTGAAGATTTTTTCTGCAAAGAAAAACCTTAGAGTTATTTCTGCCCCGAAGCCAGAAGATGTAGGTTTTGAACTTAAACATATTGATGGTGCATTTTTATCGCAAACTGCAGACGATTTCACAGATAATGAATCTTCATGGAAAGTAGTTACAAATCGTCAACCAAGCGAGCAAGAGCTAAACGAAGCAAAGTTTGCTTGGCGTGTATGTGCAGGTACTTCAAGTAATGCAATTGTGCTTACTAACAATCTGACAGCTGTTGGAATCGGCGCTGGGCAGCAAAGTCGTGTTCATGCAGCTCAAATTGCAGCTCAAAAAGCACAAGATAGAGCCAAAGGTGGTGCTTGTGCTTCTGACGCATTCTTTCCATTTCGTGATGGAATTGATGCAGCTGCCCAAACTGGTGTATCTGTTGTAATTCAGCCTGGTGGGTCAATGAGGGATGAAGAAGTAATTCAGGCAGCGAATGAACACAATATTGCTATGATTTTTACTGGCACACGGCACTTTCGACACTAGTCTTAATATATGGTTGCAAAAATTCTTTCAGGTACAGAGTTTTTAGAACTCGAAAAGCTACGACTACAAGAACGCATATCTAAGTTAGATCGAGCTCCTGGTTTGGGAACAATTCTTGTGGGTAGCGATCCTAACTCGCAAAGTTATATTCGTCGTAAACGACAGGCTTGCCAAGATGTAGGGATAGTATCTCATCATGTTGAGTTGAGTGATGGGGCTAGTCAGGCAGAAGTTCTAGATGCAATTAATGCTATGAATGCGGATAGTAACGTTGATGCTTTCATAGTGCAACTTCCACTACCTAGCCAATGCGACGAACAAGGTGCACTGTTGGCGATTAACCCGACAAAAGATGCTGATGGCCTACACCCCGTTAACTTAGGTAAATTAGTTATGGGGGTTAATGCTCCTAGACCTTGTACTCCCTTAGGGATTCAAGCACTGTTGCAAAGTAATGGTATCGATCTCACAGGTAAGCATGTTGTCATTGTTGGTAGAGGATTAACCATCGGACGTCCGTTAGCGAACCTGCTTACGTTAAAGGAAGCAGGAGCAAACGCAACAGTAACAGTTGTACATACAGGTACACCAGACATTGCTCAATTTACACGTGACGCAGATATCGTAATTGCTGCTGTTGGATCACCAAATACAATCACCCCTGATATGGTTAAAAAAGATGTGGTTCTAGTTTCTGCTGGGATGACTTTTTCTGAAGGCCGTAAATTGATCCCTGATATAAGCGAAGATTGTGAAGAAAAAGCTAGCTGGATTACCCCAAGAATTGGTGGTGTGGGACCAACAACAATTGCCATGCTGTTAAGGAATACAGTTACAGCCTGCGAAAACAATAAAATATCGGCTTAATATTGATATCCCGATTCTCCTATCTTATTTGTTCTAGCCTAGTAAAATGAAGTTACATCAACTATTCAAAATTATTAGTGTAGTTACACTTTTGGCAATCGTTGTTATGGGTTGCAGCTCTGATAAATCTCAGGCTCGACCTACAAAAGATGAATTAGTAACTCACTTAGTTCAATTAGCTAAAAGCCAGGATGGTTTGGGAGATCTGGTTCCAGAAGAAACATTAAATGAAGTTTACAGTTGTCTCGTCGGCGAAATTTATGATGAAATGTCCACAGAAACATTAATAGGAATAAAAGAGGTTAAAGAATTTGATTCGACTAGTGAATATCCTTTCGATTTCAAAGGTGAGGAGAAAGAAGTTTTTAATCGGGCTACAGGTACTTGTGAAGAAAAGTTCCGTGATGATCCAAGCTTAAACCCGAATTTAAATACTCAAGAAACCACTCCAGCACAGTAGAACTATAAAAATTTTACCTCGAATTGATCTTTGAGCTGATCAAAATCGTTGACCTGGATCCTCACGACTAACTTCCAATCCCCAGAGAAAGGAACATTGAATCCTACAGAACTGAAATGGTTTAAACCTTGAAATCTCATAGCAACATTTACTGGCTTTATATTTTTTGAGTTGTTTTGAATTGTGACTTGAATAGGAGGATTTGTAAGACTTTTTGATTCAATTTGTAAAGGTAGCCCTTTTTTGTCGTATACATAAACATGTAATTGGGTTGGACCTGACTTAGCTGGATCAACAAGGATTTCAATTATCCCACTATCGCTGATTGCTTTTTTTGATACTGGTATTTGTGCAGAAGTTTTTGATGGGATTTGAGAAACCAATATCGAAGTAAGGGCAAAAACGCCTAATAGTAGTATTGATTCGACTGCAATAAGTTTACGCGTTGTTGTCATATCATTGTTCTTTAAAAATCTACGAGCAAAAAACGCTATTACAATAACTGCCATGACTAATACAATTTTGTATCCAAGTGTTCGCCCAAAAGCTGAATTTATCGCATAGTTGATATTACCGACCTGGCGCCAAGAGGCAAAAACTCCTGTAAAAATAGTCATTAGTACAAGTGCAAGTGCTAACTTTGAGAATTTTTTATAATCGAAAGATAATTCTTCCAATCGAATTGAAACAAGAGAGTAACCTAACCCTCCGAACCAAATTGACGTTGCGCCTAGATGAATTAGGCTCGAAATAATTGCAAGTGTAGATAACTGACCGTATGCACTGTGTCCTGAAAATGTAATAGTTGCGATTATCAGTAAAGAAATAATAGGAGATAAGAATCTATATAAGAGAGTATTGAATTGTGTGGCAAAAAGTGCGATTAGTGCAATAATTCTAATAGTTGCAGCAATACCAAAATCATATTGGATTTGGTCAACAAATGAGCTATATGAAATAGATTCGATTATCGATTTGTTGTCAATAATCGCATTTTGTATAAAAATACTAGCTAGAGATGAAAAAATTGCAATCAAAATAGGGATTAAAGAAACTTTTATCATATTATTTTTTGGAATTTTTATTATTCCAAGTAAAATAAGAAAACTAATCGATATAGATAGAGCAGTGGAACTAAATAAGATCCATCTGTTTAGGTTTGCTTGTGTGGAATGTATATCCTTATTACTCATTAGGACAATATCTTTGAAAATAGAAGTATCAACTGTGGATTTTTCTTTTACTGGGTTGCCTACAGTGAAGGTAAAGGTTCCACTGATAGGGTGAGAGTCTGGTGAGACAACGCTCCAATTGACAACGTATATGCTCGGTTCTAGTGGATCTAATTCAAGTTCAATATGACTTGAAGATTTGGCTTTAGTTGTTGCTTTATTTGATATTTGTTTACCTTGACTATCGAATAATTTGATGGAGTCGTCGTTAGATTTTATTGTACCGTTAAAAGTTAGAGATATTACTTGCGGGCTTTTAGTTAATTGTTCGTCTGGCTTAGGGTTTGAGTCGATAAGTTGAGAGTGAGCTTGGGCGCCCGATGGTGCAAATATACCTAACATTACGAGTAGCCCTAATGATAGCAACAGTATTTTTGAGATGTATAAGCTAAATCTTCGCACTAAGTGAAGTCTTATACTTGAGGGAAAAAGTTCCATCTAATCACCCCTCGTAGTCGGATCCGGAAACTTATATACAGCTCTTTTTGAAATTAGCCAAACAATAAATGGTGGTATGAGTTTTGTCACATGTTGAACTTCTGTAGCTAAGCCCGCATTACCTCCATAGATATCAATAATTGAAGTTACTATGAACCCTATCGTTGCAATCACAAAAAGTATTAGGAGACCTCTTGCTCGAGCAGGTTTGAAACCAACAACAAAAAGTGCTCCAGCATATGCAAGCGAATAGGAACCTAGATGGGCAAAAGTATGAGCAAATTCTTTTGATTCTGGATTTAAGATATTATTTACGCCTTGTGCTGCTTCAATTATGGCTAAAAGTATTGCTATTAGTTGTAGGGGAATTAATGATTTATCACGAGCGTCAAAAAGCCCAAAGAAATAGAATTCACGGTATTGTTTTTTGTTCTTTAGGGGGGTTATCTTACTTGAAGAATTGTTCTTATTTGTGGGCACTCCAATATGCTAGCTTTGGGAAGTTCTAAGTAGCATAAGGTGCATGAGAAAACTTAGGTTTTCATACCATGTAAGAGACTATCCGTTACCGTTATTGGTCGAAGGAGCGAGATATGGTGATGAAAATGCTTATCGTGAGCTAATAAGTAGAACATATAAATCTATCGTATCTTACTGCTCTTATATGGTCTCAAAATGTGAAGGTGAGGACCTTGCACAAGAAGTATATGCGCGGGCAATGAGGGGCAAAACCCCAATTATTTCTACACAAAATCCGGAAGCTTACATGATCGCAATTGCGAAATGCGTTTGTGCTGATTATCTAAAAAGTAAAGCTAAGACAAAAAGTTTACGGACGAAACTGGAAACTAATTCACAGATTAATGATACGCTTGCAGATATTGACTTTGATCTAGATATTTTACATTCTTTATCTGAGGAGCATAAGCAAATTCTCATAATGGTAGTTGTATTAGGTCAAACTTACGAAGAGGTATCGCAAGTGTTAAGCATACCAATAGGTACAGTTCGGTCACGTTTGTATCGAGCAAAAGAATTGTCACGAAATATGCTCAGTGAATACCGTATGGCATTGCTAGATATGGCAGAATGATTGTCTTGACTGAAGCGATACCTGATTACCCAGACAATCCAGACAACTCTGATGATACTGGTGGTTCTGACAGCTCTAAGATTTATGTCCAATGTAATCTGTGTTTACAAAATATTTTGGTTGATCCTCACAGTAAATCAAGTTGGATTAAATGTCAAAACTGTAAATACCATCAACCTTTAAAGAAAACTCCTGGCCTAAAAGAGTTACTCGTATTCGGCGGAATAATAAGTACTGTTTACTTGGCTACAATTATTGGTCTCTTATTGATGAAATAAATCAACGTTGAATCGGTGCATGGTTTATGCCTGCTTCAACTCTGTAGGTAAGTATGTGCTCAAGTCGAGGAAATTTTGGAAATGTTTCTGGATCGCATCCATCTTTAAACCAATCCATAAGTGAATCCACTTCCATGTCAGCTTCTTTTCTGTATAGTGCATCTAAGCCCCTACCTAGACTTTCATTTCTAATTACTGTTTGACATTCCTTCTCAGCACAGGTTGCTAGGTATTGTAAAGCTTCTACTTCTTGGTTTAAT